>DATLUZ010000244.1:0-9806 GCA_035577785.1 Burkholderiales bacterium | reverse complement strand
GCGGTGAGCGCGTTGCCCGCGCGCCCCTGCTGCGCGAGCGGATAGCCGTCGAAGGTCGTCGCCACCGACCAGGGCTCCCCCGGGATGTTGAAGAGAATCGAGGTGATCGCGCCGCCGAACAGCGCCCCCCAGTAAATGCAGGAGAGCAGGATGATGGCCGAGGTGGCGCCACCCGGGGTCTGCGCCATGGTGAAGGTGAGCGGCAGCAGGATGGCGACGCCGTTGGCGCCGCCGAGGCCCGGAAGCACCCCGATGATCACGCCGAGGATCACCCCGATGAACATGAACAGCAGGTTCTTCAGCGAGAACGCGACGGCGAAGCCCCCGGCGAGGGCCTGGATTTCTGCCACTTCAGCTCACCCCGAGGAAAGCTTCGATGGGGCCCTTGGGCAGCGGCACCAGAAACCAGCGCTCGAAGACGAGGAACAGCGCCACCGCGGTGCCGACGCTGACCGCGGCCACCTTCCACCAGGCGAACTTGCCCAGCCAGCGCATGAAGAAGGCGATGAACACGATCGAGGAGACATAGATGCCGACCTGGGAGATCGCCCCGACGTAGATCGCGGTAGGAACGAGCACCGTCAGCACCATCTTCAGCTGCTGAGTGAGGACGAAGGGCCCATTCTTGTCCGGGGGAATCATCACGCCGCGCGCCAGGTTCACCAGCGCCGCGACCGCCATGATCAGCCCGATGTAGAACGGAAAGTAGCCCGGCTTGGGGCCGTCGTCGCCCCAGGTCGAGCCCAGGCGCACGCTGTCGTACATGACCAGGGCGCCCGTGGCAAGAAAGAGCGCCGCAACCGCGATCTCGGCGCTCTTGACGCGGAAGGCAGCTCGCCCTTCGCGCTCCTCGGTCATTTGCCGGCGATGAAGCCGGCGGCCTTCATCAGCGAAATGTGGCGCTGCTCTTCTTTTGCCACCCAGTCGGCGTACTCCTTGCCGGTGAGCGCGGTCTTGTTGAAGGCGCCCTCTTCCATCAGCTTCTCCCACTCGGGCGTCGCCATCACCTTCTTGAAGAGCTCGGTGTAGTACTGGACCTGGTCGGGCTTCACGCCGGGAGCGGTGAAGATGCCGCGCAGCATGAGGTAGTCGACGTCGAGCCCGGACTCCTTGCAGGTGGGAATGTCGGCCCAGGACATGTCCTTCGTCACCTTCTCCTTGTAGGGCATGCGCTTGGTGTCGAACACGCACAAGGGCCGCAGCGCCCCGGAGCGCCAGTGAGCCACGGCCTCGATCGGGTTGTTCACCGTGGAGTCGACGTGCCCGCCGACGAGCTGCGTCGCCACCGCGCCGCCGCCCTTGAACGGGATGTAGGTGAACTTGGCTCCGGTCTTCTGCTCGATCGCGGCGGTGATGATCTGGTCTTCCTGCTTCGCCCCGGTGCCGCCCATCTTCATCTTGCCCGGCCCGGCCTTCTTGGCCGCCTCGATGTATTCCTTCGCGCTCTTGTAGGGCGTCTTCGCGTTGACCCAGAGCACGAAGTTGTCCAGCGCGAGCATCTGCACCGGCGTGAGATCGCGCCAGTTGAACGGCACGCCCGTGGCGAGCGGCGTAGTGAAGAGGTTGGAGAGCGTGATGATGATCTTGTGCGGGTCGCCCGATGCGTTCTTCACGTCGAGGAAGCCCTCGGCGCCGGCGCCGCCCGCCTTGTTGATCGGCAGCAGCGCCTGCTTCATCAGGTTGTGCTTGGCGACAATGCCCTGGACCGCACGCGCCATCTGGTCGGCGCCACCGCCGGTACCGGCCGGGATGATGAACTCGACGCTCTTGGTGGGTTCCCACGCGCTGGCGGCGGGAACGTGGATGAACGACACGGCGAGCGCCGCGCTAAGGGTAGCGGCCGCCGAAATGATGCGTTGCATGCAACCTCCTATAAGTACTTAGTCTCCGGGGGCGCGCCCTTCGTCCGGGGCGCTGCCGGCGGGATTGTCATTCTCCCTGAGGGAACGCGGCCTTGACCTCGATCAAGACTCGCTACGGTCCGGCGCCGCGGTTTCGACCGCCACGCTCCTCCGCCTGGCGAGTAACGTGCCCAGGGCCACGACGATGACAATGCCGACGATCCCGGCGAGGATTTCGAGGCTGAACCCGGCGACCTTCGGGTGTCCGTCCACGTACTGCACCCCCAGGCCGGTGAACCAACCCTCGAGCGCACTGTCTGCCACCGACATTTCCCCCGCTACCCAGCCGATGAGCCCGGCGCCGACGGTGATGATCACCGGGAAGCGCTCCATCAGCTTCAGGAGCAGCGTGGCGCCGAAGATCACCAGGGGGATCGAGATGGCGAGGCCGAGGATCAGCAGGGGCCCGCTGCCCCCGGCGGCTGCGGCCACCGCGATGACGTTGTCGAGGCTCATCACCAGGTCGGCCAGCAGGATCGTCTTGATCGCGGCGAGCAGCTGATCGCTCGCCGCGATCTCCTCGTCGCCCTCCTCGGAAATCAGCAGCTTGATGCCGATCCAGAAGAGCAGCAGGCTGCCGATGATCTTGAGCCATGGCAGCGTCAGCAGCGCGACGGCGAAGAACGTGAGCACCACGCGCATCACGATCGCGGCGGCCGAGCCCCAGATGATCGCCTGCTTCTGCTGCTTCTGCGGCAGAGAGCGCGCCGCGAGCGCGATCACCACGGCATTGTCGCCCGAGAGGATGATGTTGACGCCGATGATCTTCGCGAGGCCGATCCAGAAGGCCTGCGAGGCGAGCTCTTCAAGCATGAGGCCGGGGATTGTACACGGGGGTCGGCGACGGCCATGTCTCGAAAACGGCCTCGCACGCGCCTCCGAAACACGGATTCGAACCTGCAGCGCGCTGCTGCTTGTGCGGCGCGTTCGGGTGCCACCCGAGTACGGCCAGGAGCACGAAGAAGCCGACGACGTAGGCGAGCGCGACGTGCCAGCCGTGTCTGAGCCATAGCCCGACCGACTTCGCCTGCGGATACATGCTGCAAAGCGCAACTCCCGCGCTGGAGCCGAACCAGATCATCGAGCCGCCGAACCCGACTGCGTAGGCGAGGTAGCCCCAGTCGTAGCCCCCTTGCTTCAACGCGAGCGCGGTAAGGGGAATGTTGTCGAATACCGCGGACACGAAACCGAGCCCCAGGGCGGTGGTCCAGGACGCCACGGGCAGCTTCTCCACCGGCATGAACGAAGCGCAAAGGATGAGCGAGAGCAGGAAGATGCTGCCCTTCAGCGCGCCGGGAAGGACGCTCCAGTCGGGCTTGCGCCAGGGCGCGGTCACGATAAGCGCAGCCCAGACGGCGGCGCCGATCAACGGAAAGTTGCCCACGGCGTCCGCCAAGCCCACATTGAGGACCACGTTCGCCGCGATGGCCGCAAGAAGGATGATGATCACGATCAGGATTCGAGCCCAGTCGACTTTCACGCCCTCGGCGGCGTCGCGCACGATGGGCGAGTAGCGGTGCTGCTGCAGTGCGGCCGGCACGCCGAAAAGCGCAAGCGCCGTGCCCGCCGCGACGAAAGCTTCCAGGACGTCCAGCGGATCGACGCCGTCGATCCACATCATCGTCGTGGTGGTGTCGCCGATAACGCTGCCCGAGCCCCCCGCATTGGACGCGGCGACGATAGCGGCCAGGTAGCCGATATGGACCTTGTGGCGAAACACGGTCCGGGCGACCGTCCCGCCGATGAGCGCGGCGGCGATGTTGTCGAGGAACGAGGACAGCACGAAGATCATGACCAGCAGCACGAAGCCGCCTTTCCAATCGTCGGGAAGCCACCGCGGCAGCAGGGCCGGCACCTTGCCTTCTTCGAAATGCCGCGACAACAGCGCGAAACCCAGCAGAAGCCCGAGCAGGTTGGTGAGAATGACCCACTCGTCCAACAGATGGACGCCGAGCCCCGGGAGACCCCCGCCCGTTTTGAATCCGGTGAACGCGAGCTTGTACAGTACGATCGCCGAAAGCCCGGCGAGGGCCACCTGAAGGGTGTGGCGGTGAAACACCGCGACCCCGGCGAGAGTGGCGCCGAAGAGCACGAACTCGAAGGGGACGCCGAGCGCGGCGCAGAGCGCGGCCGCGACGATCATGCCCACGAAAAGCGCCCGCTCGTGGAAGACCAGCCGAGCGATGCGCGAGGCCATGCTCTAGAAGAGTCCCACCACCTTGCCGTCGATCAGGTCGATCTTGGCCGCCGAGGGGACCTTGGGCAGCCCCGGCATGGTCATGATGTCGCCGCAGATCATGACGATGAATTCCGCGCCGGCGGCGAGCCGCACCTCGCGCACGTTGATCACGTGGTTCACCGGCGCCGCGCGCAACGCCGCGTCGGTCGAGAACGAGTACTGGGTCTTCGCCACGCACACCGGATAGTGGCCGTAGCCGTCCTCCTGCAGCTTCCTGATCTGGCCGCGCACCTTCGCGTCCGCGGTCACCTCCGAAGCGCGGTAGACCTTCTTCGCGATCTTGTTGATCTTGTCCCACAGGGTGTCGGCGTCCTCGTAGACGAAGCTCGGCTTGGACGGCTGCTCGCACAGCCCGACCACGATCCTGGCCAGCTCGGCCGCGCCCTTGCCGCCATCGGCCCAGTGCGTCGCCATGGTGAAAGGAACTCCGAGCCTGGAGACGCGCGCCTTGACGAGATCCTGCTCCGCCTGGGTGTCGAAGGTGAAGCGGTTGAAGGACACGACGCACGGGATGCCGTAGACCTTCTGCACGTTCTCGACGTGGCGTTCGAGGTTCACCAGGCCCTTTTCCAGCGCGGCCAGATTCTCCTTGTTGACCTCCTTCACGTCGACCCCGCCGTGGTATTTCATCGCGCGGATGGTCGCCACGATGACCGCCGCGTTCGGCATCAGGCCGCTTTTCCTGCATTTGATGTCGAGAAACTTCTCCGCGCCGAGGTCGGCGCCAAAGCCGGCCTCGGTGACCACGTAGTCGGCGAGCTTGAGCGCGCTCTGCGTGGCGATGACGGAGTTGCAGCCGTGCGCGATGTTCGCGAACGGACCGCCGTGGATGAAGGCGGGGCTGTTCTCCAGCGTCTGCACCAGGTTCGGGGCGAGCGCGTCCTTGAGCAGCACCGTCATCGCGCCGTGGGCCTGGAGATCCTTGGCTTTCACCGGCTTCTGATCTCTGGTGTAGCCGACCACGATGTTTCCCAGCCTTTGCTTCAAATCATCCAAAGACGTGGAGAGGCAGAAGATCGCCATGACCTCGGAGGCGACGACGATGTCGAAGCCGTCCTGCCGCGGGTAGCCGTTCGCGGGGCCGCCGAGCGCGATGGTGATGTCGCGCAGCGCGCGGTCGTTCATGTCGAGCACGCGCTTCCACTGGATGCGGCGCACGTCGATGCCGAGCTCGTTGCCGTGGTTGATGTGGTTGTCGATCAGCGCGGCGAGCAGGTTGTTCGCGAGCTGGATCGCGCCGAAATCGCCGGTGAAGTGCAGGTTGATGTCCTCCATCGGCACGACCTGCGCGTAACCGCCGCCGGCCGCGCCGCCCTTCATGCCGAACACCGGCCCGAGCGAGGGCTCGCGCAGGCAGATCACCGCCTTCTTGCCGATATGGTTCAGCGCATCGCCGAGGCCGACCGTGGTGGTGGTCTTGCCCTCGCCCGCCGGGGTGGGGCTGATGGCCGTGACCAGGATCAGCTTGCCGTTCTTCTTCCCCTTCAGCGTGTCGAGGTACTTGAGCGAAACCTTCGCCTTGTAGTGGCCGTAGGGGTCGAGATGCTCCTCGGCGATTCCGAGCTTCTCGCGCGCGACCGCGGAGATGCGCTGCATCTTGGCTGCCTGTGCGATTTCAATGTCCGAAGGCATGTCGACTCCTGGAGCTGCTTGTGGGAAGCCGCATTGTCCAAGACCGGCAGCCGCGCCGGCCTTGACGGAAATCAAGCTACTCGGCTTGCAGCTCCTTCAGGGTGCGGCCCTTGCCGTAGCCCGGGTCGGCCGGGCGAGCGCCGCCCTTGCTGACCTTCACCGCGCAGTACTTGAACTCGGGGATCTTGCCGAACGGGTCGAGCTTCGGGTTGGTGAGGATGTTGGCCGCGGCCTCGTAGTACGCGAACGGGATGAAAACGCTGCTGCGCGGCGTGCCGGCATCTTCCCTCGCGTACAGGGCGATCTTTCCGCGCCTGGATTCGACGGTCACCAAGTCGCCCGGATTCACGCCGAGGCTCCTCAGGTCGGAAGGGTGAAGCGAGGCCGTCGGCTCGGGCTCGATGGCGTCGAGCACGCCGGCGCGGCGCGTCATCGCGCCGGTGTGCCAGTGCTCGAGCTGCCTCCCGGTAATCAGCACCATCGGGTATTCGGCGTCGGGCCGCTCGTCGGCGGTGATCAGGTCCGCCGGCACGAACTTCGCGCGGCCGGTCGGCGTCGGGAAATGCGTGGTGAACACCACCGGCTGGCCCGGGTCGCCTTCGTTCTCGCACGGGTAGGTCACCGTGGAGTCGCGCTCGAGCCGCTCCCAGGTGATGCCGCGGATCGAGTCCATGCAGGTGCGCATCTCGTTGAAAACGTCTTTCGGATGCTTGTACTTCCAGTCGAGTCCGAGGCGCTGCGCCAATTCGATGATGATGTCGAGGTCGGGCCGCGCCTGCCCCGGCGGGTTGAGCGCCTTGCGGCCGAGCTGCACCATGCGGTCGGTGTTGGTGACGGTGCCGTCCTTCTCCGGCCACGCCGTGGCCGGCAGCACCACGTCGGCGAGATAGCAGGACTCGGTGAGGAAGATGTCCTGCACCACCAGGTGCTCGAGCTTCGCCATCGCGGCGCGCACGTGCTCGAGGTCCGGGTCCGACATCGCCGGGTTCTCGCCCATGATGTACATGCCGCGGATCTTGCCTTCGTAGGCGGCGTTCATCACCTCCACGACGGTCAGGCCCGGCTTCGTGTCGAGCGTGGCGCCCCAGATCTTCTCGAAGCGCTGGTTCGCTTCCGGCGCCGCCACGCGCTGGTAGTCGGGGAACATCATCGGAATCAGGCCGGAGTCGGACGCGCCCTGCACGTTGTTCTGCCCGCGCAGCGGATGCAGGCCCGTGCCGGGGCGGCCCACCTGCCCGGTCATCAGGCAGAGCGCGATCAGGCAGCGCGCGTTGTCGGTGCCGTGCACGTGCTGCGAGATGCCCATGCCCCAGAGAATCATCGAGGCCTTCGCGGTGGCGTATTCGCGCGCCACCTCGCGGATCGTTTCGGCCGGAATGCCGCAGACCGGCGCCATCAGCTCGGGCGAGAAGTTCTTCGCGTTCTCCTTCAGCGCCTCATAGCCGGAAGTCCGATCGTCGATGAACTTCTGGTCGACCAGCCCTTCCTCGATGATGGTATGGATCATCGCGTTCAACAGGGCGACGTCGGTGTCGGGCTTGAACTGCAGGTAGCGCCATGCATGGCGCGCGAGGTCGCTGCGCCGCGGGTCGGCCAGCACGAGCTTGGTGCCGCGCTGCGCCGCGTTCTTCATCCAGGTCGCCGCCACCGGGTGGTTGGAGGTCGGGTTGGAGCCGATGACGATGATGAGCCCCGAGTTCTCGATGTCGTTCACCTGGTTGGACACCGCGCCGGAGCCGATGCCCTCGAGCAGCGCCGCGACCGACGAGGCGTGGCACAGGCGCGTGCAATGGTCGACGTTGTTGGTACCGAAGCCGGCGCGCACCAGCTTCTGGAAGAGATAAGCCTCTTCGTTGGAGCCCTTCGCCGAACCGAAGCCCGCGAGCGCGTAGCGGTCTTCGTCCCGGATCTTCTTCAACCCGGAAGCCGCGAGCTCCAGTGCTTCTTCCCAGGTCGCCTCGCGGAATACTTCCGACCAGTTCGCGGGATCGACTTGGAAATCCGCCGTCTTCTTGACGCCGGGTTTTCTGATGAGCGGCTTGGTGAGGCGCTGCGGGTGGTGCGCATAGTCGAAGCCGTAGCGGCCCTTCACGCACAGCCGGCCGTGGTTCGCCGGGCCGTCCTTGCCGGTGACGAACTTGATGACGTTCTGCTTCTCGTTGACGTGATACGTGAGCAGGCAGCCGACGCCGCAGAACGGGCACACCGAGTCGACCTTCTTGTCGACCACTTCCATGCCGACGTCGCGCGCCGGCATCAGCGCGCCGGTCGGACAGGCCTGCACGCACTCGCCGCAGGCGACGCAGGTCGATTTGCCCATGGGGTCGTGCATGTCGAACACGATGCTCGAGTGCTCGCCCCGGTAGGCGTAGCCGATCACATCGTTCACCTGCTCCTCGCGGCAGGCGCGCACGCAGCGCGTGCACTGGATGCAGGCATCGAGGTTGACCGCGATCGCGGGATGCGAGATGTCGGCCTGCGGCTGCTTCCTGGCCTCGAACCTGGGCAGGCCCAGGTTCATCTTCCTCGCCCAGAGGTCGAGCTCGTTCTCCTTCGAGTACTGCCGCTCGGGCATGTCCGAGAGCAGGAGCTCCAGGACCATCTTCTGCGAGAGCTGGGCGCGCGGGTTGTCGGTGGTGACCTCCATCCCCTCCTTGGGATAGCGGCAGCACGAAGGCGCAAGCGCGCGCTCGCCCTTGATCTCGACCACGCAGGCGCGGCAGTTGCCGTCGGGCCGCATGCCGGGCTTGTAGCAGAGGTGCGGAATCTCGACGCCGTTCTTCTTCGCCGTCTCGATGATCGTCTCGTCGGGGCGGCCGATGACGGTCCTGCCGTTGAGCTTGAACTCGATCGGCATCATCGCGAGCTGCTGCGTCGTTACCCGTTCCATCGCAAACGCCTTTCTACCCTTCTATCTCGTGCGGGAAATACCGCATTACCGTCAGCGCCGGATTCGGCGCCGCCTGCCCCAGGCCGCAGATCGAAGCGTCCATCATGGCCTGAGAAAGCTCTTTGAGCAAAGACTGGTCCCACTTGCCCTGTTCCATCAGCGCCAACGCTTTGGCAGTGCCCACCCGGCAGGGCGTGCACTGGCCGCACGACTCGTCGTGGAAGAATTTCATCAGGTTGACCGCCGCTTTCGCCGCCTTGTCCCTGTCGGAAAAAATCACGATCGCGGCCGATCCGATGAAGCAGCCGTGCGGCTGCAGCGTATCGAAGTCGAGTGGAATGTCGCCTTTCGACGCAGGCAGGATCCCGCCCGAGGCGCCGCCCGGCAGGTAGCCATAGAAGACATGCCCGTCCAACATCCCACCACAAAACTCATTGATTAGTTCAAGCACGGTAATGCCCGCGGGCGCAAGATGCACGCCGGGCTTCTTCACGCGCCCCGATACAGAGAAAGACCGCAATCCCTTGCGTCCGTTCCGCCCGTGCCCGGCGAACCACTGCGGCCCCTTCTCCACGATCTCCCGCACCCAGTACACCGACTCCATGTTGTGCTCGAGCGTGGGGCGGTCGAAAAGGCCCACCTGCGCGACGTAAGGCGGCCGCAGCCGCGGCATGCCGCGCTTGCCCTCGATCGACTCGATCATCGCCGACTCTTCGCCGCAGATGTATGCCCCTGCTCCTCGTCTCAACTGAATCGGCGGCAGCGCGCACGGCGGATCTGCCTTCAGTTTCCCGAGCTCGTCCTCCAGGATCTTCCTGCACCCGGCGTACTCGTCCCGCAGGTAGATATAGATCTCGCCGATGCCCACCGCCCAGGCGGCGACCAGCATGCCTTCCAGGAAGCGGTGCGGATCGCGCTCGAGGTACCAGCGGTCCTTGAAGGTGCCCGGCTCCCCCTCGTCGATGTTGACCGCCATCAGGCGCGGCTCGGGCTCGGCGGCCACGCTCCTCCACTTGCGGCCCACGGGGAAGCCGGCGCCGCCCAGGCCGCGCAGCCCCGAGTCCTCCATGATCTTGGTGAGCGCCTCGCGCGTGTGCTTGCCGTCGAGGCAGTCGGAAATCAGCTTGTAGCCGCCGCCCTTCTT
>DATLUZ010000243.1:0-5567 GCA_035577785.1 Burkholderiales bacterium | reverse complement strand
GTCGAAGGCCTGCATGCCCCACTTCATGAACTGGTAGCGCTCCTGGTTGCGCTTGAATTCAAGCTTCATGTTGAGGTCGAGCGCGTTCTTGGTGCCGAAGTGGTCGATCTGCACCGAGTGGTCCACGACCAGGTCCACCGGCACCAGCGGCTCGATCACCTTCGGGTTCTTGCCCATCTTCTGCGCCACCCCGCGCATCGCGGCGAGGTCGACGAGCAGCGGCACGCCGGTGAAATCCTGCAGCAGCACGCGCGCGACCACGAACGGGATCTCTTCGGTGCGCGGAGCAACGCCCTTCCAGCTGGCGAGCTCGCGCACGTGCGCCTCGGTCACTTTCTTGCCATCGCAGTTGCGCAGCACCGACTCGAGCACGAGGCGGATCGAAACGGGCAGCCTCGCGAGATCGACCCCGAGCGCTTTCCCCAAGGCCGGCAAGGAGTAGAACTTGCCGTGCTTGAAGGTCTGCAGTGTGTCGTGCAGGTTATGCGGCATCAACGCCTCCATCGTTCGTCCACAGCGCTTCGGCGCTGCAGCTCTGCTGTTCAGGTTGGGACATCAGCTTCGAGCGCTCTTCGAGCAGCGCTAACAGGTGCTCGTCGCAGCGTGCGATCGGACCGGGATAGTTTCGAATCTCTTCGTTCAGGCGGGCGAGCCGCTGTTCTAGATAGGCGCTCATGGTTGGCTGATTTTCGCGCGCGGCAGGAGCGGCGTGAACGAATTGTAGAGCGCTGTTTTTGGATGCGTTTCAGGCGTCATATCACCATGAGGTCGACGAATTCGCTGACGGGGGTCTGCTCGAGGCGCGCTTGATGCATGCAGAGATCCAGGATCGCCTTCTGCTGCTTGGCGGGGAAGCGGCGCGCGAGATTCGTCTTGAACTTCTCGACCAGCACCGGCATGCCTTCCTTGCGCCGCCGCTTGTGCCCGATCGGGTACTCGACCACCGTTTCAGCGAGGCGCTTGCCGTCCTTGAACTCGACGGTGAGCGCGTTGGCGATGGAGCGCTTGTCGGGATCGTGGTAGTCGCGGGTGAACTGCGGATCTTCGACGCAGTCGATCTTGTCGCGCAGCAGGTCGATCTTCGGGTCGGAGGCGACCGCGTCCTCGTAGTCCGCGGCGGTAAGGCGGCCGTAGAGCAGCGGCACCGCCACCATGTACTGGATGCAGTGGTCGCGGTCGGCGGGATTGTTGAGCGGCCCTTTCTTGTCGATGATGCGGATCGCCGCCTCGTGAGTCCGGATCGTGATCTTCCTGATGTCTTCGATCCGGTTCTTCACTGCCGGGTGCAGCTGCATCGCCGCCTCGACCGCGGTCTGCGAGTGGAACTCGGCGGGGAAGGAGATCTTGAACAGCACGTTCTCCATCACGTAACTGCCGAACGGACGCTGGAACTTGAACTCGGTACCCTTGAACAGCACGTCGTAGAAGCCCCAGGTCTTGGCGCTCAGCACCGACGGGTAGCCCATCTCGCCGGTCTTCGAGATGAGCGCGAGGCGCACCGCGCGCGAGGTGGCGTCGCCCGCCGCCCAGCTCTTGCGCGAGCCGGTGTTCGGCGCGTGGCGGTAGGTGCGCAGGCTCTGGCCGTCGACCCACGCCTGGGAGACGGCATTGACGATTTCTTCAGGGTCGAGATTCAACAGCTGCGAAACGACCGCGGTAGAGGCGACCTTCACCAGCACGACGTGATCGAGGCCGACGCGGTTGAAGCTGTTCTCGAGCGCGAGCACCCCCTGGATCTCGTGGGCCTTGATCATCCCGGTGAGCACGTCGCGCATTAAAAGGGGTCGGTTCTTGTTATTCCTGGAAACCCAGTCTGCGGTCGCGAGGATGCCGCCGAGGTTGTCCGAAGGATGGCCCCATTCGGCCGCGAGCCAGGTGTCGTTGAAGTCGAGCCAGCGGATCATGGCGCCGATGTTGAAGGCGGCCTGCACCGGGTCGAGCTGGAACTGGGTACCGGGGACTTTCGCGCCGTTCGGCACCACGGTGCCCGGCACGATCGGGCCGAGGAGCTTGGTGCACGCCGGGTACTCGAGCGCCTCGAGGCCGCAGCCGAGCGTGTCCATGAGGCAATAGCGCGCCGTCTCGTAGGCCTCGGCGCTCGTCACCTGGTATTTGGTGACGTAGTCGGCGATGTCGGTGAGCACCTTGTCGGGCTTGGGACGGACGTTCGAGATCGGGGCGGACATCAGCTTTTCCCGTTCGAGTCGTCGCTGGCACCGGAGGTGTCGTCATCGGCGCCGAAGCTCCACTCGAAGCCGCCGGCGGGCTCGAAGCTGTGCTCGGCGCCGCCGGAGCGCGGCGCGTGGCGCATCGACGGCGTGGGTGAGCGGTCCTCGGGCTTCTTGTCCCACCAGATGGCGCGGCCGGTCCTCTGCGACTCGACTTCCTCGGGGTGCTGCTCGAGGAACTCACGCATGAACTTCGTCAGGTCGGATTCGTAGCCAGGCATAGATTGGCTCTCAGCGCTGGGCGAGGGGTACCCACTTGCGGTTCTCGGGGCCGATGTAGTTCGCGCCGGGGCGGATGATCTTGCCGTCGGCGCGCTGCTCGACGACGTGTGCCGCCCAGCCGCTGGTGCGCGAGATCACGAACACCGGCGTGAACATGGCGGTGGGTACGCCCATCATGTGGTAGGACACGGCGCTGTACCAGTCGAGGTTCGCGAACATCTTCTTCTCGCGCCACATTACGGCTTCAAGTCTCTCGGCAACATCAAATAATTTTTTTTCAGGGGAGTCGCGCGAGAGGCGCCGCGCCACTTCCTTGATTACCTGGTTGCGCGGGTCGCCGGTGGTGTACACCGGGTGGCCGAAGCCGATCACGATCTCCTTCGCCAGGATCCTTCTGACGATGTCCGCCTCCGCATCGTCCGGCGAGTTGTAACGGGAAAGAACTGCGTAGGCGAACTCGTTGGCGCCGCCGTGCTTGGGGCCCTTCAGCGCGCCGATGCCCCCGGCGACGGCGCTGTGCATGTCGGAGCCGGTGCCGGCGATGACGCGGCAGGCGAAGGTGCTCGCGTTGTACTCGTGCTCGGCGTAGAGGATGAGCGAGGTGTGCATCGCGCGCACCCAATCGGGCGAAGGCTTCATGCCGTGCAGCAGGTGGAGGAAGTGCCCGCCGATCGAATCGTCGTCGGTCTCGGTCTCGATCCGCTTGCCGTGGCGGCTGAAGTGGTGCCAGTAGAGGAGCATCGAGCCGAGGGAGGCCATCAGGCGGTCGGCGATGGCCTTGGCGCCGTAGGGATTGTGGTCCTCCTTCTCGGGCTCGAGCGCGCCGAGCGCCGAGACGCCGGTGCGCATCACGTCCATCGGGTGCGCGGTCTTCGGCATCGACTCGAGCACCGTCTTCAGCGCCTTCGGCAGGCCGCGCAGGCCCTTGAGCCGGGCCTTGTATTTGTCGAGCTCGGCGCGGTTCGGCAGCTTCTCGTGCACCAGCAGGTAGGCCACTTCCTCGAATTCGGCCTGGTCGGCGAAATCCAGGATGTCGTAGCCGCGGTAGTGAAGGTCGTTGCCCGAGCGTCCGACGGTGCAGAGGGCGGTGTTGCCGGCGACGATGCCCGAGAGCGCGACCGATTTTTTCGGCTTAGGACCGGTTTCGGGAGAAGAGCTCATCGAGTTTTTGTTCGTAGGAGTGATAGTTCAGGAAGTCGTACAGCTCCTCGCGCGTCTGCATGTCCCCCACCACCGGTTTCTGCGATCCGGATCGGCGAAGGGTTTCGTAGACCTTCAACGCGGCTTTGTTCATGGCCCGGAACGCCGACAGCGGGTACAGGGCGATCGCGACGTTGGCCGAGCGCAGCTCTTCGAGCGCGAAGAGCGGCGTCTTCCCGAACTCGGTGATGTTGGCGAGGATCGGCGCCTTCACCGCGTCGGCGAACTTGCGAAACATCTCTATCGACGGGATGGCCTCGGGAAAGAGCATGTCCGCTCCGGCATCGACATACGCTTTTGCTCTTTCAAGTGCAGGTTCCAAGCCTTCGCCGGCCAAGGCGTCGGTGCGCGCCATGATCACGAAGCCGTCGTCGCCGCGCGCGTCGACCGCTGCCCTGATCCGGTCGCACATCTCGTCCTTGGAAACGAGCTCCTTGCCTGGCCGGTGGCCGCAGCGCTTGGCGCCGACCTGGTCCTCGATGTGCATCGCGGCGGCGCCCGCCTTGGCGATCGCGCGTGTGGTGCGCGCGACGTTGAACGCGCTCGCGCCGAAGCCCGTGTCGACGTCCACGAGCAGCGGCAGATCGCACACGTCGGTGACCCGGCGGATGTCGGTCAGCACGTCGTCGAGATTGGAGATGCCGAGATCGGGCATGCCGAGCGACCCGGCAGCCACGCCGCCGCCCGAGAGGTAGACCGCGCGGTAGCCGACGCGCTTCGCCATCAGCGCGTGGTACGCGCAGATGGCACCGACGACCTGGAGAGGCTTTTCTTCCTTTAGGGCTTGCCGGAACCGGGCGCCGGGCGTCATGTCACTCGACAATCAAAGGCAGGGGGTTCATTTGCCGAGCAGGTGCTTCACGCCGTCGCGCTCTTCGTGGAGCTCCTTGAGGGTGGCGTCCATGCGCTTGCGGCTGAAGTCGCTGATCTCGATGCCCTTGACCACCTGATACTGCCCGTCCTTGATCGTGACGGGGTAGCCGTACATCACCCCTTCGGGGATGTCGTAGCTGCCGTCGGAGGGCACGCCCATCGTGACCCAGTCGCCGTCCCGGGTGCCGGCCATCCAGTCGCGCACGTGGTCGAGCGCCGCGTTGGCGGCGCTCGCCGCGGAGGAGAGGCCGCGCGCGTCGATGATCGCGGCGCCGCGCTTCTGCACCGTGGGAATGAAGCTGTTCTCGAGCCACGCCTGGTCGTTGATCATCGGCCAGACCTTTTTTCCTGCGCGCATTTCTCCCACTTCGGTCTGGAACAGATCCGGATACTGCGTGGCCGAATGGTTTCCCCAGACGGTGATCTTGCGGATGGCCGAGACCGGCTGGCCGATTTTCTGCGCCACCTGCGAGGTGGCGCGGTTGTGGTCGAGGCGCATCATGCCGGTGAACTGCTGCGGCCTGAGGCTCGGCGCGTTCTTCATCGCGATGAGGCAGTTCGTATTCGCCGGATTGCCGACCACCAGCACCTTCACCTTGCGGCTGGCGACGCGGTCGAGCGCCTGGCCCTGCGGCGCGAAGATCTTGCCGTTCGCTTCCAGCAGGTCCTTTCTCTCCATGCCGGGGCCGCGCGGGCGCGCGCCGACGAGCAGCGCGATATCGACGTCCTTGAACGCCACCGTCGGATCGGAGGCCGCGGCCATGCCTTGGAGCAGCGGGAACGCGCAGTCGTCGAGCTCCATCATGACGCCCTTCAGCGCTTTCTGCGCCTTCTCGTCGGGGATCTCGAGCAGCTGCAGGATCACGGGCTGATCGGCGCCGAGCATGTTGCCGGCGGCGATGCGGAAGAGAAGCGAATAGCCGATCTGGCCTGCGGCGCCGGTGACGGCGACGCGAACGGGGGATTTGGACATGTGAAGCTCCGCAGGGAAGGAAAGAGACGCGGATTCATTATAATTGCCCTTGCCCATGTCGAGCGCGGCGG
>DATLUZ010000242.1:0-9903 GCA_035577785.1 Burkholderiales bacterium | reverse complement strand
CAGCGCGAGCAGCACGTACTTGTTGTTCGGATACTTCATGAAGCTGTCCGTGAGCGGGGATTTCGACCCTTTGCCCTCGGCCTTCATCTGCTGGAATATCGGCGATTCGTGCAGCTTCAGGCGGATGTAGACCGAGAAGATCAGCAGGATGACCGACACCCAGAACGGCACGCGCCAGCCCCACTCGGCGAAGGTCTTCGCGTCCATGTTCGAGCGGCACAGATAGATCACGAGGAGCGCGAGGAATAGCCCGAGCGTCGCCGTGGTCTGGATCCAGGCTGTGTCGTAGCCACGCTTGCCTTGCGGCGCGTGCTCGGCCACGTAGGTGGCGGCGCCGCCGTACTCGCCGCCGAGCGCGAGGCCCTGAACGAGGCGCAGCGTCACCATCAGGATCGGCGCGAGCCAGCCCACCGCCGCGAAAGTGGGCAGCAGGCCGACGAGGAACGTCGATGCCCCCATGAAGATGATCGTCACAAGGAAGGTGTACTTCCGTCCCACCAGGTCGCCGATGCGGCCGAAGACCAGCGCGCCGAACGGTCGCACGAGGAAGCCGGCGGCATACGCGGCGAACGCCGAGAGCAGCGCCGCGGTCTGGTTCCCGGGCGGGAAGAACAGCACCGCGAAGAACGGCGCGAGCACCGCGTACAGGTAGAAGTCGTACCACTCGAATACCGTGCCTAGGGACGAGGCGAAGATGACCCGCCGTTCCTCGGTCCTGAAGCTGCGTACCGATTCTTCTTCGAACATCCCTTTTTTGGTCGTTGCATCCGCCATTTGAGAGCTCCCCTCTTCTAGTCGATGGCAAGAACCCGCTGGACTATCTCAATGGAATCTTACGTGGGACTTACGTTCTTCGCTTAAAGAGGGCGCATTGCACCGCACCATCGCGCATCGACCAGGTGGTCAGGCGCCGAGCAGCCCCTTGATCTTGCCCACGAGATCGCGCGTCGAAAACGGTTTGGTGATGTACAGGTCGGCCCCCACGTCGAGGCCGCGCGCCACCTCGGCGTCGCGGCCCTTGGCCGAAAGCATGACCACCTTGATGTGGCTCCAGTCCGGCCGCTCTCGGATGCGCTTGCAGACTTCGTAGCCGCTCTTCAGCGGCATCATCACGTCGAGGAGCACGAGGTCGGGCCGAGCGCTCTCGATCAGGCTCAACGCTTCGTCGCCGTTGCGCGCCACCTGGACCTCGAAGCCCTGCCGCTGCAGCAGGAACTCGAGCGCGGTGACGATGTTCGGCTCGTCGTCCGCGACCAGGATCTTCTTGCTCATGCGGCGCGCGTCGCCGCCGCGACGTCGAACGGCAGCGTGAACGAGAAGCACGATCCGGCGCCGGGCCGGCTCTCCACCCACAGGCGCCCGCCATAGTGCTCGACGATCTGGCGGCTGATGTGCAGGCCCAGGCCGCTGCCGTGCGGCTTGTCGGTCAGGCTGTCGCCGACCTGGCGGAACTTGTCGAAGATGACGTTCTGGTCGTCCTGGTCGATCCCGGCGCCGTTGTCGCGCACGTCCACGCGCAGCGCCGGCCCCTGACGAAGGAGCTCGACCTCGATCCGGCCGTCGCGGGGATCGCAGAACTTCGCCGCGTTCGACAGCAGGTTGAGCAGCACCTGGATGACGCGGTCGACGTCCGCGGTGATCGCCGGCACCCGCTCCGGCAGCCTGAGCTCGACGCGGATGTTGCGCTCCTCGAACACCTGGCTCATGCCGGCAACGGCGTCGGCGATGACCTCCTTCAGGTCCACGCGCGCCGCCTGCCAGTCGGCGCGGCCGGACTCCATCTTCGACACGTCGAGCACCTGGTTGATGAGGCGGGTCAGGCGCTCGGTCTCCTTGGTGATGATGCCGAGGAACTTCTTGCGCTGCTCGAGCTCGACCTCCGGATCCTCGAACAGGATCTGGGTGAAGGCGCGGATGGAAGTGAGCGGCGTGCGCAGCTCGTGGCTCACCATCGATACGAAGTCGTCCTTGAGGCGGTCGAGCTCCTGCAGCCGCTCGTTGGCCGCGCGCAGGCCGGCGGTCGCCGCCTCGAGCTCGCGCGACTTCTGCTCGAGGCGATGGCTGTAGATCACCGCCTGCGACGCGTCGTCGACGATCGCGCGCACCTCCTCGAGCGTGAGGGCCTCTTCCTTCGCCACCGAGGCCACCATGACCCTCGCCGAGGCCGCGCCGATCGCGCCCGCGAGCTGGACTTCGACGAAGTGCACCAGCTCCGCGTCCACCTCGAGCGCCTCCTCGGGCCAGCGCCGGCCCTTGGCGGCGGCGTACTGCCGGAAGGCGTCGCCCGCCACCCCGGCGCCGAGAAAGCGGGCGAGCAGGTTGTAGAGGTCCGGCAGCGACGCCGTGCCGCGCCAGAAGCGCGCCCCGCCGGCCTCGCGGAAGGCGTCGACGAACACGCTCGCCTGGCGATGCTCCTCGGCGCTCGGCGTGGCGATCAGCGAAACGCCGACATAGGCGCCGATGTTGGCGAGCATGCTCCAGATCATCGCGTGCGTGATCTGGTCGAGCCCCGACAGGCCGAACAGGGCGAGCGGCTTGAGCAGGCCGATGCCGAACGGGCCGTGCTCGAGCAGCCCGATCGGCAGCCATTCCGAGCGCGCGAGCGCCGGCAGCAGCAGCGTGTAGACCCATACTGCGAATCCCGCTACCAGGCCGCAAAGCGCGCCGCGCCGGGTCCCGCCCTTCCAGAAGATGCCGCCGAGCACCACCGGCGCGAACTGCGCAACCGCGGCGAACGAGATCAGGCCGATCGAGACCAGCGCGTAGGCTTCGCCGGCGAGCTTGAAGTAGAGATAGCCGAGAAGAAGGATGAGCACGATCGCGCCGCGGCGGATGCCGAGCAGCAGCCGCGTCAGATCGGCGCGCTGGTTCAGGCGAAGGCGCCGCATCCTGAGAAGCACGGGCATCACGAGGTCGTTGCAGACCATGGTTGACAGCGCGATGGTTTCCACGATCACCATCCCGGTCGCGGCCGACAACCCGCCGATGAAGACGAGCAGCGCGAGCCATTCGCGCTTCTCGGCCATCGGCAGCGTGAGCACGAAGGTGTCGGCGTCCACGGTGCCGTCGGGGAAGCGCAGCAGCCCGCCGAACGCGATCGGCAGCACGAACACGTTGATCGCGAGCATGTACAGCGGAAACAGCCAGATCGCCTTGTTGAGGTGCCGCTCGTCCAGGTTCTCCACTACCGTGACCTGGAACTGGCGTGGCAGGAACATGATCGCCATCATCGACAGGATCGTGAGCCAGACCCAGCCGGCGTAACCGCCGGCGATGCTTTCGAGCGGGGTCAACATCGCGGCGAGCCTCGGCTCCGCCGCGGCGCGCGCGAAGAGCTCGCCGAAGCCGTTGTACATGCCGAAGGTGACGAACACGCCCACCGCGAGGAACGCGAGCAGCTTCACCAGGGACTCGAAGGCGATGGCGGCGACCATTCCGGGATGGTGCTCGGCCGCGTCGAGATGGCGCGTGCCGAAGACGATGGTGAACGCGGCGAGGATCAGCGCCACCCAGAGCGCGGTGTCCTCGCGCATCGACAGCGCGCCCGACTGCCCCGGCAGCGCGATTTCCGGGTACTGCACGAGGATCGAGAAGCTGGTCGAGACCGCCTTAAGCTGCAGCGAGATGTACGGCAGGATGCCGATCACGGCGATCACGGTGACCAGGCCCGCGACGAGCGCGCTCTTGCCATAGCGCGAGGCGATGAAGTCGGCGAGCGAGGTAATGCGGTTCTGCTTCGAGATGCGCAGGATCTTGCGCATCACGATCCACCACAGCGCGATCATCAGCGTGGGGCCGATGTAGATCGGCAGGAAGCCGACGCCGTCGATCGCCGCCCGGCCCACGCTGCCGTAAAAGGTCCACGCCGTGGCGTAGACCGCGAGCGAAAGGCTGTAGATGTATGGGCTGGCGACGCCCGCGCGCCCGGCGTCGGCGCGCCGATCGGCGCGCAGGTCGGCATAGTAGGCGATGGCGAAGAGGAGCCCCAGGTAGCCGAACGACGTCAGGATGATGACCGGGCCCTGGAGCATATGGCGCGCGCCCCGCTAGTCGACCGACTCGGCGAGCAGCGCCAGCACCGCGATCAGCGCCGCCCAGGCGGCGAAGAGGTACGCATAGAGCACCGGCACGCCGAGGACGGTGCCCGCGACGTTGAAGAGCGCCAGCACCGGGAAGTTGAACAGCACCATCCCGAGCATGCAGAGCGCGATGAAGCGCTGCCCCTTGCGTTCGTCCACCCGCCCTCCTTTCCGCTCCTACTCCTGCGGCCGCGCGCGCACGACCGTGACGCTGCACGGCGCCCGGGACGCGACCTCGGCGGCGAGGTTTCCCGCGACAAAAATCTGGTCGACCTCGTTGACGCTGGCGTAGTCGATGAGCGCCGCAACCGGCTTTTCCGACTCTAGCACGTGGTAGGTCAGCCGCTCCTCGGCCAGCTCGAGCGGCCGCGCCCAGCGGCGCAGCTCGACGAGCTGGCGGATGTGCCGGCCGGTCGCGGTAGCCGCGTCGCCCTCGCCGGTCAGCGCCGCCGCGGGCGGAACCACCGTGGCGCAGGCGATGCGGCAGCGCCCATCGGCGCCGCAAAGGCGCCGCACCGAGCGGCGCAGCGCTTCGCACAAGGCCTCGTCGCTCTGCCCGCCCCCGACTGAATCAATCGTGGGCCCGAAAGCGAGCGCCACGAGCACGATCGGGGCCGCAGCGGCCTGCGAGGCAAGCGGCGGACAAGGCGCGGGCGCGAAGCTTCCGGCGGACATGCGGCGGCCGAACCTCTGCAGCCACCCGGCGCGCGTGCTCCGCGAAGCGCGCTCGGTGCGCGGCACCTGAGCCGGATTCGCGAGGTCGAACGCGACCTCGGCTGCGGAGGCGTAGCGGCTGCGGTTGTCGATCTCGAGGCAGCGGAGGACGACCTCCTGGAGCCAGTCGGGCACTGCGGCGCGCAGCGCCCGGGGCGGCGCCGGATCGAGGTACAGCCGCCGGCGCAGCTGCGCAGCCGTGCTGGGGCGACCGAAAGGAAGCCTGCCAGTGGCGAGCTCGTAGAGAAGCGCACCCAGCGCGAAGAGGTCGCTGCGCGGGTCGCAGCGGATGCCGAGGATCTGCTCCGGCGACATGTACTCCCAGTTGCCGACCGGGGTGCGCACCTCCTCGGCGAGCAGATCGGGGAAATGGCCGTGATGCGCCAGGCCGAAGTCGACCAGCGTCGCTTCGCCGCCGGGTCGGTAGAGCACGTTGGCCGACTTGAGATCGAGATGGATCACGTCCTGCCGGTGGATCTCGTGCAGCGCCAGGGCGAGCTTCGCGCCGAGCGCCGCCACCTCCTCGGGCGCGCGCGGCGCCTCGCGCATCCATTCGGAGAGCCGCCGGCCTTCGACGTACTCCATGACGAGATAGGGCGTCGTTTCGATGTCGCCATAGGCGACCAAGGTCGGGTAATGCGGTCCCTGCGCGAGCGCGCCGAGCACCATGCGGCACTGCTCGAAGCTGATGACGTTGATCGCCGGCTCGCCGGGGCCGAGGCGCGGGATCTTCATGACGAGCGGCAACGGTCCGTCGGGTCCCAGCAGGCGGTAGATCCATGCCATCGTGCCCGTGTGCAGCCTCTCGCCGAGGCGAAAGCCGTCGATCTCGTCGCCGGGTTCCGGCGTGCGCATTAGATGCCCCGCTCGAGGCGACGCGCCAGGCGCTCCGGCAGGCCGGCCGCTCGGATCTTCTCCGCCGCCCGCGCATGGTCGTAGGCGACGCGAAAAAACGTGAGGCGCGCGCGCTCCAGGTCTGCGAGCGCCCAGCAGGCGGCGTTGTTGCGGTCGCGCGGCTGGCCGGCCGAGCCGACTATTGCGAGCCACTGGCGGTGTCGCGCCGTCGGGATCGGCGTGCCGGCCACCGGCCGGAACGGCATCGGCTTTGCGTCCGCGCCCATGTAGTAGAGCCGCTGCTCGTGCACGTGGCCGCAGAAGATGAGCTGCGCGTTGGCCGCTCGCATGCTTTGCGCGGCCTGGCGCGCTCCGGTGATGTAGCTCCAGCGCTCGGGCGCCGCGGCGCTCGCGTGGACGAAGAGGACGTCGTCGTGCCGCACCGCCAACGGCAGCGCGTCGAGAAACGCGCGCTGACGCTCACCCAGGCGCTTCTGCGTCCACGCGATCGCCGTCACCGCCGCCGAGTTCAGGCCTTTCACGCTGCGGCCGAGCGCGGCCGCGTCGTGATTGCCGAGCACCACGAACGCGCCGCGCGCCGCGTGCTCCGCGATGAGGTCGAGCACCGCGACCGGGTCGGCGCCGTAGCCGACGAGATCGCCAAGGAACGCGTGGCGCTCGGCGCCGAGCCGCGCCGCGTGCTCGAGGCACGCGGTGAGCGCCTCGAGGTTGCTGTGAATGTCGGCGAACAGTGCCAGCTTCACAGCGCGCGCGGCAAGGCCGCGGTCACATCGTCTGCTTCAGCTGCTCGAGGATGCCCGGATTCTCGAGCGTCGACACGTCCTGCGTGATCTCCTCGCCCTTCGCGATCGAGCGCAGCAGCCGCCGCATGATCTTGCCGGAGCGCGTCTTCGGCAGGTTGTCGCCGAAGCGGATGTCCCTGGGCTTCGCGATCGGGCCGATTTCCTTCGCCACCCAGTTGCGCAGCTCGTCGGCGACCTTCTTCGCCTCGGCGCCCGTCGGGCGCGCGCCCTTCAGGACCACGAAAGCGCATACCGCCTCGCCGGTGAGGTCGTCGGGGCGGCCGACCACCGCCGCCTCAGCGACCAGCTCCTTGTGAGCGACCAGCGCCGACTCGATTTCCATCGTGCCCAGGCGGTGCCCCGACACGTTGAGCACGTCGTCGATCCGGCCCACGATGCGGAAGTAGCCTTCCTCGTCGGTGCTTGCGCCGTCGCCAGCGAGGTAGAGCTTGCCTTTGAAGTCCTCGGGCCAGTAGGTCGTCTTGTAGCGCTCCGGGTCGCCCCAGATCGTGCGCAGCATCGCCGGCCACGGGCGCTTGATGACGAGGATGCCGCCCTTGCCCTTGCCGACCGAGTGACCGGTCTCGTCGACGATGTCGGCGAAGATGCCCGGCAGGGCGAGCGTCGCCGAGCCGGGCTTGGTCGGCGTCGCGCCCGGAAGCGGCGAGATCATGTGGCCGCCGGTCTCGGTCTGCCACCAGGTGTCGACGATCGGGCAGCGCCCGCGGCCGACGGTCTCGCGGTACCAGATCGAGGCCTCGGGATTGATCGGCTCGCCGACCGTGCCGAGGATGCGCAGCGACGAGAGGTCGTACTTCTTCGGCAGGTCGCCGCCCGCCTTGATCAGCGAGCGGATCGCGGTCGGCGCGGTGTAGAACACGTTCACCTTGTGGTCCTGGATGATCTTCCAGAAGCGCCCCGCGTCCGGATAGGTCGGGACGCCCTCGAACACCACCTCGGTCGCGCCCACCGCGAGCGGCCCATACGTGATGTAGGTGTGGCCGGTGACCCAGCCGACGTCGGCGGTGCACCAGAAGACGTCGCTCGGCTTGTTGTCGAACACCCACTTCATCGTGAGCATCGCCCACAGCAGATAGCCGCCGGTCGAATGCTGGATGCCCTTCGGCTTGCCGGTCGAGCCCGAGGTATAGAGGATGAAGAGCGGATGCTCGGCGTTGACGCTGGTCGGCTCGCAGGTGTCGGACTGGCCCTTGACCGCGTCGTCCCACCAGCGGTCGCGTCCCTCGTTCATAGGCACCTTGCTGCCCGAGCGCCTGTAGACGATCACGTTCTTGATCGCTTCGCAGCCGCCCATGCCGAGCGCCTCGTCGACCACCGGCTTCAGCGGGATTTCCTTGCCGCCGCGGAACTGTCCGTCGGCGGTGATGACCGCGACGGCGCCCGCGTCGATGATGCGCTCCTGCACGCTCTTCGCGGAGAAGCCGCCGAACACCACCGAGTGCGTCGCGCCGATGCGCGCGCAGGCTTGCATCGCGACCACGGCATGGATCGACATCGGCATGTAGATGAGCACCCGGTCGGCCGGCTTGATGCTCATCGCCTTGAGCGCGTTGGCGAAGCGGCAGACGTCGCGGTGCAGCTCGCGGTAGGTGATCTTGGTGACGCTTGCGTCGTCGGCCTCGAAGATGATCGCCACCTTGTCGGGCTGGGTCCTGAGATGCCGGTCGAGGCAGTTGTAGGAGGCGTTGAGCTCGCCGTCATAGAACCAGCGGTAGAACGGGGCCTTCGACTCGTCCAGCACCTCCGTGAATGGCTTCGACCACGCGAGCGACTCGCGCGCGAGGCGGCCCCAGAATCCTTCGAAGTCGCGCTCGGCCTCAGCCACCATCTTGCGGTAGGCCTCCATGCCGGGAATGTTCGCCTGCTTCACGACCTCCGCGGACGGGGGAAATACGCGCTTTTCCTGCAGGACGCTTTCGATGCCGGACGACATGCTTCCTCCTCGTGAATGCCCAATACAAGCACCAATTCAGCGGGGTGTAAAGACGCCGGTATACTAGAGTCGAATTGCGTTCCCAGATCCCGGTTCAGATCCCCGGCTTCCCGATTCCCGATGAAGAGAAACTCTTGACCACCATCAAGCGGGCCGACCTCGTCCAGAGCATCGCGGACGCGTTGCAGTTCATCTCGTACTACCACCCGGCGGACTACCTCCGGGCGCTCGGGCGCGCCTACGAGCGCGAGCAATCGCCCGCGGCCAAGGACGCGATCGCCCAGATCCTCACCAATTCGCGCATGTGCGCCGAGGGGCACCGGCCGATCTGCCAGGACACCGGCATCGTCAACGTGTTTCTCAAGATCGGCATGGGCGTGCGCTTCGATTTCGATTCCTCGCTGGAAGACGCGGTCAACGAAGGCGTGCGCCGCGCCTACATGGACCCCGACAACAAGCTGCGCGCCTCGGTGCTGGACGAATCCGACTTCGGCCGCAGGAACACCAAGGACAACACTCCGGCGGTGAGCAACGTGCAGCTCGTGCCGGGGGACAAGCTCGAATGCGACGTCGCCGCGAAAGGCGGCGGCTCGGAGGCGAAATCGAAGTTCGCGATGCTCAACCCTTCCGACTCGATCGCCGACTGGGTCCTGAAGACGGTGCCGACGATGGGCGCCGGCTGGTGCCCGCCCGGCATGCTCGGCATCGGCGTCGGCGGCACCGCGGAGAAGGCGATGCTGCTCGCCAAGGAAGCGCTGATGGAGCCGATCGACATGGCCGAGCTCAAGGCGCGCGGGCCGCGCGACCCGCTCGAGGCGCTGCGCGTCGAGCTCTACGACAAGGTGAACGCGCTCGGCATCGGCGCGCAGGGCCTGGGCGGGCTGTCCACGGTCCTCGACGTGAAGATCAGAACCTATCCGGCGCACGCGGCGAATCGCCCGGTCGCCATGATTCCCAACTGCGCCGCGACGCGGCACGCGCATTTCATGCTCGACGGCTCGGGGCCGGCCGAGTTCGAGGCGCCGAAGCTCTCGGACTGGCCCGCGGTCTCCTGGACTCCGGACGCCAAATCGAAGCGCGTGAACCTGGACCGCCTGACTCGCGACGAGGTGGCCGCATGGAAGCCAGGCGACAGGCTTCTGTTGTCGGGGAAGCTCCTCACGGGAAGAGACGCTGCGCACAAGCGCATCCAGGATTTGCTCCAACAGAAAAAACCCCTTCCTGTGGACTTCAGGAATCGGGTCATCTACTACGTCGGGCCGGTGGACCCGGTGAGAGACGAAGTCGTGGGTCCCGCGGGCCCGACGACGTCCACGCGCATGGACAAGTTCACCGACACGATGCTCGGCCAGACCGGGCTCATCGCGATGATCGGCAAGGCGGAGCGCGGACCCGCGGCGATCGAATCGATCCGCAAGCACAGGGCGGCGTATCTCATCGCGGTCGGCGGCGCCGCGTACCTCGTTGCCAAGGCGATCCGCAAGTCGCGCGTGGTGGGCTTCGCCGACCTCGGCATGGA
>DATLUZ010000241.1:0-6721 GCA_035577785.1 Burkholderiales bacterium | reverse complement strand
CGGATCTGCAAAACGCGCTCACAAAGTTGGGCTCCCGCCCGGGGCGGGGCCTGCCTTAATGCAGGCATGAAAACACTACTCGCAGTACTTGCCGCAAGCGCCGCGCTGAGCGGCTGCGTCGTCGCCCCGATCGACCCGGGCCCCGGGCCGGTGGTCTACGCCGCGCCCCCGCCGGTAATCGTCGCGGCGCGGCCTTACTACGCCTACCCGCGCTACGGCTACTGGCACCGCGGCTACTGGCGCTGAGCTAGTCGCCGGCGCCTTTCACATACTTGCGCAGGTTCTGCGTGTTGGTCTCGGCGCCGAACACGTTGCCGTGCGCATCGGCGGCGACGCCTTCGGTCGCGCTGGTCCTGTCGCCCAGCAGAATCGCCGGAATGAACGTCGTCACCGTCTTGTCCCTCAGGCTGCCGATGTAGATGCCGCGCTTGAAGCCCGGGTTGACCTTGTCGTCGGACTGATGATCGGTCACGTACAGCACGTCGTTGCGATCGACGAAGATGCCGCTGGGCCGGCCGAACTGGCGCAATTCCTCGAGGAACCTGCCGTCCTGGTCAAAGATCTGCACGCGGCTGTTGCCGCGATCGCCGACCAGCAGGCGTCCTTTGGAATCGACCGCCAGCGCGTGCGGCGTATCGAACTCGCCATGGGCGGACCCCTTCCTGCCCCAGGCCTTGATGAACTTGCCGCTCTTGTCCAGCTTGACGATGCGCGCGTTGGAATCGCCGCCGTGACCGTCGGCGACGAAGATGGCGCCGTTCGGCGCAATGACGACATCGGAGGGTCGATTGAAGGTATCGGGTCCGTTGCCAGCGACACCGGCCTTGCCGAGCGTCATCAGCAGCTTTCCTTCGGCGCTGAACTTGAACACCTGGTGGCCCTTGCCATCCTTGCCATCGGCGTCGGTGACCCAGACGTTGTTGTCGTTGTCGATGTAAAGCCCGTGCGGCATCACGAACAGGCCGGCGCCGAAGGTCCGCAACTGCTTGCCGGCAGGATCCAGCTTCACGATCGGCGCGACGCTCGAGCCGACGCAATGGGTGCTGCCGCAGCGCTCGAACACCCAGATGTTGCCGTTGCGATCGAGGTCGACGCCGCTGGTGTTGCCCCACTTCCTGCCGTCGGGAAGCTTGCCCCAGCCTTCCTCGAGGCGATACGGCGTCTGCTGGGCCAGAACCGGAATCGCCACGATCGCCGCAAGCGCGGCGGCGAGCAGCCGAGTCGCGATGCACATGATGGCTCCCCCTGTTGGAAGCGATATATTATCCGCGCGCACGTTCACCGAAGGAGCCTCTCGTGGATTCAACCAGACGCACCGTGTTGGCGACGGGAGTCGCCGCAGCCGCGGCGGCCGCCGTGCCGCAGGCGTTCGCGCAACCCAACCCCGGGAAAGGAGCCGCCATGTCGTTCTTCGAGAAAGGCAACGTCCGCATCCGTTACGAAGAGGCCGGCTCCGGTTTTCCGCTGCTGCTGATTCCCGGCGGCGGGCTGAACTCGACCATCGGCTGGATGGCCAAGGGCGCGCCGTTCAACGCCATCGAGGAATTCAAGAACGAGTTTCGCGTCGTCACCGCCGACATGCGCAACGCCTACGACGGCCAATCCACCGGCCCGCTCGAATCCGATCGGCCCTGGGACGCGTATACGGACGATCAGCTCGCGCTGATGGACCACCTCGGGCACAAGAAGTTCATGGTGATGGGCTTCTGCATCGGCGGGCCCTTCGTCTGGAACCTGCTCAAGCGCGCGCCCGATCGCGTCGTCGCCGGCGTGGCCGCCCAGCCGAGCGGATTCCGCCCGGAGCTCCCGACCCTCTCGTACGATGGCAACATGAAAGGCTGGGGCCCCGAAATCGTGAAGCGCCGCCCCGACATCAGCATGGAAGCGGTCGATCGCTTCCTCACCAAGATGTACCGCGGCGCTGCCGCCGATTTCGTCTACACCGTGTCGCGCGATTTCGTGCGCTCGTGCAAGACGCCGGTGCTGGTCATGCCCGACGACTCGCCGCCGCATCCATACGCCGTCGCGATGGAATCCGTGATGCTCGCGCCCAAGTCGGAAGTGAGCCTGTTCCCGTGGAAGGAGCCGAAGGATCGCGTCCCCGTCGCGATGCGGCAGGCGCGCTCGTTCCTGCGCGCGCATCGCCCCGACACTGCATGAGCTGAAAAGCCCGCTATTGCGGGACGACGCCGTCGCGGCCGACGTTGATGCGGTTCGTCTCGAGCGTGCCGTCGCCCTTCTTGGTCGCGGCGATGACGGTGAACCGGGCGCCGGGCTTCAGGTCCGCCTTGCCGCCGATCTCGTAGCGCGTGATCGGCGTGCCGGGCGGCACCACGATCTTCTTCTCGCCGCCCTTGTACTTGACCGTCATGGTGCCGCCGTCGACGCCGGTGACGGTCGCGCCCGAAGCGGCGCCGTTGGTCATGGTGCCGCCCGGGACCGGGTCGTACGCCCGGTGGCCTTCGCCGGTGCCGCGCATTTTCTCGGGGAAGATGTGCACCTCGACCGCCTTCTGTGTGCCGTCGGCCTGCGGCATCGCGGCGCTGCCGAGGAAGGTGCCTTCCTTGATGTCGGCCATCGACGCCCTAACGACGGCGACGATGTTGGCGTTGTCGGCGAGCGCGATCCTCTCCTGCGCGCCCTGGGCCGTCTTCACGGTCAGGACGTTGCCGTCGACTTTCTCGATCGTGCCTTTGACGCGCTGGGTCTGCGCAGCGGCGCTCGCGCACAGGGCTGCGATCAGCGCGCCGGCGAGCACGCCCCGGATGGTTTTGGTCATGGTGCCTCCTCTGGGATGTAGTCCTACAGTGTACATAAGCCTAGTGCCCCTTCGCGTTCATCGCGACCGACGTCATCGGGCGCGCGTCGCGCTTCGTCACCATGTCCTTGGTCGTCGCCGCATATTTCTTGAAATGCGCGCTCTGGCGGTGGGAGTCGAGCGCGGCGGCGTTGTCGTACACCTCGTAGAGGAACACCTGGTTCGGGTCTTTCGCCGACACGTGGATGTTGAACGTGCGGCAGCCCGGCTCCTTCACCGACGCGGCGCCGTTCTCCTTGATCGCCGCCATGAACTTCGGCATGTCGGCCGGGTTGATGTCGAGGAAGACCGCGTTGATGAAGAGGCCACCCGCCTGCGCGGTAGCCTCGCGGGCGGAAAGCTGCAGCAGCGCGGCGCCTACCAGCACGAGCGCAAGAGCAGAAAGGAATGCGCGAATCGGTTTGTTCATTGTGCTCTCCCCAGTTTTGTCGGACCTGCGCGGTACAGCATAGCCGAGGCAGGCTTAGCGGCGGGCGGCTTCCCTCGTAAACGCGTAGGTCTTGCCGGTTTCGGCGGTCCGGCGGTTGTCGATCGGCATGAATACCGTGCGCTCGAGCCACAGCGCAAGCAGGTGCGCGGTGCGGCCGCGCGGCGTGCGCCGGTCGTCCAGGTATGCGCTCACGAAAGCGATGCACGCGGCGTCGTCGAACAGCCATTCGTTCGCCTCCGAACCCTCGGCGGCGCGCTGGAAACTTCCCCGGAAGCGCGCCTTCAGCTTCTGCAGCTCAAGCTGCGACGGCGCCAGCTCCAGGATGGCGAAGAGGTCCGCCGCGTAGACCCGCGACGGCCTTTCTTTCTCGCCGTCGATCACGCGCACGCGGTGGCCCTGGAAGGCGCGGTAGCGACCGTGCCAGCCACTGTAGGCGAACCGCCGCCACCAGTGCGGCGCGTCGAACAGCGCCAGGTTCAGGAAACGCCACGACAGCAGGAACCCGGCGAGGGGCACCAGCAACAGCCCGACGATGCGCAGGTCCGGCGTCGCCAGGAAGCCGATCATCGCCGCAAGGTAGGCGACGGTGAAGAACGCGCGCCAGCGCCGGCCGCGGCGCTCGGCGCGGTCTACTCGGCCACGCCTTTCGCTTTCAGGAGCTGCCACACTTTCTCGGGCGTGACCGGGATATCGACGTGCGTGACGCCGAGGTGCGAGAGCGCATCCACGACCGCGTTCGCGATCGCGGGAGGCGCGCCGACGGTGGCCGACTCGCCTACGCCCTTCGCGCCGAACGGATGGTGCGGCGAAGGCGTGATGGTCTTGTCGGTCTCCCACTTCGGGCACTCGAGCGCGGTCGGCACGTAGTAGTCGAGGAAGCTGCCGCCCGAGATGTTGCCGTCCTCGTCGTAGCTGATCTCCTCGTACAGCGCCGGACCCACGCCCTGCGCGAGGCCGCCGTGGATCTGGCCGTCGACGATCATCGGATTGATGATGTTGCCGCAGTCGTCCACCGCCACGAATCTCCGTACTTTCACCTCTCCTGTACCGCGGTCGAGGTCGACCACGCAGATGTAGCTGCCGAACGGGAAGGTGAGGTTGGGCGGATCGTAGTAGTGCGTGGCTTCCAGGCCGGGCTCCATGCCCTGCGGCATGTTGGTGTACGCCGCAAACGCGCACTCCTGGATGGTCTTCGCCTTGTCGGGCACGCCCTTGATGAAGAACTTGCCCGGCACCCAGTCGAGATCCGCCTCGGCGCACTCGAGCAGATGCGCTGCGATCGCCTTGGCCTTGTTGCGGATCTTGCGCGCCGCGAGCGAAGCGGCCGCGCCCGAGGTCGGCGTCGAGCGGCTGGCGTAGGTACCCAGGCCGTACGGCGCGGTGTCGGTGTCGCCTTCCTCGACCTGCACGTCGGAGGCGGGGATGCCGAGCTCCTCGGCGACGATCTGCGCGTAGGTGGTCTCGTGGCCCTGTCCCTGCGACTTCGTGCCGAAACGCGCGATCGCCTTGCCGGTCGGGTGCACCCGGATCTCGGCCGAGTCGAACATCTTGATGCCGAGGATGTCGAAGTCCTTCGACGGGCCGGCGCCGACGATCTCGGTGAAGCTGCAGATGCCGATGCCCATCAGCTCGCCCTTCTTCCTTTTTTCAGCTTGTTCTTTTCGAAGGGCGTCGTAGCCGGCGATGTCCATCGCTTTCTTCAAGGCCGCGGGGTAGTTGCCGCTGTCGTATTCCCAGCCCAGCACCGACTTGTACGGGAACCGCTCCGGCGCGATGAAGTTCTTCATTCGCAGCTCGGCCGGGTCCATCTTGAGCTTCTGCGCCAGCACGTCCACCACGCGCTCGATGGCGTGCACCGCCTCGGTGACGCGGAACGAGCAGCGGTACGCGACGCCGCCAGGCGGCTTGTGCGTGTACACCGCGTCGACCTCGCAGAACGCGTGCTTGAGGTCGTACGAGCCCGTGCAGATCGAGAACAGGCCCGCCGGATACTTCATCGGGTTGGCCGACGCGTTGGTGTAACCGTGGTCCGCGATGGTCTTGATCGAGAGCGCCGTCATGGTGCCGTCCTTCCTGGCACCCAGCCTGACCTTCATGTGGTAGTCGCGAGCGAAGGAATCGGCCTGCAGGTTCTCCATCCGGTCCTCGATCCACTTCACCGGCTTGCCGATCACCACCGAGGCCGCCACCGCGATCACGTAGCCGGGATACACCGGCACTTTCCCGCCAAAGCCGCCGCCGATGTCCGGGGAAATGATGCGGATGCGCTCCTCCGAAAGGCCGACGTGCCCCGCCACCAGCGCGAACACGGTGCGCACGGCGTGCGGCGCCTGCGTAGTCATGTAGACCGTGAGCTTGCCCTCGGCCGGGTTGAAGTCGGCGACGCAGCCGCAGGTCTCCATCGAGGCGACATGGATGCGCGGCACGTAGACGTATTGCTCCGCCACCACGTCGGCTGCCGCGAGCGCGCGCTCGGTGTCGGCCTTGTCGCCCGCCTCCCAGTGGAAGGCCAGGTTGTCCTTCTTGTCCTTCTTGTCCTTGCGCAGCACCGGCGCGCCCGGCGCGATGGACTTGAGCGGATCGACGGTCACCGGAAGCGGCTCGTAGTCGACCTCGACCGCGTCGGCGCCGTCGGCGGCGATGTAGCGCTCGGTGGCGATCACCGCGCAGACCTCCTGCGCCTGGTACATCACTTCGTCCGTCGGCAGCACCATCTGCGTGTCGGCCGAGATGGTGGGCATCCAGTGCAGCTTGTACTTCTCGAGCGTCGGCCCGTCGATCACGGCGAGCACGCCGGGAATCTTCAGCGCCTTCGAGGTGTCGATCTTCTTGATCTTCGCGTGCGCGTACGGGCTGCGCACGATGTCCATGTACAGCATCCCGGGCAGCTTGACGTCGTCGACGTAGTTTCCCTTGCCGCGGATGAAGCGCGGGTCCTCCTTGCGCTTCATGGAATGGCCCATGCCGCAGATTTTTGCGTCCGTCCTCGGAGCCGTCACGACACACCTCCGGCCATTTTATGCGCGGCGTACTCGACCGCCTTGACGATATTGAGGTACCCGGTGCAGCGGCACAGATTGCCCGAGATCGCCTGGCGGATCTCCTGCTCGCTCGGGCTCTTGTTGCGCTCGAGGAGCGCGCTGCAGGTCATGAGCATGCCCGGCGTGCAGTAGCCGCACTGCAGCGCGTGCTTCTCGGTGAACGCTTCCTGGATCGGATGCAGCTTGCCGCCGGTCTCCAGTCCCTCGACCGTGCTCACCTTGCAGCCGTCGGCCTGCACCGCGAGCACGGTGCACGACTTCACCGGCGTGCCGTCCATGACGACGGTGCACGCGCCGCAATGCGAGGTGTCGCAGCCGACGTGCGTACCCGTCAGGCGGAAGTTCTCGCGGATGAAGTGCACCAGCAGCAGGCGCGAGTCGACTTCGGCCTCTTGCGCCGCGCCGTTCACCGTCACGTTGATTCTGTGCTTC
>DATLUZ010000240.1:0-36728 GCA_035577785.1 Burkholderiales bacterium | reverse complement strand
GCAGTTCTATTCGCTGCGCCTGCGCGAGGTCGGCATGATCAAGTCGAGCCCGGCGAAGATCATTTCCCAGGCCGCGGACTGGCGCTTCTGGCGCGAGCTCACCCGGGAACTGAAGGCGTGAGTCGCACTTGGAATCGCAGGAGGTTCGTGGGCGCGGCCGCCGCCGCCGGCACGGGCTCGCTCTGGGGCCTGTGGACCGACGTGGCGAGCGCCGAGCCTCCGCCCGAGACGACTCGCCTTCGGCTCCTCAAGTTCCCAAGCCTGTGCCTGGCACCGCAATACGTAGCGGAGGAACTGCTTCGCGCCGAGGGATTCACCGATATCCAGTACCTCGAGTTTCCCGAGGAAGGCACTGCTGCCTATACCCGCATAGGCTCCGGCGAGATCGACATCTCCCAGGGGTTCATCGCCCCTTCCGTCGTACAGATCGACCGCGGCATACCGCTCCTGCTCCTCGCCGGCGTGCACGTCGGATGTTTCGAACTCTTCGGCACGGAGCGCGTTCGCGCCGTTCGAGACTTGAAGGGCAAGACCGTCGCCGTTCCGGCATTGGGATCGAGCCCTCACGCGTTTCTCACTGCAGTGCTCGCTTTCGTGGGCCTCGACGCCCGCAAGGATGTCAGCTTCATCGAGCGCTCGCCCGCAGACGCCAAGCAGGACCTCGCCGAAGGAAAGATCGACGGCTACATGGGATTCCCGCCCGATCCGCAAGAGCTGCGCGCCAAGAAGATCGGGCACCCGGTGCTGCAGAGCGCCCTGGATCGTCCCTGGTCGCAGTACTTCTGCTGCCTGGTTGCCGGGAACCGACAGTTCGTTCAGAAGTATCCCGTCGCCACCAGGCGAGCCGTCCGCGCAATTCTCAAGGCGGATCAGATCTGCGCCCTTGAGCCGGAACGCGTCGCTCGGACGTTGACCGAGCGAGGTTTTGCGACGAATTACGACTACACCCTCCAGACGATGCGGGATGTGCCGTATGGCCGCTGGCGTGACTTCGATCCCGAAGACACGGTGCGCTTTTACGCGCTGCGGCTGCACGAGGCCGGAATGATCAGGTCGAGCCCGCAGAAGATCATCGCTCAGGGAACCGACTGGCGGTTCCTGAACGAATTGCGAAGGGAACTGAAAGCGTGAAGGGAGATTGCCATGGATGACAGACCACCGGGCGAATGGAGTCGCAGGCGATTCCTGAGCGCCGCGGCACTCGGCGGAGCCGGGGCTGCGTTCGGACTGCACTCCGCGGCCGCTCAGGCCGAACCGCCTCCCGAGGTCACCACGATCCGGTGGGTGCGAAGCCCGGCCATTTGCGTGGCGCCCTACTACGTCGCCGAAGGCTTGCTGCGCGCCGAGGGATTTACCGACGTTCGCCCATTCAAGACCGAAGGCAACACCTGGACGCAGGACGTGCTCGCCGGCAACGTCGACCTGGTCCTGAACTTCGTCGGACCGCTCCTGCTGCGGCTCGACGCCGGCGACCCGCTCGTCGTGCTGGGCGGGGTGCACGTCGGCTGCTTCGAGCTGTTCGTGACCGATCGCATCAACGCGGTGCGCGACCTCAAGGGCAAAACTGTGAGCGTGCCAGCGCTGGGAGATGCGCAGCACGTCTTCCTGGCGAGCATCGTGGCGAACGTCGGCCTCGATCCGCGCAAGGACATCAACTGGGCGATCCATCCCCGTGCCGAAGCGATGCAGCTCCTCGCCGAGCAAAAGATCGATGCTTTCCTCGGGTTTCCACCCGAGCCGCAGGCGTTGCGGGCGAAGGGCATCGGGCACGTGGTGGTCAACAGCTCCGTCGACCGGCCGTGGTCGCAGTACTTCTGCTGCATGGCCTACACCCGGCGAGACTTCGCGCAAAAGTACCCGGTGGCCACGAAAAGGGCGCTGCGCGCCATTCTGAAGGCGGCGGATATCTGCGCAACCGAGCCGGATCAAACCGCGCAATTCCTGGTAGACCAGGGCTACACGCCGCGCTATGACCTCGCCCGCCAGGCGATGCGCGAGATGCCCTACGGCAAGTGGCGCGAATTCGACCATGAGGACACGGTGCGCTTTTATGCGCTGCGGCTGCGCGAGGCCGGGATGATCAAGTCCAGCCCGCAGAAGATCATCGCCGAAGGCACCGACTGGCGCTTCCTGCGAGAGCTGAGGAAGGAGCTCAAGGCTTGAATAGAGTGAGCGCAGGCCAGGTCGCCGCCGCGCTGCTGACGATCGCGCTCGCCCGGCCCGCGCTTTGCCACGAGACCGGCAAGGACGAGCGCCTGCCAAGGATCGGGCCGGCGCCGGAATTCGCCCTGACCGACCAGGACGGCCGGCGCGTCGCGCTGAAGGAGCTGCGGGGAAAGGTGCTCGCCGTCACTTTCATTTTCGCGAGCTGCGCGGATACCTGTCCGCTGCTCACCGCGAAAATGGCCTCGGTCCAGGATCGGCTCGGGGCAGCGTTCGGCCAGGACGTGCGCTTCGTCTCGATTACGGTGGATCCCGAGCGCGATACTCCCCCGGTGCTGAAGCGCTACGCGGAGGCTTACCACGCGAACCCCGCCGGCTGGTCGTTCCTCACCGGGACGCCGGCCGAGATCCGGGACGTCGCCGGACGCTACGGCGTGGTCTACAAGAAGACCCCGCGAGGCGACGTCGACCACACTTTTCTCACGTCGCTCGTCGACCGCGGCGGAACGCTTCGCGTCCAGTACATGGGCGTACGCTTCGACCCCGACGAGCTGCGCCGCGACCTGCAGAGGCTCTCGAAGGAGAAGAAAAGCCGATGATGGGCTGGCTGACCGACTGGCTCCCCAGGATCGTCGCGCGGGCGCCTGCGACCATACGCACCAAGCTGCTGGCGGCCTTCCTGTCCATCGTCGTATTGCTGATCACGGTGGGCGCCGTCGGCCTCGAGGTGCTGACGCGTGTCGAGCGCCACGCGGAAGAGATGGTGACCCTGCAGCGCAAGATCGCCGCCTACCGCCAGCTCCAGCACGACACGACCGCGCAACTCTACAGCGTGACCTCGGCGCTCCTGATCCAGGAGGAGGCATCGCTCGCCGCGGCCCTGCGCCAGCTGAACCAGTTCGGCTACGACTTCGACCGCCTGCAGTTCGTGGCGAAGGACGAGGTCGGCTTGCTCGCCGAGCTTAGGAGCGAATACGACCAGTTCATCGGGGTCGTGGCGAAGGTCGTCGAGCTGATCCAGGAGGGCAAGGTCGCCGAGGGCCGCGCCCTGCAGGCGGCGCAGGCCGGCCCGCTCGCCGACCGCATGGAGCGGCTCACCAATCAGCTGGTGAACCGGGCGGAAGCCGACATGGTCGCGAGCATCGAGGCGAACCAGGGGGCGCACCTGACCTCGCTCTTCATGATCGCCGGCTTCGGCGCCGGGAGCATCCTCCTCGCCCTGGTGCTCGGCTATGCGATCTCCCTATCGCTGATCAGGCCGGTCGAGCAGATGGAGGCGCGATTCAACGAGCTCGCGTCGGGCGATTTCTCCAGGCAGATCGACGTCCCCAACCGGGACGAGCTGGGCAGCCTCGCGGCGAATCTGAACCGCATGATCGACGAGCTGGGACGGCTCTATCGCCAGCTCGAGGCCGCGAACCTCGCCAAATCGCGCTTTCTCGCGGCCGCCAGCCACGATCTGCGGCAGCCCCTGCACGCGCTGAATCTCTTCGTCGCCCAGCTGCGTACCGAGACCGATCCCACCGAACGCGCCAGGATCGCCGCGCAGATCGACGCCTCGGTCACGGCCATGAACGATCTGTTCAATGCGCTGCTCGACATCTCCAAGCTCGACGCGGGCGCGCTCGCTCCCAATCTGACCCGGTTCCCGATCGTCGATCTGCTGAAGCAGATCGAGGCGACATTCGCCCGCGCAGCCGGGGACAAGGGCCTGCGCCTGCGATTCGCGCGCAGCGACGCCTGGGTCGAGAGCGATTTCATCCTGCTCCAGCGGATCCTGCTCAACCTCGTGTCCAACGCGGTCCGGTACACCGATCGGGGGGGCGTGGTCGTCGGCTGCCGCCGCCGCGGCGCGCGCTTGCGCATCGAGATCTGGGACAGCGGCATCGGCATTCCAAAGGATCAGTGGGAAAACGTCTTCGGCGAGTTCTATCGGCTCTCCGGCCCAGGCCAGGAGCGCCGCGGCGGTCTCGGGCTCGGGCTCGCGATCGTCGAGCGTCTGTGCCGCCTGCTCGATCACCGCGTCGAGCTGCGCTCGGCGCCCGGGAAAGGGTCGTGTCTTGCGATCGAGGCACCACTGGTCGCGCCTCAGCCGGCGGCGGAACATGTCCCTGCGCCGGAAGCGACGACCGATCCGGCCAGCGGCAAGCTCATCGTGGTGATCGACGACGACGCGCTGGTGCTGGACAGCATGCGCGGGGTGTTGCGCAGCTGGGGCTGCTTTGTCGTCGCCGCCGAGTCGGGCCCCGCGGCGCTCGCGACCCTGAACGGTGACGAGCGCCGCCCGGACCTCATCATTTCCGACTATCGCCTTTCCGACGGGCACGGGGGAATCGCGACGGTGGAAAAGCTGCGCCAGGCGTTCGGCGCGCCGATTCCGGCCTTCCTCATCACGGGCGACACCGCGCCCGAGCGGCTGCGCGAGGCGGGCGCGAGCGGTCTGCGCCTGTTGCACAAGCCGGTCGCGCCGATGGCGTTGCGCGCCATGCTCAATCAGCTCTTGAGGGAAGGCAGGAGCGCTGCTAGGAGTCCAGGGGCGAGCGCAGCTGCCAGCCCAGCGCACCAACCGCAATGACCGCCTCGGTGCGGTTGGTGACCTTCAGCGCCTTGAGGATGGCGGTGACGTGGTTCTTCACCGTCGGCTCGGCCAGGTCGAGCGTCCGGCAGATCGCCTTGTTGCTCTTCCCCTGCATCATCAGGGCGAGGATCTCGACCTGGCGCTCGGTCAGGCCGAGCTCGCGCGGCGAGCCGGGCCCGGAGCCGGCGGCGGGCAGGCCGCGTCTCGCGGGCGACTCGCGCCAGCCGAGGATCTCCGGAGGAATGTAGAGCCCGCCCGAGAACACGAGCCGCAGCGCGCTCAGCATGACTTCCCGGGAAGCGGACTTCGGGATGAAGCCGGTCGCACCGAGGTCGAGCGCCCGGGCGACGCTGTCCCGGTCGCTGAGCGCCGAAAGGACCACCACGGAAATCGCGGGATGGCGTCCGCGCAGCTCGGCGAGCACGTCGAAGCCGCTGCGGTCGGGCAGATTCAAGTCGAGGAGCACGAGGCCGAGATCGGGGTTCTCGTCCGCGAGACGCAGGGCGTGCCGCGAGTCGGCCGCATCGACGACGGCTGCGTCGTCCTTCAATTCCTTCAGCACGCCGCGCAGCGCGTCCCGAATCAGGGCATGATCGTCGACGACGAGAATCTTCATGCGCTTGAGGCTACCATGCGCGGCTTGAACCGGCCCGCCGCCCTCCTCGCCACGCTGCTCCCCATGCTCGCAGTGGGCTGTACTGCGGCTTTCGCGGCGCACGCGCAAGCGCCCGACCCCGGCGACCTCGCCGAGGGCCTGCGCCTCTATCTCAACAAGGGAAACTGCCAGGCCTGCCACGGCTGGGCGGGCGACGGCCGCAAGATGGACAGCCAGATGCCCGACGGGGCGAACCTGCGCGAGTCCAGGCTCGAGCGTGAAGCCCTCGTGCTCACCATCAAGTGCGGGCGTCCGGGGCGCAGCATGCCCGCCTTCGACAAGTTCGCCTACAGCGACGGACGCTGCTACGGCATGAAGCTCGAAGAGCTCAAGTCACGCGGCCTGACGCTGCCGGATCCGCCCGCGACGCTGCAGCCGCGCGAGGTCGACCTGCTGGTCGACTTCCTCCTCGCTCGCGTCGTCGGGAAGGATCCGATGGACCGCGCGCGCTGCGTCGAGTACTGGGGCGGGGAGGTGGACGCCTGTGCTCAGTTCAACGAGAAGACGAACAAGTAGCTCGAGTTTTCCAGCTTGTCGAACTTCACCGGGTGCAGGTGGCGCCCGCCCGATTGCACCGCAAGGTATTGCTTCGACCCGATTGCATAGGTGACCGGCGCGCCCTTCAGCGGCGTGCCCAGGTTGAAGCGCCACAGCTCCTCGAGCGTCTCGTCGTTGTACGCCACGACCCAGCCGTCCTGCAGCGCGGTGAACACGATCCCGCCAGCCGTGACGATCGCGCCCGAGCGGATCTCGATGTCGGTTACCGCCTTGGCGACGACCCGGTGGCCGGCGGTGTCGAAGGCGGTGATCGAGCCGTAGTAGAGATCGCTCGAGTAGTCGCGCTTCTCGCTCGCCTTCACGTCGACGTCGCCGTCCTTGGACTTGAACACCACCGCCGCGCCGTTCTGGGTGAAGCAGCCCTCGATGCCGACACCGTAGGCGATGTTCTTCACCGGGTGGAACGCCGTCGGCTGGTGAGCGACGCCGCCGTGCCAGGTCGGGCACGCGCGCTTCTTCCCGTCGCCGCGCAGCGCCCGCGCGACCGGGTTGTAGAGCTGCACCCCCAGCTTGGGATCGTACTCGTAGGGCTTGCCGGTCTTCGGATTGATCCCCTTGGTCCAGTTGAGGTCGGTCACGTACTGGTCGGCCTTGAGGAACTTCCCGGTTGCCCGGTCGAGCGTGTAGTAGAAGCCGTTGCGCCCGAAGTGGCCAACGACCTTTTTCTTCTCGCCATTGATCGCGGCGTCGTAGAGCATGTGCACGCCGACCTCGTCGTAGTCCCATGAGTCGTTCGGCGTGTACTGGAAGTGCCAGGCGACCTTGCCCGTGTCGATGTTCAGCGCCACCACCGAGTCGGTGTAGAGGTTGTCGCCGGGCCGCGCCTGCGGATCGTAGATCGGGAAGGGATTGCCGGTGCCGACGATGTACAGCCGCGTCGCCGGATCGTACGAGCCCGTCTGCCAGATCCCGCCGCCGCCGGTCTTCCAGGCGTTGTGGTCGTCCTTCCACGTCTCGCTGCCGGGCTCGCCCGGCTTCGGCACCACGTACCAGCGCCACAGCTCGGCCCCGGTCTTCACGTCGAGCGCCGCGACCCAGCCGCGCGTGCCGCCGTCGCCCGCGCCGTTCTGCACGATGACCTTGCCTTCGGCGACCAGCGGCGCGGTGAGGAACTTCTCCGTCCTGCCGAACTCGGTCTTGCCCGCAACCTGCCGGTCCCAGACGATCTCGCCCTTGTCGCGGTTGACCGCGATTACGCGGCCGTCGGGCAGGTTGGCGATCACAAGGTCCTCCCACAGCGCGATGCCGCGCGTGCGGGGGACGTTGCCCTGGTGCTTCACCCCGGGATCGGCGATCCAGACGAAGTCGCCCTTTCCCGGATTGCGCGCGTCGATCTTGTACACCGTGCCCCAGCCGTCGGTGGTGTACATGTAGCCGTTGTCGATCAGCGGATTGACCTCGTTCTCGGGACCGTTCTGGCCGACGTCCTGCATGCCCCCGAGCGCCAGCGCCCACACCAGGCGCAGATTCTTCACGTTTTCGCGGTTGATCTGCGAGAGCTTCGAGTAGCGCGTCGAGGCGTAGTCGCCGTTCATGAGCAGCCAGTTCTGCGGCTCGGCGCCGGCGTTGACCAGCCGGTCGCGGCTGACGTTCATCTGGTAGTCGCCAGCGAGGCCGGCGGCAGAGAACAGGCCCGCGAGCACGCAAGCTGCGGCTTGATGGCGCATGGTGATTCTCCCTTTCGAGAATCTTACGCTTGCGTGTTCGGGGAGAGAAGCGCTGCGGAGTGCCTCGGCCGACGCGGCGGAAGCGGGTCGGCGACCACGCTCTCGTCGCGCAGCAGGACGAACCGGTAGCCCCTCGCCTGCAGCTCGGAGAGGCCTTGCGCAAGACCTTCTGCCGTCGCCGACCGGGGCCGGTTCAGGTGCGCGATCAGGATGTCGCCGCTCCTCGCGGCCCGGATCCGCGCTGCGACCTCGGAGGCGCTCAGCGTCGCCCCGGCGTCGGCGTTCAAGGAAAAACCCGCGATGCGGTACCCCATGGCCTCGATGTCGCCGAGCGCCTGCGGGTCGTAGAGCGCGGTCGCGCCGCGGTACCAGCGGGGCTTCGATCCGGTCGCCTGCTCCACCGCCCGCGCGCCCTGCAACACCTCCTGGCGCAGATGCTCGAGGTCCTGGTTGGCCGCGATCCCGTACACGCGCCGGCCGACGCCGATCACCGCCGGAACGTGATTGGCGCCGTGATCCTCGATATCGAACAGGTCCGGGTGCGCGGTCAGGGTTGCCGTAGCCTCGGGATTGCGCTCGAGCCAGCGCCGCGTGGCGAAGATCGTGGCGGCAATCCGGTGCTCAATCAGAAAGCGCACCAGGTCCGCGTCGAACCTGCCGCTGCACGCGTCAAGGGTGAGCGCGACAACGTTCTGGCCTGGACCCTGCGGAAGATCGAGGCGCTGATGCAGCTCGACCGGATGCTCCGACGCGATGGCGAGCGCCGGGCAAATGAGCAGCAGCGACAGCAGGATTCGCCTCATGCATCGCTTAACGCTTCGGAGCGCGCAGCGTTGACCCCGCGCAGCGTCTCTGGCTAGTCGTCGAGGCGAATATTGCGCTCGCGCGCGAGCGCCGACCAGTGAGCGATGTCGGCTTTCATGAACTCGCCGAACTGTTCCGGGGTCATCGGCATGATGTTCATCGCCTCGCTCGCCAGGCGATCTCGCAGCGCCGGCGCCGCGAGCGCCTTGTTGATCTCGGCGTTCAGCTTGCGGGTGATCGCCGGCGGCAGCTTCGCCGGGCCGACGATGCCGTACCACTGCACGCCGTCGAACCCCTTGTAGCCCGACTCCTCGAACGTCGCCACATCGGGCAGCAATGGATTGCGCTTGAGCCCGGTGACGGCGAGCGGCTTGAGCTTTCCGGCGCGGATGTGCGGGAGCGCCGCGGCGAGCCCGGGCATGAGCACGTTGATCTGGCCGCCGAGCATGTCGGTGATCGCGGGGCCTATGCCTTTGTAGTGCGCGTACACGGCGTCTTCGAGCTGCGCCGCAGCCCTGAACTGCTCGAGGGCGAGGTGGTTCAGAAGGCCGATGCCGCCGGTGCCCCAGTTGAGCTTGGCCGGATTCTTCTTCGCGTACTCCACGAAGGCCTTGAGGTCCGAAGCCGGCACCGACGGCGCGACCACCAGGATGTTGGGCGTGCCGCCGACCATCGCGATCGGGGTGAAATCGCGCACCGCGTCGTACTCGAGCTTGCGCACCGCAGGGTTGGTGCCGTGGGTGCCGACATAGCCCACCATCAGCGTGTAGCCGTCTGGCGCGGCGCGCTTCGTCGCCATCGCGGCGATCGAGCCTCCCGCGCCGCCGACGTTCTCGATGATGAACGACTGTCCCAGCGCGCGCCCGAGCTCGCCCCCGATCGTGCGTCCGGTAAGGTCGAGCCCGCCGCCGGGCTGGGCCGGAACGATGATCTTCACCGGCTTCGACGGGTATCCCTGAGCGGCGGTAAGCGCGGGAAGCAAAGCCCACGCGGCGAGAAACGAAGCGGCCAGACGCGCGATCATGACAGTTCCTCCTAGAGCGCCAGCGGCGCCAGAGCCTGCAGCAATTTCACCTTTTGCCCGTTATCCGTCATGGGATAGCTGTCGAGCCAGCGTGTTGCAGAAAACGCCGGCGCCATGGCGTGAATCTGATCGGCCTCCCATGCGCCGGAGGCAGCGTCCCCCTCGAGCGTCCTGAGCGCCGCCATGTAGATATGCGTCTCCAGATATTCAGGATTTCGCTTCAGCGCTTCTTCCAGATTGATGCGGGCCTGCTCCAGATTCCCCAGGAAGAAGTAGGCGCGTCCCAGCACGAGAAAATACAGATAACCCGATGCCGGGTTCAGCCGCATCGCGGTCCGTATCAGCGGCATGGCCTCCGCGGGCCGCCCGGCGAAGGTCTTGACGCTCGCCATGAGCGCGTAACCATCCGCGAACGAGGGGTACAGCGAAATGGATTTCTCCAAGTACGTGAGCGCCTGTTCGTGCTCGCGCTGCTGAGCATGCACGTACGCGAGCGCCCAGTACGCCTCGGGAAGGTCCGGATTGATTTCGCTTGCGGTGCGCGCCAGCTGGAATGCGTGTGCCAGCGCCGTGGGGCCATCGGCCGCCCAACCGTTGCGGTAATCGGCCGCGTAAGTCAGCGCGAGCCCCGAATACGCCCGGGCGAAAGTCGCGTCGAGATCGATTGCACGCTGAAACATCCTGCGTGCGTCTTCGTTCCGCGACTGCTCCCGCGCGAGGAGCGCCGACTGTCCACGCTGGAAGTATTCGTAGGCCTGGAGGTTGCGTGTATGGCGCCTCGCCATGCGCCGCAGCTCGGCTTCGTTCACTTTCGCCGGCAGCATGCGCACGATCTTCGGCCCGAGCTCCTCCTGGATCGCGAACAGGTCGTTCAGCGGGCGGTCGAACCGCTCCGCCCAGAGCTGCTTTCCCGTGCTGCGCTCCATGAGAAAAACCTGGAGCCGCAGGCGATCGTCGATACGCTGCACCGTCCCGGTAACGAGATAGGCGCTCTCGCGATGGCCCGGGATGTCGCCGAAGGCGTGACCGTCCATCGGTGAAAAGCCGATTACCGCAAGGCCGGTCGACTTCGACAGGTCGGTCATAAGGTCCGCGGTGATGCCGCGCGCCAGCAACAGCTCCAGGGTGTCCTTGCTCAGCGCTTCGAAAGGCGCAATTGCCAGGGTGGGCGCCCGAGCCGCATCGGACAACGGTTCGGCAGTTGTTACCGGTCGACCCGCCCACCAGAGAGCGGTGACGACCAACGACGCGGCAACTGCCGCGGCTGCGATCCAGCCTGCCCGCTGCCGCTGGGGCGTGGCGGACACCTCTGTCCCGGGGGCAGGCCGAACCGGCGCGACGAGGCGATAGCCCTTCTTCGTGACCGTCTGGACGTAAGTCGGCTGTTCCGGATCGTCGCCCAGCGCTTTGCGCAGCCTGATGATGACCTGAGTCAGCGAATCGTCGCCTACAACCACCCCGGGCCAGACCTGCGAAAGGAGCTCCTCGCGCCCGACGACCTGGCCGGGCCGGCTCGCGAGGCACAGAAGAACGGCCATGGTCTTGGGCTCGACCTTCACGCTTCTGCCCCGTGCCGAAAGCTGATTCAGGTCGGGCTCGACGATCCACTCCCCGACCTTGAGCGCTCCCCGCGCATCCATCGGCAAAATATAGCCGTTTCTTCGGGACTTTTCCGCCCGGTCGTGCCGCAATCACTCCTCTGGCAATCGAGGCCGCAGCCATGGACACCAGGTCGCTTGTACTTGCGGGCGCCTTCGCCGCGTTGGCGTCGGCAGCGCCCGCGCCGCACGCACAAACGGCAACCGAAAATCCAACCGCCCGCCGGGTCATCGTGTTCGTCTGGGACGGGCTTCGGGCCGACGACGTGACTCCGGAGAACATGCCGAACTATTTCCGTCTCGTCCGTTCCGGAGTCGTGTTTTCGGACCATCACGCGGTCTACCCGACCTTCACCATGATGAATTCTGCGTCGATCGCGACCGGAACCTACCCGGGAAAGCACGGGTTCTACGGCAACGTGGTGTACGCGCCGAAAGCGACCGGCAAGAACGCCAAAGGAGCAGTCATCGATTTCTCCTCGCCAGCCTTCATCGAAGACTTCGGGGTCGTCGAGGCGGTCCGCGAGTCCTACGCCGGCAAGCTGACGCTGGCCGGGACGATGCTCGAAGCAGCGCAGGCGAAAGGCCTGACGACGGCGGCCATCGGTAAGTTCGGCGCCGCTTTCATTCAGGACCACAAGCGGGGTGGAATTATCCTGGACGAAGACGCCGCGATGCCGCTCGCCTTTGCCAAGGACCTGCAGCGGGCCGGGTATCCCCTACCCAGGAACACCGTCAACGCCTACGAGGCCGGTGCGCTGACGCTCGCCAGCGACAACGGCGATCCCACCGCGCCGGCCATGATCCAACGGCTGAACGACGGGCAAACCGCCGATCCGCTCGATCGCAGCGGAGCGCTGTCGCGAAAGGGGTTCCGCTACCTCACGGAGATATTCGTCAACTACGTCCTGCCCAACAAGAAGCCCGACCTGACGGTCTTCTGGTCAAAGGAGCCCGACGCGACGAGCCACGCCTACGGGCCGGGGACTTACAACTCCATCGATGCGACACGGATGAACGACGAGATCCTCGGCCGGGTCGTGGACAGGCTCGAGGAGCTCGGCTGGTCCGGAAGCACTGACATCGTCATCACTCAGGATCACAACCACAGCACGGTGTCGGCCGACGTGTCCCGGTTTCCGTTCCGGCGGCTAGTCGACGGAGGCGTGGGACCGATCGATCCGCACGGCTTTTCGGTCTCGGGATTCGTGCGCACCGCCGAATTGCTGACCTTGGACGGCCTCAAGGCCTACGACGGCGCCGGCTGCCGAAACGTGCCGACGTTGTCGGGGATCCTGAAGGACGGAACCGAGCTTCATCCCACGCGGGAGGACGAGAAGGGCGAGGTCTGCGGTCGGAAACAGCAGTACACGTCGTCCCGATACCCCGTGCCCAAACCGCTTCCAGCGGGCGCCATCGTGGTTGCGGCCAACGCGGGAAGCGACTATCTGTTCATCCCGGACGGCGACCCGAAAACCGTGCGCGCCGCCGTCACCAGCCTGCAAAGCCGGCCGCAGTTCGGCGCGATCTTCGTGAGCGACCGATACGGGCGCCTTCCGGGAACATTGCCGCTGAGTCTCATCAAGGCCGATAGCCCGATTCCCGGACGCGGGCCCGATATCATCGTCAGTTTCACCTTCGACGAAAAGGTCGCGGTCGCGGGTCACGCGGGCATCAGCTACGCGAGCTCGATCAATCGCCGGGGCGACCACGGCAGCTTCTCGCCGGCCGACGTGCACATTTCGCTGATGCTCCACGGTCCGGATTTCAAGGCCGGCCTTCGCGACACGCTTCCCACCGCCAATGTCGACATCGCCCCGACCATTGCCCGCGTCCTCGGATTCGATCTGCCGGGCGCCGAAGGCCGCGTGCTCGAAGAGGCGTTGAAGGACGGCCCGCCCTTGACTCAGTACAGCGTCAAGGTCAGGACATACCAGTCGCCGAAGCGCGCCGGATTGAGGATCAAGCTTCCGACCGATGTCGATGGCCGCTCCTTCGACCCGCTGCTGACCAGCTACGTCGTGAAGCTCAAGACCAAGAAGCTGTCGCGCAATGGCGCGAGCTGGGTCTATTTCGATGAGGCGAGAGCGTTTCGCGAATGACCGGCTGGCCCGCCGCCGGCGCTAGCCGATGACCGGGCCGAGCGCGGCGCCGATGCGCTTCATCTGGGCGTCGGTGATCATGCCGCCGAGAATCTTCTGGAAGCGCTCGTCCTGGACGCCGGAGACGATGTACTGCCAGCGGTACGCCCTGAGCATCGTATCGCGCAGCTTCTCCACCTCGGGCTTGCCGAACACCCGCCCGCAGACCTGCAGGAAGTAGTTCGTGTCGGCGCCGGCCTGCATCTGGAGGATGCCGTCGACCGCGGCGACGAGGTCGATGAGGTCGTTCACCGCCTGGTCGCGCTGCGCCGGCGAGAGCTTCGCGTCCTCGCGCTGCCATTCGAGCTCGTCGAGAATCGCGTGCTGCGATTCCTCCTTGGCGTGGAACATGAAGATGTCCTTCCACAACTCGGAGAGCTCTGCGTCGGGCTCGATTGATTGCCGGTAGTGTGCGAGCACGAAGAGCTCGATGTGGCAGATGAGCGCGAGCACGGCCCAGGTGCTCTTGCCCAGCACCGCGGTCGCGACGTCGTTCGGCTGCGGCAGAAAGGTGTAGCCCGGGGTCATGCCCTCGGCGGTCATCCGCTCCACGCGGCGGAAAAGCTCCTGGTGCTTGAGCTCCTCGTCGGTGAAGCGCACCAGCGCCTCGAAGGCCGTCTGGTCGCCGAGCCAGTGGTCGCGGCTCACCTCGCTCACCTTCGGTCCGATGAAGCGCTCGACCAGGCCGAACATGTTGGCGTAGGTACGGCCCTGGATCTGGCTCACCAGGCGCTTCTCGTTCGCACTCAGGAAACCGAGCTCGGCCGCCTTCGACAAGCCGTCGGGCAGGAACTTCTTCGCGAAGTCGAAGCTTCGGCTGCGGATGACGTCGCGCTCGATGTCCCAGCGGATGCGCTTGGAAAACTCGATCGCTTTCGCGTAACGGCGGGTGACTTCAGGCTGCAAGTTTTGCATGGTGCTCTCCATTGAAATCGGAATTGCGGTGGATATGCGCCGCGATGAGGGCATTCACCCGGTCGCGGTGCGTGATGGGAAGCATGTGCCCGGCATCGGGCACCACTTCGAATTTCGCCTGCGGCATCGCCGAGCGCAGGAGCCCGCAGATGCAGCGCAACGGCAGCCGGGTCGCCCCGCCCTGCACGATGAGCGTGGGCAGGCCGAGCTCGCGCACGTCGTCGAGCCGACCAGCGTCAGGCTGCGCACCCGCTCGGGGCGCGTCCGCGCGATATGCAGGGCGACTGCGCCGCCATAGGAGTGGCCCACGAGATGGACCGGCTCGTCGAGGCGCCCCATGAGGCTGCGGATCGTCCTGGCTCCGCGGGCTAGGGCTCCATGGCTGGTGAGATCGGGCGCAAGCACACGATCGCCTCCGCCGAGCTGCGCCATGAGCGCGCGCCATTGCGCTCCGGAGGATCCGCTGCAGTGAAGGAGAACGATCGCCATGACGCCATGCTGCGCCAGTCGACCGCGCCCGCGCCTGAGGCGCCGGTCCCGGGACAACCCACGTCTGGGACGGGAAAGGCGGGACAGGAGTCCCGCCGCCCCCGAAACGATACCTACGGACCTAGGGGCGTCGCGCCGCGCCGAGCCCGCTCTCGCGGGCGAGCACGATCGCCTGCGAGCGGTTCTCCACGCCGATCTTGTCGAAGATGTGCGTGATGTTGTTGCGCACCGTTTTCTCGGAGAGCTCGAGCCGCGCCGCGATCTGCGCGTTGTCCAGGCCCTGCGCGATCAGCTCGAGCACCTCCCGCTCGCGCGCCGTCAGGCCTGGAAAGCTGCCCGCCGCGGCGCCGCGGCGCGGCGGGTAGAACGCGGCGAGCGCGTCGAGGAAAACCTGCCACGCCGGCTCGTCCTGCATCATCAGGTGGTTGCGCGTCTCCAGCGTAACGAAGCTCGAGCCGGGGATCAGGCTGGCGAGGAGCCTTCCCTCCTCGAACGGGATGCGCCCGTCGCCGCGCCCGTGAAGGACAAGCGTCGGGCATTTAAGCGCGCGTGCCTGCGCCTGCACGTCGATGAAGCTGTTCCGGTAGAAGATGTCCGCGGCGTTCTTCGCCGAGCTGGTGAGCGGCATGAAATCGTTGAAGCTGCGGATCGCCTCCATCGGCGCATCGGGCATGAACTGCGTGCTGAACACCTGCCGGAACGACGGGTCGGCCTGGTCCCAGCCGAACTTGATGAGTTTCACCTGCATCTCGCGCTGCTCCATGACCTCCGGCGAGCCGCCGCGCTTCGCCCAGCCGCGCGCAAAGCCGCCGCAGATCACGAGGTGGCTCACCCGCTCGGGATGGGCAGTGGCGTGGACGATGGCCGCGGCGGCGCCCTGCGACAGCCCGAGCAGCGCAAAGCGCTCCCAGCCGGCCGCCTCGATGACCGCCTCCAGGTCGCGCGCCTGCGCTCCGAGCGAGATCTCGGGCACCTCGCGATCGGAGAGACCGGTGCCGCGCTGGTCGAAGCGCAGGACCGTATAGCGCTTGGACAGGTCTTCGACCCACGGTCGCATCGCCGGGTTGGTCCAGTCGTACTCGAGGTGGGTGAACCAGTGAGGCGCGCGCACCAGCGGCGGCCCCTCGCCGGAGATGGCATAGGCGAGCTGGACCCCGTCGCTCGACCTGCAGAACCGCACCTGCGGCCGCGTGAGCACGATCGCCCGAGCTGGAGGCTAGGCGGGCTCCAGGCCGTGCTTCCTGATCACCGGCGCCGCGGCCGGCGCGGTGAGGAACTTGACCAGCGCGTTCGCCGCATCGCGTTCCCTGGCGCCGGAATGCAGGCCGGCCGAGAACGTGGTCATCCGTTGAAGCTCGCCTGGCAGCGGGCCGACGAAGTCGATGCCCTGGAAATGCACCAGCTCGCTCACCTGCTGGAAGCCGATCTCCGCCTCGCCGTTGGCGATCAGCGTGCCGACGAACACGCCGGAGGGCGTCTGCTTGAGCCTGCCCTTGACCTGGTCGGCGATGCCGAGCTTCTCGAACACGCCGAGCATGTAGAGGCCGCTCGGGCCGGTGGAATAGCCGATGGACTTCGCCGCGAGCAGCGTCTTCTTCAATGCGTCGACCGAGCGGATGTCGGGCTTCGGCGCGCCCTTGCGAACTGCGACGCCTGTGCCGGATTTCGCCAGATCGACCCGGCTGCCGGCGAGCGCTTTTCCGAGCTTGATCTGCTCGTCGATCGCCGGGCTCGCCATGATGATGAGGTCGTAGGGCTCGCCGTCGGCGAGCCGCTTCTGCACGTTGAGCGTTCCGTTGAAGACCGTCTTCACCTTGTGTCCCGAAGCCTTCTCGAATTGCGACACGAGCTCGAGGTACGCCTCCTGCGTCGCCTGAGTCGAAATCACGTTGATTTCCGCGGCGCTGACCGCGGCCGAAAGCACAGAAGCGCCCGCTGCGATGATCGATGCCGCCCTCATGTCGCCCTCCTCCCGCGAAGACCGCAAATCTTGCCATAACCGGCCCTGCGTGGACTCACGGAGTAGAATCGGAGCCGCTGGTTCGAGCTTTGGCCGGGAGCCGCTTCTCCATCGTGTTGGTCCCCCGCTTTCGCATTTCCACGGTCTCGTGGCGCGACGCTGCGCTGACGCTGCTGCCGTTCGCGCTGCTGCTGAGCGTGATCCTGTGGGTCACGCTGCGCTTCGTGAACCCGGCGCCGCCGACCACGATTGTGATGACGAGCGGCGCGGACGGCAGCATGTTCCAGGTGAATGCCGCGCGCTACGCGAAGATCCTCGCCAAGCAGGGCGTGACGCTGAAGATCCTGCCTTCGCAGGGCTCGCTCGAAAATCTCAAGCGCCTGAGCGATCCGGGGTTCACGGTCGATGTCGGCTTCGTGCAGGGCGGCATCGCGAGCTTCGGCGACGCGAACAACCTCGTGTCGCTGGGCAGCGTCTTCTACGTGCCGGTCCTGCTCTTCTACAAGGCGCCGCAGCCCATCCGGCTCCTCTCCGAGCTGGACGGCAAACGCATCGCCATCGGGCGCGAGGGAAGCGGTGCGCGCGCCCTCGCGGAGGCGCTTCTCAAGGCGAACGAGATCGAGGCCGGCGGACGCTCGAAGCTGCTCGACCTCGAGGGCAAGGCCGCAGAGGATGCGCTGCTCAACGGGCAGGCCGATGCCATCTTCCTGATGGGCGACTCCGCCACGCCGGCCACGATGCGAGAGCTGATCCATACCGCGAACGTGCGCCTCTTCGACTTCGTCCAGGGCGACGGCTACGTGCGGCGCTTCCGCTACCTCACCAAGATCGAGCTGCCGCCGGGCTCGCTCGACCTCGGCAAGAACACGCCGGCGCAGACGATGACGATGGTGGCGCCGACGGTGGAGCTGCTCGCGCGCCCCGGGCTGCATCCGGCGCTCTCCGACCTCTTGATCCAGGCCGCGCAGGAGGTGCACGGCCGCGCCACGCTGCTGCAGAAGGCGGGGGAGTTTCCGGCGCCGCTCGAGCACGAGTATCAGCTGAGTGAAGACGCGATGCGCTATTACAAGTCCGGCAAGACCTTTGCCTACAGGCACCTGCCCTTCTGGCTGGCGAGCCTGGTCGACCGGGTGGCCATCGTGCTGGTGCCGCTCGCGGTGCTGCTGATCCCCGGCCTGCGCATCGTGCCCTGGCTCTACAAGTGGCGCATCAACCAGCGCATCTATCGCCGCTACGGCGAGCTGATGGCGCTGGAGCGCGCCGCCTTCGGGCAGACGACGGCCGAGCAGCGCGCCGAGCTCCTCAAGCGGCTGGACGAGATCGAGAAGCGGATCGTCACCGTCAAGCTGCCCGCATCGTTCGCCGATCAGCTTTACGTGCTGCGCCAGCACCTGCACTTCGTCCGCAACCAGATCCTGCAGCCCGGAGATCGGCGCGGCGCCAGCTCGACTCCGATACGCCCGGCAGCCTGACGTCGCGGCTCTCGATACTCGAGGCTCACCCGGCGGCGAGCAGCGCCGCGAAATTCGGAATGGCCCTGTCGTAGCGGGTCTTCTGGGCATCGGCGAGCGCCGCGTTGAAGAATCCGACGAACCGGTCGACGTGCGCGGCCGTGCCAAGAGGATATTGGCGCAGGCGCCAGCGGTTGTCCGGGCCGTTGTTGTAATACACGCCCCCGGCGTTGTACGCGGCGGCGACTAGCGGGACGTCGAACCTGGTCTGTCGCGACTGGCGCCACATGTATGCGGCGCCGGAGCGAATGGAGACCTCCGGCAACAGCGTGTCCTCGAGCCGCAGGTTCGGTTCCTTCAGCACTTCGCGCGCGGTGCTCAGGAGCGTCTGCATCAAGCCGTACGAGACGCGCGAAGGCGTTCGCTCCGGATTGGCGGTGTCGCAACCGGGCTCAAGGCGGCGCGCGGTGGGCTTGCCGCCCGACTCCGTGCACATGCAGGCGATGATGAGCTCCGCGGGTACCGGGAATTTCGAGGTCGCGGTGGCAATTGCCTGCCTAAAGTCTCCGCGGCAACGTTGCACCATGTTCATTTGCCCGTCGGAGGGGGCCGCGACCTTTTCGTCGACGACGATGCCTTGACGACCGAGCCGCCATTTGCATCCATCCTGGTAGTAGCCGTGAAGCTGGCCCTGGCGTTTCAGCTCGTCGCCGGCAAGGACGTCGGACAGACTGCTGTCCGGAATGCCGATCGCCGGAGCGGCCGCCGGCGCCGGGGCCGCGCGCTCCTCGACGCCGGCGAAGAGTCGGGTCCAGGTTGCCGCGCCGACGATCCCGTCGGCTTCCAGTCCGTTCGCCCTTTGGTAGTCGATCACGGCCTGCCGCGTCGATCGACCGTAGATGCCGTCGGCCTGCACGGCGGCCTGGCCGCTCGTCTGGAGCCGGTTCTGCAGGCGAAGAATGTCGTCGCCGCGCATCATCGGCGTGGTCAACCACAGCTGCCGGGCCAGGGTCAGCGCCGCCATCAGCTGCACCTCCGCGCGGGGGAGCGTTGCGCGTCGCCGATGTTGCGCCGAAGCGACTCGATTCGACCCGCGACGTCATTCGGCGCGCCGGTGATGCCTCCCAGGTCTGCCGCGGCCTTGGCGAGTGCCGCGCACTGTTGCGGCGGCGGCGTCTCGCCCGTGAGCACGCGGTTCAGCTCGACATCGGAAGCGAACAAAGCACCGTAGGGCGCACCGCCAGGCAAGCCGCGCAGCGCCTCGGCGGTTTGCGCGAGCTCCGCGTTCACCGCGCGCCGGCCGTCCGGCGCCGCGCCCTCGCGTCGAAGGCGCAACGACGAAGCCAGGCCGATCCCGGCCTCCAGTTTCTCATTCGGCGGTGCATCGGGCGGCGTCAGCCGGCGGGCAGCCGCGAACGCCGTAGCCGCGCACTCGCGCACGCGGGCGCGCTCTGCGGGGTCGCTCGCCTCGGCGAGCGCGAGGCACGCGCCCCCCTTCTCCATCTGCAGCCGGGCGCAGGTGCGATGCACCGAGTCGCAGGCGATTTCCTCGCGGCTGACCTGCGCAAGCGCGCCGGTGGATCGCGCCTGCTGCATGGACTCGAGCTGCTTCACGTCCTGGTCGTTGGGGTGGACAAAGGAAACGGTGTGACAACCCGGCAAGAGCATGAGGGCCACGAGGACCGTCTTTTTGCGCATCGCTCAACCCCCCGGCGCAGGCGCTTCAGCCGCCTGCCGATCCCTTGCCGCCGTTGCCTGTCCCTCGCGCAATGCATCGCCCACGAACGCGAGCACCTGTTCGATGGGCAGCACCTTCTGCTCGCCGAGCGCGCTCACCACCGTGTACAGCCGATCGATCTCGCTCGCCGCGCCCCGGTCGCGGCGGAGCAGCGGAATGAAGTCGAGAGCGGCGCGCAAATCGACGGTGTTCGGCACGCCGGGGAGCGCCACGCCGAGGTCGATGGTGGTCGGCAGATTGTCCTTGGCGCGGTTGAAGACCACGCTCTGGCGATATTCCTCGATCGCCTCCGCGAGCTCCTGGTCGGTGGCGAACAGCGCGCACAGGTCGGGATCGTTCCCGCGCGTGCGCAGCGTCTTCGCCAGCTCAACGGCGGGAAGGGGCGCGCCCGAGGCGCTCACCTGCACCGCTGCGCGCAGCACTGCAGCGGCAAGCGCCGGATCGACCTGGGCGGCGCCCGCCGCAAGCCGCGCCCGCATGAGCGGCGAATATTCGAGCGCGAGCAGCCCGGCGTTCTCGAAGTCGCTGGTCGGCATCAGGTTCCGATCGAAGGGGCGCTGGAGCACCGCCGCCTCCCAGTCGTCGAACTTCTGCTTGTCCTGGTACAGCCTCAGTCCACTGAAGACGATGGCGCCGACGATGCCCGCCGGCCCGCCCAGGATGCCGCCAAGCGCGGTCGCAGTGGAGATCCCCGTGCCCAAGGTCGACGCTACCGCGCCCACGGTCGCGATCGCATCGCCGAAGATGCCGGGCAGCCCGACTTTCTGCAGCTCCGCAAGGGAGGCGCCGGCCTTCGTCGCGACGTCGCCGATTTCATTGAGGGCCGGCCTGCCGGAAAGAAGCGGCTCGATGATGCCGAGCATCTTTTCGGCCTCGTCGATCACCTTGGCGCCGCCCTCGACCACCGTGGAGCCGCTGCTCGCCGCCCCGACAATCCTTACGATCTGCTGCGCGGTGCGCAGCTTTTCGCGGACCTCACGCAGGCCCGCCTGCGCTTTGTTGACCTGGCTGTCGGCCCCGGTTCCTCCTCCGGACTCGATCGCCCGGATCGCCGCCTGGTTTGCTGCGGCATTCGCCTGCGCCTGAACCGCCTTCTCGCTCGCGCGCGTCGCGGTGTCGATCGCCTGCTGCGCGGACTGGTGCGCCGCAGTGTCCGTGCCGCTGCGGCTGCCGAAATAGAAGCCGAGCACGGTGCCGAGGATGCTGGCGATCTCCGACGCGCCTTCAAGCCCGAGTCGGTTCTTGAGCATCAGGATGACCAGGCCACCTGCGATCAGCACGAAGGAGATGACAGCGCGCACCGTGCCTTCCGGTACCCCGAGGGGCGACGATTGCAGCAGCCGCAGCGCCTCGATCTTCACGTTGCGCGCCGCGGAGGCGTCGTCCTTGCCCGCCTCGCCGCCAGCCGACTCAGCGGCGCCGGCACCATCGATGACCTTTTCCACGGCGCGTTGGAACTTCCATTGCAGAAAGACCAGGCCGACGATGACAAGAAAGAAGAGGGCGAAGAAGCCGCCGGTCAGCCACATGATCGCCGTGTGATCCAGGAGCTGGACCGCGGCCTTGCTCTCGGCGGAGCCTTGCGCCGAGGCGCCGACCGACGCGCAAAGGCAGGCCGCGGCGAGGATCAAAGCCGACAGACGGATCGAGCCCAGCACGACGCCCCCCTCGCATGGCGCCCGGCGCTCGCGTGCACAACCGCCACGCTATCGCCGGCGCATCCCCTCGCGTATTAAACCGGTTCCGTGCAGCTTTTACTATTCCGCGTGTCCGATATTGGTGCTGCCGGCTTTCGTGGTCAGGCCTTCGTGCCGCAGGCCGGGATGAGCCGCATCCCTGCAGGAGCGTCCCGGGACGCCGGGAAGACCCCTATCCTTGACAAGGATGTCAACTTTGACGAGACTGTCAAAAATAGATTTTGGAGCGGACCGGATGGCGGGCGTGCGTCAGTTCGACGAGCAGGAGGTGATTGCGGTCGCGCTCGATGTGTTCTGGCGCAAGGGTCTCCACGACGCGACCATGCAGGACCTCGCCGCCGCGACCGGCGTGCAGCGCGGCAGCCTTTACAACGCATACGGCGACAAGGAAGCGATCTTCCTGCGCGCGTTCGACCGGTACGCCGCGCAATTCCTGCAAACGGCCGCTAATGCGTTGGCCCAGGGCGACGCCGCCGCAAGGCTGCAGAATTTCTTCGACCTCATCATCGTGAACATGACGAGCGGCTCGCCTCCGCGGGGCTGCCTGACCACGCGCACCGCGCTCGACGCGGCCATTTCGAGCGCGGCAGTCCGTCAGCGCGTGCAAAGCGTGCTCAGCCGCCTAGAGCAGCTCATCGCCAGGGCCATCAGCACTGCGCCCAACGGGCGGTCTGCGATCGATGCGAACAGGCTTGCTCGCGTCGTCGTGACATTTACGAGAGGAATTGCCGTGATGGAGCGCGCCGGATATGGGCGCAAGCAGCTGAAAGAGGCCGCCGCGACTTTCGTCGATGCCTTGGTAGGCGATGCAAGATGACCTTCAGGCCCGACAAGGAGAAACCGTGCCCGTGATGCGAATCTCGTTGCGCGCCGATACCCCGGCCGATACCCAGCGCGCCATCGCCGACGGCGTGCACCGCGCCATGGTGGACGCCCTCGGCCTTCCGGAGGCCGACCGGTTCCAGATCATCGAGCGGCTCCCGGCCGAGGCCCTGATCGCCGACCCGGGCTACCTCGGCGTGAGCCGGCGCAACGTGGTGTTCGTGAACATCACCCTGGTGCCGCGCAGCCCGCAGAAGAAAGCGGCGCTGTTCGCGGAAATCGCGAAGCGGCTGGCCGCGGCCGGGGTGCGCCGCGAGGACGTGTTCGTCACCCTCACCGTGAACGGCCGCGATGACTGGTCGGTCGGGAACGGAGAGCAGCAGCTGCTGGACGACGAGCTGTTGCGCCGGCACGGCTGGATCCCACCTTCTACGGGACAGTGCTAGGATGGCCACAACCTAGGGGAGGCAACCATGAAAGCACTCGTCGCGCTCGCCGCGCTCGTCGCGCCGCTCGCCTATGCGCAGCCGAACATCGAAGCCGGAAAAGCCAAGGTCGCCAGCGTATGCGCCGCCTGCCACGGCTTGAACGGCGTCAGCGTAAGCGACACGATCCCGAACCTCGCCGCGCAGCGCCCCGCCTACCTCGAGGCGCAACTGAAGGCATTCAAGGACGGCCTGCGCAGGCCGGCGGGCGCCGTGAGCCCGACGGCGACGATGGCCGCGATCGCGACTCAGCTCTCCGCCGAAGACATCGTCAACCTCGCCGCCTACTTCGCCGCGCAGCCGGGAGCGAGCCAGTCGGCGCAGAAGTCGCCGTTGCTGCCGAATGTGGCGAAGACCCACGTCGCTTTCCCGGACGACTACAAGACGAGCTTCGTCAAGTACCACACCATCAACTTCCCGGCGACCCGCCAGGTCCGCTACTACTACGCGAACAAAGCGGCGGTCGATGCCGCCAGGGCAGGAAAGCCGCTGCCGGTCGGCTCGTATCTCTTCGCCGAGGTCTATTCCGCCAAGCTCGACGCCAACAAGCAGCCGGTGACAGGCAAGGACGGCTTCTTCGAGCCGGAGAAGCTGCTGCTCTTCACCGCGATGCAAAGCGGCCCGGGCTGGGGCAACGACATCCCCGACATGCTGCGGAACGGCGACTGGAATTACGCCATCTTCACCCTGGAGAAGCAGCACCGCCCGGGCGTCAACCAGGCCGAGTGCTTCGCCTGCCACAAGCCGCTCGACAACGTGAGCTACGTCTTCACGTTGAAGCAGCTCCAGGCAGCAGGCAAATAGCGGCCCTGCTCGGCGGCCTCGCCCGTGAGCCGGGCGCGAAGCTTGCTCGCTCCGTGCGCATGAGACCTGCTCAGCTCGAAGCGCTCGCCGGGACCGGCCTGCTGCTCTTCTCCGCGCTCAGGCGCGGCCCGCTTGGGATTCTTTCCTTCCTCGGCGCCACCGCGCTGATCATCCACGCCGCCACGCAGCGCGCCACCGAAGGGTTCCGCTAGACCGAAACGTGCCGGCGTGTCAGCCGCGCGGCGGCGCTGCCGCCGCCAGGAGGTTCTGCTTCTGCAGTGCCTCGATCACCGCATTGACGTAGCGCGGGATGTCCTCGCTGACCTTCGTGGGACTCGTCTCGACGGTGCCGCTCCAGACCAGCTCGTTCGTCGCCGCGTCATAGAGGCTGGTCTCTGAAACGTAGACCTCATACGGGTAGGCCGGCGGGCCGTAGTAGCCATACCAAGGGTAACCGCGGTAGAAGACGCGCGGCGGTGGCGGATAGTAGTAGTACGGGTTCACCGGGTACATCTGCTCCACACGGACCAGGCGGGTAATGAGCGTCGCGTCGGCGCCGGCTTGGGCTGCCGCTTCCTGGCGCCGCGGCTCCGGGACCGGGCCGTCGTCGGCGATGTAGCGGTAGCTCGCCACGGCGTCGACGCCCGCGGCCTTGAGCCGCCGGACGAACTCATCCTCGAAGGAACGCCGGATCCCCGGCTGCGTGCTGATCTCGACGACCATGACCTTCTTGAAGCGCGCGGGCGCGGCCAGCTCGGGATTGCGCCACTCGTGCACTACCTGCGTCGACGCGCAGCCTGCGGCGGCGAACGACAGAAGCACGGCGACGGAAAGAGCCCAGGGGCGCATGCGATCGATATTCCTCGCTCGAGTATACGGCGTCTACGCCCGCCGCCTCGCCGCAAGCTTCGCCTCGTAGTCCACCCAGCGGTACTGGCGGCCGGCACGGCGGTTCGGCGCGGTCGCGCCGCCCTTGTGCAGCACCCGGTGGCACGGCACGGCGAAAGCGAATCGGCTGCGCGCGCAGGAACTGGCGACCGCGCGGATCGCCCGCGGCATCCCGATCGCTTCGGCGATCTTCGAGTAGGTGGAAGTCTCGCCGAAGGGGATCTTGCGCACCTCGCTCCAGACTCGCTGCTGCAGCTCCGTGCCGCGGATGTCGAGCGGCAGCGCGAATGGCCGGAACGGCGCCGCGATGTACCGGGCGACCTTCTTCACTATGGCCTTGCCGCGCGCTTGGTCGCGAACGAGGTTCGCCTTTGGAAATCGCGCAGCGAGGTCGCGGACCGCTTTGGACTGCGTGTCGCGCACTATGATCGAGACGATCCCCCGCTCGCTCGAAGCCACGAGCAGCGCGCCGAGGGTGCAGCGGCCGGTACCGTAGCTGATTGTTTCGGGTGGCCTGCGGGTGAGCGGTCCATCCCTGAACATGTGAATTCCTTGGGGTGCGCGAACTAGCGGTCCGCACGATCTCGGAGATCATGCCGTAACCGCTCGCTGTGCGCAGCACGGCTATCTCACGTGCAGTTGTTCCCCGCTAGGCCGAGGGCGCTAAGTTATATTCCGCAGCAGCCAAACCTGGGAGGGGCCCATGGCAACAAGCTCAAACAAGCCACCCGCGGACCGAGCTGGACCGATTCCTTCCACTCGGCCGCGAGAACGGACTTTCTTCTCCCGCGAGCTCACCCTATCGTGCCTTGCCAGCCTGGTCTGCTTGTTTGCGGTCGCACCCGGCTGGGCAATCGACAGCGAGACGATACGCAGCGCCGAACCCAGCCATGCGGCCTGCCTCAGCCATCAACGCGAGGCGCATTCCGGCGCCTCGCTACCTGAGCGCCGAGAGGCCATGGCGCATGAAATCGAGCGCTACGAGGCGCTGGTTGAAGAAGCCCTGGGCATGCGAGCCGAGGCGATCCGCTTTCATCGCAGCCTGCAAGCCAAGGCGAGCAACAAGGAGCCGCTCAGCGGCGCCGATCTACAGATGCTGCGCGAAGGCACTGCCGCCCTGCTGGCCCAGCGGCAAACCCTGATGAACGTGGCCGAGTCGCACGAGTGCTGGACGAGCCGGGACCCGAGCAAAGACCCGCAGGAAGCTGCTATCCAGGTTGCGGGAGTGGCCATGTCGCTCTCTGCGGCGCTGGTTCTCTACGACAACTACCTGTCAGCCATCGCGCCCTACCGGAACAACCACGCCCTGCGCCAGTTGCTGAACAGCTCCGACAAGGGCTTCAATCTGCAAGCCGGGAGGCTCAATGAAGTCGCCCAAAGCTTCAGTTCAGCCGACAACCGCCTGCGCGTCCGGCGCGCCCTCGACTGGCTGAACCAGCATCAGCAGGAAGCGGCGGCAGCGCCCATTCCCGGCTACCGCTACCTGCAAGCGCTGATCGAGCAAAGCCCTTCTCTGTCCATGGCGCGCGAGACCAAGTCCGTGAACGACATTGTGGGCGGAATCGGCTCGCTCGGTGGATATGCCGTCGATGCTCTCTTCTCGCTGAAGGATGAAAGCACCAATTTCTCCAGCCTGCTGTTCGGCAATACGGTCGGCCTGGTCGAAACCCGCCGCGGCAAGCTGTATCGGCAGGCAAGCGTCGCCGAACGGGTCAGCAAAGCATTGAAAGCAGCCGACATCCTGGTGGAGAAAACGCCCTTCCGCCTGACTGACGCCTTTATCCCGGGCCATTGGGGTCATGCGGCCATCTGGGTAGGCAATGAGGCCGAGCTGAAAGCCCTGAAAATCTGGGATCACCCGGTGGTCGTTCCGCACCAGGCAGCGATTCGCAAGGGCCATGGAGTCGCTGAAGCCCTGCGCTCCGGCGTCGAACTCAATACCCTCGCGCACTTCCTGAATATCGATGACCTTGGCGTCCTGCGTCAGGACGCGGTGAGCGACGAAAAACGCGCCGCCATCATCCTGCTCGCGCTGCGCCAGATCGGCAAACCCTACGACTTCAATTTCGACGCCGAGACGACCAATCGGGTGTTCTGCTCCAAGCTCGTCTATCTGGCCTACGGCGATCTGCAATGGCCAACCTCGCGCGTCATGGGCCGGGTCACGGTCAGCCCGGACAATATTGCCGAACGCTCTGTCGGCAACGGCCCGCTCGATGTCGTCCTGCTCTATCACGACGGACAGGAAATTACCGACAAGCCGCGGGAATTCATGCAAAAACTGCTGAAGCCCGCGGCGCTGGCCTCACGCTAATCCGGCTTGAGCAGGCAATCTGTCTCACCAAGGCTCAGGCGACGCTCGCCAACAAAAACCCCGGCACTCTCGCGAGCCCGGGGTTTTTGTTTCCTGTTCGAAGATGCCGTCGCGGTAACCTTCGTGAGGCGCAACTTCAGTCCGGCCGGCGAATCACATGGGCATACTTCGTCATCCTCCGGTCGTGGTTTTGTTTGCAGCGGTGCGGCGGCCGACATTAACGCGCATTGCGGATCCGAGCAACATCAAATCGATGCCAGCCCCGAGCGGATGCGGCGTGGAATGGCGTGGATCTTGGTTCACTACGCGCCTAAAGAATCGCGACTGTACGCAAGCTCCCAGAAAGCTTTTCCCTGTTGTCCTGCCGGGACGTACCTTCGCGTGCGCAAACGGGCGCACTATCGGCGCAAACTCGTTCCACTTGGCTCTCGCTTCTGCACCCTCTGTTTTGCCGGCTGCTCTTCCAGCCAGTACCAGTAGCCGCCGTCGGATTCCCATTCGCCCGTGCCGGATGGATCGCGCCACACGTCGCTCGCCTCGAGAAGGTCATGATATCCAACTTGCAATAAGCTCCTCCTCCGGGAGGAGCGATGGACAAGCTCGGTTTCATCGGCCTGGGCGTGATGGGCGAGCCCATGTGCCGCAACCTTGCCCGGCGACACCGCGGCAAGGTCCTCGCCCACGATCTGCGGCCCGCGCCGCTGAAGCGTCTCGCGCTCGACGGCGTCGCCGCGGCGCGTTCCATTGCGGAGGTCGCTTCGCAGGCGGAGGTCATCTTCCTTTCCCTGCCGGGCGAGCCGCAGGTGCGCGCCGTCGGCCTTGAGCTCTCGCTCGCGGCGCGCGCCGGCCAGGCGATCGTCGACTGCAGTACTGCTCCGGTCGCCCTGGCGCGCGAGCTCGCCGCCAAGCTCACCGAGCGCGGCGCGCATTTCGCGGACGCCCCGGTGGCGCGCACGCGCCAAGCGGCGATCGACGGCACCCTCGCCTTCATGGTCGGGGCCGACGCCTTTCTCTACCACCGCATCGAGCCACTGCTGCGCACCATGGGCGCCGACGTCCTGCACTGCGGGCCGCCGGGCGCGGGTCAGGCGGTAAAGCTCCTAAACAACATGGTGCTCTCCGCGACCGTCACCGCGCTCGCCGAGGCGCTGGCGGTGGCGAAAGCGGGCGGCGCGGTGGAGCCGGGCGTGCTTTTCGACGCGCTCGCCAAGGGCTCGGCCGATAGCTTCGCGCTGCGCAACCACGGCATGAAGTCGCTGCTGCCCGAGTCGCACCCCGAGCGCGCCTTTCCGGTCAGCTACATGCTAAAGGACGTGACCTATGCGCTCGAGCTCGCGCGCGACGCGGGGCTCGAGCTGCAGTCGGCCGGCACAGTGAAGAGGCTGCTGGAGGAAGCCGCCTCGCTCGGCTTCGCCGACGCGTACCACACCGCCGTGATCGAGGCAGTGCGCAGGCACCGCAGCTAGGAGCGGTTCATCCCCATTCATCCGTTGCATTTTGCCTGTGCGCCGATCATCTTCGGTTGCATAGTGGAATGCATGGCGCGAGAGCAAAAGAAAGAACCCGGCAGCACCACCGCAGCGTTCCGCAACCTCCTGCAGCGCGAGGATCTGACGATGAAGATCGTCCGCCGGAGGACGAACTTCGTTCTCATCGCTGCCATCGGCGCGCTTGCGCTGGCGGGATGGCTGCTCGCCTATTTCGCCTGACCGACGTAGCGGAAACGAAAGCTCTGAATCCGGCTCTGGACAACGATTGCGAACCAAGCGCCCTCGCCGTTTGCAGCATCTTTTCGATGCTCTCGGTTATAGGGTCACGCCGCACGGGCAACTAAGTACCGCCTGGACCAAGTCCGGCCTGGACCGAGCTCTGTAGAAAAAAATCTAGCAGCGATTCAAGTTACGGCAGACGCGGATGCTGCCCCTGGCCGCGGTCCCTGTCGCAAAAGCTGTTGCCTTGTAGTGGACGATTTATCCGCCCGTACGGTTCACCGCAGTGTCGAACGCGATGCGCCGCGTCGCCGACCGTTCGTTTGTTTGCACGAACATGTGTCGTGACATGGACAGGCGCGCGCGTCGTAATTCAAACGACGGGTGTACCTGCCCCGCGTAGTCAATCGGTAAACCGTGCAAAACGCGGCGTGCGCCGGATTTCGATGTAATGAAGCGCTATGTAGATTGGCGCGCCAGCAGTTAGAAGCTGAAAAGGTCTACTAAAGGAGGAGGTGTAGGCATGTCCCCGTACGCTCTCATCGTATCCGCCAGAGTCATGCTGTTCCCATGCCTAGTTGGCTTCGCGGCGGCAGCAAGCGCAGCTACGGACGCTCGCGTGAGCGAGACCTACGTCGAGTTGCCCCTGCACTTCGAGGCCAATCAGGGCCAGGTGCGCAAGGACGTACGCTTCCTCTCGCGCGGTTCGGGATACAACCTTTATCTCACCGCGGACGAAGCGGTGCTCGTGCTCACCCCGCCGAACGCGTACGCAAAAAGGAAGCAGCACGGTGCGCAAGCGCAACCCGAGTCCCGGGCGCAGGCGAAATCGACGGCCCTGCGCATCAGTCTGGTGGGCGCGGCGCGCAAGCCCGTCGTGAGCGGGCTTGAGGAGCAGCCGGGAAAGGCGAACTACTTCATCGGGAATGATCCCGCAAAGTGGCGCACCAACGTGCCCACATATAGCGCGGTTCGTTACGGCGAGGTCTATCCCGGCGTGGATCTCGTCTACCACGGCAAGCAGCGCCAGCTCGAGTACGACTTCGTCGTCGCGCCCGGCGCCGACCCGAACAGGATCGAGCTCGACTTCAGCGGTGCCGACAAAATGGAGATCGACGCCCAAGGCGACCTCGTGCTGCACGTGGGCGGCAGCACCATACGCCAGCACAAGCCCGTTCTCTACCAGGAAGTCGACGGCAGGCGGCAGGAAGTCGCCGGCGGCTACGTTCAAAGGGGCGTCCATCGTTTCGGCTTCGAGGTGGCGGCGTACGACCGCAGCCAACCGCTGGTCATCGATCCGGTGCTCTCCTACTCGACCTATCTCGGGGGCGCCTCGGGTGCCACCGCCACCGGTATCGCCGTGGATATCCTGGGCAATGCTTACGTGACGGGCTTTACTTTTGCGGCCAATTTCCCGACCACCGTGGGAGCCTTCCAGGCTCCCGGCCGAGTTTTCGACGTTTTCGTCACCAAGATCAATCCCTCCGGCTCCGCCTTGGTTTACTCCACTGTCTTCGGCGGCAGTCAATCCGACCAGGCCAACGGAATCGACATAGACCTCTTCGGCAACGCCTATGTCACTGGAAGTACGGAATCCACCGACTTCCCGGTCACCGCTGGCGCCTTCCAGCCGGTCCACGCCGGCGGCGAGCCTCCCCCGCAAAGCGACGCGGAACATCCCCCCGAGGGCTTCGTGACCAAGCTCGATTCCAGCGGCTCGGTCCTCGTCTACTCCACCTATCTCGGCGGCACTGGAATTGACGATTGCGCGGCGATCGCCGTGGACCTCCACGGAAATGCGCACGTTACAGGCAGAACGTTCTCGAACAATTTCCCCACCGCAAACGCCGTCCAGGCGGTCTTCGGCGGCGGCATCGTCGACGCCTTTGTGACCAAGCTTGATCCCACCGGTTCCAGCGTCGTCTACTCCAGCTATCTGGGCGGCAGTGGAGTAGACCAGGGCACCGGGATCGCCGTGGATGTCCGCGGCAATGCCTACATTACCGGCTTCACCCGTTCGGTTAATTTTCCCACCGCGAATGCCTTCCAGGAAAATTTGGCCGGCGCTGTGAACGCGTTCGTGACCAAGCTTGATCCCAGCGGTTCACTCTTCTACTCCACCTACCTCGGCGGCGGGAACGATTTCGGGGTCGCAATCGCGGTGGATCTCCTCGGTAACGCCTACGTAACAGGCGGCACCAGCTCGCCAAATTTCCCGACAACTTTTAGAGCCTTCCAAACGGTTTTCGGCGGCGTCCAGGACGCTTTCGTGGTCAAGCTCGATCGCACCGGCTCCGCCCTGGTCTACTCCACCTACCTCGGGGGCAGTGGAAATGACGAGGGCCACGGAGTGGCGGTGGATCTCTTTGGCAATGCCTACGTGACGGGCCGAACCACAGGCAATTTCCCGACGGCAGACGCAATCCAGGCCGTCTTCGGTGGCGGCGGGTTCGACGCCTTCGTGACGAAGCTCAACCACGATGGCTCGGCACTCGCCTACTCCACCTACCTTGGCGGCAGCGGCTTGGACTTCGGGGGCGGAATCGCGGTGCATCCCTTGGGTACCGCCTACGTCACTGGTGTAACGACCTCGACGAACTTTCCCACCGCGAACGCCTTCCAGAGCACCAGCCCCGGGGGCGCTTTCGTCGCGAAGATTCGTCCCTCTCCGAGCAACGGATCGCAATGATCTGAGAAAGGGCATCAGCGAGTTTTGCGCATCGCCGTAGCGACGCAGGAAGACAAAAAACCCCGGCACTCTTTCGAGCCCGGGGTTTCTTGTTTGAAGATGGCGTGGCGGTAACCTGCTTTCGCGTGCGTAAACGGCACACTAGATGCTTTAAGCGTCCACTCCGGTCCGCGGGCTTCGGCCGCCGTTGACGTGATGGTCTGTCCCTGTTTTGAGGGTTGCAGGTCGGGCGGGAGGTGGAGTAGATTCGCCGGGCTCATTACGCCGCGCGTGGGAGAGACTGACTCGCAGTTGGAACGGCGGTCAGCGCCGAAGGGGTAAGGCCCCGCAAACTCTCAGGCAAAAGGACCGCGCGAGGCTCGGGCGCTCTGGAGAGAAGGCCGCGTTGGCCTCGCCGAAGGAACACGCGGCAGCAGCCCGGGCCGCCAATTTCTCAGGCAAACGGACAGAGGGGGCATGAAGGACCCGGATGGGTCGGCCATGCTCTAGAGGAGCGTTCGTGAACATTCCAGAGAATCTGAAGTACACCGAGTCCCATGAATGGATCGCCGACAACGGCGACGGCACCGTCACCGTCGGCATCACCGCGGTCGCGACCGAGCAGCTCGGCGATCTCGTCTACGTGGAGCTGCCGAAGGCCGGCACCCAGGTCTCGCGCGGCGGGAGCTGCGCCGTGGTCGAGTCGACCAAGGCTGCTTCCGACGTCTACTCCCCGCTGACGGGCGAGATCGTGGACGCGAACGCCGAGCTCAGCGCGCATCCGGAGATCGTCAACGAGTCGCCCTACCAGAAGGGCTGGCTCTTCAAGCTCAAGCTCGCCAACAAGGGCGAGCTCAAGGAGCTTCTCGCAGGTGATGCCTACAAGAAGTCGGCCGGCGTATGAGCGATCTTGCCGATCTCCTGGGAAAGGAAGAGTTCGCCGCCCGCCATCTGGGCAGCGATGAGGCAAGACAGCGCGAGATGCTCGCCGAGCTTGGCGTCGGTTCGCTCGATGCGCTGGTGCGCGAGGTCGTGCCGGCGGCGATCCGGCTCAAGGAGCCGCTCAAGCTCGGCGCGCCAGAGACCGAGCTGCAGGCACTGGCGGATCTCAGCGCGCACGCCATGCACAACGAAGCGTGGCGAAGCTACATCGGCACGGGCTACTACGGCACGCATACGCCGGCCGTGATCCAGCGCAACGTGCTGGAGAACCCGGGCTGGTACACCGCCTACACGCCCTACCAGGCCGAGATCTCGCAGGGGCGCCTCGAAGCCCTGCTCAATTTCCAGCAGCTCGTCATCGATCTTACCGGCCTGCCCGTCGCCAACGCCTCGCTGCTCGACGAAGCCACTGCCGCGGCTGAGGCGATGTCGATGATCCGGCGCTCGAGCAAGAGCGCGAAAAAGCTCTACTTCGTCGATGGGGCCACGCATCCGCAGGTGCTTTCGGTGATGCGGACTCGCGCGCAGTGGCTCGGCATCGAGCTCAAGGTAGGCGACGCGCATCGCAGCCTCGACCCGAGCGGCGTATTCGGCATTCATCTCCAATGTCCCGATACCTACGGACACATCGAGGACTGGACCGATCTCATTGCCGGCGCGCATAAGGCGCAGGCGCTCGTCTGCGTGGGCACCGACCTCCTCGCGCTCCTGCTCCTCAAGTCGCCGGGCGCGTCGGGCGCGGATGTCGCGATCGGCTCGGCCCAGCGCTTCGGCGTGCCGATGGGCTACGGCGGCCCGCACGCCGCGTTCATGGCGTGCCGCGACGAGCATAAGCGCCAGATGCCCGGCCGCATCATCGGCGTATCGCGCGACGCGGCCGGGCGGCCGGCGCTGCGCATGGCGCTGCAGACGCGCGAGCAGCACATCCGCCGCGACAAGGCGACGAGCAACATCTGCACGGCGCAGGCGCTCTTAGCCAACATGGCGGGGTTCTACGCCGTCTATCACGGGCCGCGCGGCCTCGCGCGGATCGCGTCACGCGTCAACTTCATGGCGCGGCTGATCGCCGCTTGCGCGCACAGTGAGGGTGAGGCGTTCTTCGACACCGTGACGTTCAAAGCGAGCGACGGCATTGACGCCCGCGCGCGCGCAAAGCGCATCAACCTGCGCAAGCTCGAGCGCAACCGCGTCGCCGTCAGCTGCGACGAGACGATGACGCTCACCGATGCCGCCGATGTGGTGGAGGTGCTGACCGGCGAGCGCCCCGGCATCGACGCCATCGCGCGGTCATTGCCGGTAGAGCCCGCTTCCATTCCGTCGGCGCTGCGGCGTACGGACAAGGTGCTCGGCCATCCGGTGTTCAATAGCTACCACACCGAGACCGAGATGATGCGCTACCTGAAGCGCCTCGAGAACCGCGATCTCTCGCTGGTGCACTCGATGATCCCGCTCGGCTCCTGCACGATGAAGCTCAACGCCGCCGCAGAATTGCTGCCCATCTCTTGGCCGAAGTTCGCGAGCCTGCATCCGTTCGCGCCGCCCGAGCAGGCCCGCGGCAGCCGCGAGATGCTGGCCGAGCTCGAGGCGATGCTCACCGAGATCACCGGCTTCGCGGCTGTCTCGCTGCAGCCGAATTCCGGCGCGCAGGGCGAATACGCGGGGCTGCTCGCGATCCGCAGCTATTTCGCATCGAAAGGCGAGGGCCAGCGCGACGTCTGCCTCATCCCGGCGTCAGCGCACGGCACCAATCCGGCAAGCGCGCAGATGATGGGCCTGCGCATCGTGGTGGTCGACTGCGACGAGAGCGGCAACGTCGACCTCGCGGATCTCGGGCGCAAGCTGGAGGAGCATCGCGCGCGGCTCGCCGTGCTGATGATCACCTACCCCTCGACGCACGGCGTGTTCGAGGAGGCCATCGTGGAGATCTGCGAGCGCGTGCATCGCGCGGGCGGCCAGGTCTACATGGACGGCGCGAACATGAACGCGCTCGCCGGGCTCGCGAAGCCGGGCGGCTTCGGCGCCGACGTCTGCCATATCAACCTGCACAAGACCTTCTGCATCCCGCACGGCGGCGGGGGGCCCGGCATGGGGCCGATCGCCGTGGCAAAGCATCTCGCGCCGTTCCTGCCCGCGCATCCGCTGGAAAGCCCACGCGCCGTGTCCGCGGCACCGTACGGCAGCGCGCTCATCCTCGTGATCCCGTGGATGTACATCCGCATGATGGGCGCAAGCGGCATCCGAAGAGCGACCGAGGTCGCGATCCTCAACGCCAACTACGTCGCCGCACGCCTCGCGAAGTATTTCCCCGTGCTGTACAAAGGCGCTTCGGGGCGCGTCGCGCACGAGTGCATCCTCGACCTGCGCAAGCTGAAGGACACGTGCGGCGTCACCGCCGAGGACGTCGCGAAGCGGCTGATGGACTACGGCTTCCATGCGCCCACCCTCTCCTTTCCGGTCGCCGACACGCTGATGGTCGAGCCGACCGAGAGCGAATCGAAGGACGAGCTCGACCGCTTCTGCCACGCCATGATCTCGATCCATGGCGAGCTGGAGCGCATCAAGTCCGGCACGTGGGACCGCACCGACAACCCGCTCAAGAACGCGCCGCACACCGCGACCGAGCTCGCCGGCGAATGGAAGCACGCCTACGACCGCGAGGCCGCAGCTTTCCCCGCGCCGTGGCTGCGCGCGGCGAAGTACTGGCCCCCGGTCAAGCGCATCGACAACGTCGCCGGCGACCGCAATTTCATCTGCACATGCCCGCCGGTCGAGGCGTATGCCTGAGCGGCTTCAGCACACGCCGCTCCACGCGCTGCACGCCGAGCTCGGCGCGCGCTTCACGCCATTCGCCGGCTACGACATGCCGGTGCAATACAAGGAGGGCCTGCGAGCAGAGCACCTGCATACGCGCAGCCACGCCGGGCTCTTCGACGTCTCGCACATGGGGCAGGTGCGCGTCACCGGCCCGAACCTCCACCGCTCGCTCGAACGCGCGCTGCCGGTCGATTTCGACGACTGGCCCGAGGGCCTGCAGCGCTACTCGGTACTCCTTGACGAGAACGGCGGCATCGAGGACGACCTGATGGTGACGCGGCTCGCCGACGAGGTACGCATCGTCGTCAACGCGGCGTGCAAGGAGAACGACCTCGCGCTGCTGCGCAAAGTCTGCCCCGGGCTGAGCTTCGAGCTGCTCGATCATGCGCTCATCGCGCTTCAAGGCCCGGCGGCCGAGCAGGCGTTTCCCGATGCGGCAAGCCTTGCCTTCATGCGCGCCGGCACGTTCGGCAAATACTTCGCGTCGCGCTCCGGTTACACCGGCGAAGATGGCTTCGAGATCTCGGTCCCGGCCGCGGACGCCGAAGCACTCGCCCGCAAACTGCTCGCCCATCCCGCGGTGAAGCCGGTCGGCCTCGGCGCGCGCGACACGCTGCGGCTCGAAGCGGGGCTGCATCTCTATGGCCAGGACATGGACTCGAACACGACGCTGCTTGAAGCGAGCCTCGGCTGGGCGGTCGCCAAATCACGCCGCGCCGGCGGCAAGAAGGAAGGCGGCTTCCCCGGCGCCGGGGTCTACCTCCAGCAGCTCCTCGACGGCACGACGCGGCGCCTGGTCGGCCTCGTCGGCGACGAAGCCGTGCCGATCCGGCATGGCGCCGAGTTGGTTACATCCGACGGCGCCAATGCCGGCGTCGTCACGAGCGGGACCATCTCGCCTTCGACGCAAAAGGCGATCATGCTCGGCTATGTGGATTCGGCGTTGCGGGAAGACTCGAAGCTCTTCGCCGTGGTCCGGGGTGCGCGTCGCCCGGTGGGAATCACAAAGCTGCCGTTCGTTCCTAAGCGCTACAAGAAATAATCGCCTATCAACGTCCTGGGCCAGGACGACCCTTCATGAGGTCCAGCCTCTACGCCGGGCAATGAGAGGAGACGCCTCTCTTCCATGAAAGGGAAGCCCCGTCGCCGCAGGGCTCCATCGAATTTCAGGCGGCCGCGACATGGAAGCGCCGGCAAGCGCGATAGGCAAGGGAGAGCTTTAGGGTCAGGATCCCGTCATGAAACGCAGCACCCCGAATCCTTGCCGCAGGAAGGGAACGCGAAATAGCATCGCGCCGCGCTGGCGGCTCTATGTACCCTGATCCGTTGCTGCGAGCCCTAAGCATCGCGGGCGGCCTGCGCGCGCCGGCGCGTCACCTGCACGTTCCGAAGAAACAGCTTGGAAGCTGGTTGGACGGAGACACGGAGACCCCTCCCGCGACGCCGACGCGGAACTCTTCGTCGGCGACATTGGCATCTCGCCGAGGAACCGCGAGCGCGGATCCTCTCTTAGGTCAAACCCGGCGCCGCGGACAGACCTTCATCCCGGGCGTTCGCCGCACGCGTAGTTTTCGTCGACGATCAGGCAGCGCGTTCCCGGAGGCAGGATCTGCAGCGACTTCAGGAACTCGATCAGCGCGTTCTGCTCTTCGGCAGCGAGCTTCCTGAACGCAGCACTCGAATCGGACGCCTCCCCCGCGTGCGCCAGAACCGCCTCGCGCAGCGTCGTGTACTGCCCGTGGTGGCCGAAGGAATGCTGGTTCGCAATGCCCCAGAGCTTGCGCGTGATGAACCTGCGGTTGCCGGCGAAGAACGCCGGCGTCCCCGCCGGCTCGTTCTGGTCC
>DATLUZ010000239.1:0-43011 GCA_035577785.1 Burkholderiales bacterium | reverse complement strand
GCGAAGCAAGATCGTTGCGAGCGGCTCTTCGGCCTCCACGGCGACGGCGCAGCCTTTCAGGCCGCGCGCCGCGACTTCCGGGTCGGCGAACATCTGCAAGGGATGGAAGCCGCCGACCCGCGCGCCCTGGTTCTTCGCATGCTGCAGAACCTCGAGTCCGGCAGCGCCGCTGCAATGGACCACCGACTTGTCCCTCCAGACGAGCTCCGCGCAAGCGGCGCTCAGCGAATCGTCCGGGACGGTGAGAAAGACCAGGTCCGAGGCGCCGACGACGGACTTCTTTTGTTCCAGGCCGCGGCCCACGACGCCGGCGAGCTGGTAACCGGAACGAGAAAGCGCGAGCGAGAGACCCTTGCCGACCCGGCCTGCGCCGATGAAGCCGACGCGGGGCCGGCCTTCAGTCACGATACGAGCGATCGACGCGATCGAGCGAGCGCAGCAGAGCCGGCCACTCGAGCAGGCCATAGCCGCTGCCCGCCTTCTGCGCGTCTTCCTTGATGCTGGGATTGGTGAGGGCTTCGTTGTCGAGCGTGATCTCCATTCCGGACAGCACCTCGGCGGTCAGTGCCACGACTTCGGGCTTCGCCTGGTGCAGCGGCCGCTGGCAGGAGAGGAGCTGCACCTGGATGCGGCAGGCCTGCTCGAGCCAGTAGATCATGTTGAACGCCTGCGGGATGCTCGGCCCGCAGGCGAGAAGGCCGTGGTTGCGCAGGATCATGGCGTTGTGCTTGCCGAGGTGCGCCACCAGCCGGCCCTTCTCGCCGCGATTGAAAGCGGGGCCCTCGTACTCGTGGTAGGCGACGTGCCCGCAAAAGCGCATCGCCGTCTGCGAGAGCGGCAGCAGCCCTTCCTCCATCGCCGATACCGAGATTCCCGCCGGCGTGTGAGTATGAATCACGCACTGCGCGTCCTCGCGCGCCTCGTGGACGGCGCTGTGGATGATGTAGCCGGCGGCGTTGACCGAGTAGCCGTGGTCGGGCTTTTCAATGATGTTGCCGGCGAGGTCGACCTTGATCAGGCTCGAGGCGGTGACTTCCTCGTAGAGCATTCCGTACGCGCTGATCAGGATGTGGTGCTCCGGCCCGGGGACGCGCGCCGTGATGTGGTTGTAGATGAGATCGGTCATGCCGTACTTCGCGACCAGGCGATAGCAGGCCGCCAGATTCACGCGCAGGTCCCACTCCGCTTCGCTGACCCGCTCCTGCATCGAACGCATCGGCTTCATGGCGCTCCTCCGCGCCTATTATGCCGCGCGCTGGTGGCAGCTAGGCTTTTCTCAGGAAGTCGAAGTCACAGCCGTGCTCCGCCTGGAGCACATGGTCCATGTAGAGCTTGGCGTAGCCGCGCTGCGGCGGGGCGACCGGCGGCTGCCATGCCGCCTTTCTTTTTCGTAATTCCTCCTCCGCAACCGCGAGCTCGATCGCGCGGCTCTTGACCGAAAGCCGGATGCGGTCGCCGTTGCGCACGAGCGCGAGCGGTCCGCCTACCGCGGCTTCGGGCGACACGTGCAGCACGATGGTGCCGTACGCGGTGCCGCTCATGCGGGCATCCGAAATGCGCACCATGTCCTTCACGCCGGCGCGCGCCAGCTTCTGCGGAATCGGCAGGTAACCCGCTTCGGGCATGGCGTAGCCGGATTTCGGCCCGGCGTTCTGCAGCACGAGAAAGTCATCGGCGGTCACGTCGAGCTGCGGGTCGTCGATGCGCGCCGAAAGATCGTCGAGCGACGTGAACACCACGGCGCGGCCTTCCCGCTCGAAGAGCTTCGGGTCGGCCGCGGAGCGCTTGAGAATGGCGCCGTTCGGTGCGAGCGAGCCGAACAGGGCCACCAGGCCGCCTTCTTTCGCCAGCGGTTCCTTGAGAGGCTTGACCACTGCGCGGTCGACCCACGCCGGATGCCGCTCGAGGACTTCGCCCAGCGTGATGCCGGCCACGGTCACGCAGTCGAGGTGCAGCAGCGGCTTCAGCTCCCGCATCACGGCGGCGACGCCGCCGGCGGCGTAGAGGTCCGACATGTAGTGCTGGCCGGTCGGCTTGAGATCGACCAGCACCGGGGTCGAATCGGAAAGCTGGTTCAGCCGGTTGAGGTCGATCCGGATGCCAGCGCGGCCCGCGATCGCGGTGAGGTGGACGATGGCGTTGGTGGAGCCGCCGATCGCGAGCAAGACCCGGAGCGCGTTTTCGACCGATTTTTCGTTGATGATGTTGGACGGCCGTATTCCGGTCTTGATTAATTCAACTGCGCAGCGCCCTGTCGCCTCGGCGGCGCGCAGACGGTCGGCGTGCACCGCCGGGATGGCGGCGCTGCCGGGCAGCGCCATGCCGAGCGCCTCGGCGATCGACGCCATAGTCGAGGCGGTCCCCATCACCGCGCAGGTCCCTGCGGTGGTGGCGAGGTTGCCTTCGATGGTCTCGATTTCGGCGGAGCTCACCTTGCCGGCGCGGTGCATGGCCCAGAACCGGCGGCAATCGGTGCAGGCGCCGAGGCGCTCGCCCTGGAACGAGGTCGGCATCATCGGCCCGGAGACAAGCTGCACCGCCGGCAGGTTCGCCGAGGCCGCGCCCATGAGCTGCGCCGGGACCGTCTTGTCGCAGCCACCGACGAGCACCACCGCGTCCATCGGCTGGGCGCGGATCATCTCCTCGACATCGATCGACATCAGGTTGCGGAACATCATCGAGGTCGGGCTGAGGAACACCTCGCCGAGCGACACGGTGGGGAACTCGATCGGCAGCGCGCCGCCTGCGAGCACCCCGCGCTTCACCGCCTCGATCAGCTCGGGAAAATGCCGGTGGCAGTTGTTGAACCCGCTCTTCGAGTCCGCGATTCCCACGACCGGGCGGGCGAGCATCTCGCCCGAGTAGCCCATGCTCTTCGCGAACGAGCGCCGAAGGTAGAGCGAGAACGCCGGGTCGCCGTAGTTGGTGAGCCCCTTCGCCAGTCCCTTCGGCTTCGTCTCGCTCATCGCATCAGCCCTCGCGCACCGGCTCCACGTAGATCTCGACCCGGCGGTTCTGCTGCCGGCCGGCCTCCGTGCTGTTGCTCGCCACCGGCTCGGACTCGCCCTTGCCCGCGGTGGCGAGGCGCACCGGGTTCACCTTCTTCTGCTCGAGATACTGCGCCACCGAGAGGGCGCGGCGCTGCGAGAGATCCTGGTTGTACTTGTCGGTGCCGACGTTGTCGGTGTGACCGACCACCGTCAGCGTGGTCTTGTTGTAGCGCGTCATCACATCCGCGACCTTGTCCATCGTGGTGTAGAAGCCCTGCTTGATGCTGGTGGAGTTGGTGTCGAACGCGGTGTTGCTGGTCATGGTGATGCGCACCACGTCGTTCGGCATCTTGTCGACCCTCGCTTCCCCGGTCTGGATCTCCTTCGCCAGGTTCTTCTCCAGGTCGCGCTTCTGGTTGTCCATGTAGGTGCCGACCGCGCCGCCGGCGAGCCCGCCGCCGATGGCGCCGATGATCGCGCCTCTCGAGCGGTTGCTGCTGTATGCCGTGGCGCCGAGCACGGCGCCGCCTACGGCGCCGATGGCAACAGCCTGGTTCGTGTAATTGGTCGGGATGCTGTCGCACGCTGCCAACGCAAATGCCAACACGACTGCCGTAGAGATTTTCTTCATGTGTTGCTCCATATCTCCTGTGAGACCTCCATGATGAGCTCGAGCTTGCGGCGCGTAGCGTCCTGCGTGATCGGCTGGCCGCCTCCGCCGCCGCTCGAGAACCCGCACTGCGGACCGATGCCGAGCTGCTCGAGCCCCGCGTAGCGCGAGGCCGCATCGATCTGCCGCTTCAAAAAATCCTTCGTTTCCAGCACCGGGGTCTTGGTGCTCACGAGGCCGAGGATCACCCGCTTGCCCTTGGGCACGTGGCGCAGCGGCGAGAAATCGCCGGCGCGGGCGCTATCGTACTCTAGGCAATAGACGTCGGCATCCACGCGGTTGAAGAGCGTTTCGGCGATCGGCTCGTAGCCGCCCTCGGCCATCCAGGCGCCTTTCAGATTGCCGCGGCACAGGTGAATGCCCAGCGTCATGCCGGCGGGCCGCCCCGCGACCGCCTGGTTGAAGAGCCGGGCATAGCGCCCGGTGAGCTCGTCGGCGTCCTCGCCGCGCGCGGCAATGTCGGCACGCGCGCGCGGGTCGCAATTGCACGGCAACGCGGTATCGTCCAGCTGCAGGTAGCTGCAGCCCGCCGCCGCCAGCTCGGCGATCTCGTCCCTGTAGATCTTCACCAGATCGGAAAAATACGCTTCCCGGTCCGCGTATATTGCAGGCTCGAACGACTTCGGCCCAAGGAAGTAGTGCATCACGTCGGGAGCCGCGATGGTCACCTTCGGCGTCCCCTTCCTGACGACCGATTTCAGGAATTCGTAGTCGTCGGCCACGATGCGCCGCGTGCGCCGCAGCCGGGAGCTCGCATAGGGAGAGGACGCGATCCCGACGACCCGGCTGTCATTGCGAAAGCTCAGCGTTCCCTCCCGCAGCCCGAAGCCCTCCACCGCGTCGATGAAGCCGGCCGACCAGCTGCGCCGTCTGAACTCGCCGTCGGTGATCGTCGGCAGGCCGATCGACTCCTGGAACGCCACGATTTCGCGGATGCACTGCTCCTGGATTCCCCGGAACTCGTCGGTGCTCAGGTCATGGGTCTTGTGGGCACGCGCTGCATCGAGCAGCCGCTGCGGCCGCAGGAAACTGCCGACATGCTCCACCCTGAAGGTCATCCGTACTGCGCCCGCAGCATCCGTGCCGCTTCGACCATCGCCTTCATCTTGCCGAACGCGACCTCGCGCGGCAGGTACTTCATGCCGCAGTCGGGCGCAACAATGATGTTTTCTTTCGGGACATAGGGCATCGCCCTCTTCACCCGGGCGAAGACCTGCTGCGGTGTTTCGATCTTCATGTCGGAGAGGTCGATGCAGCCCAGCATGATTTTCTTCCCCGGCAAAGTGCTCAAAACCGCCGTATCCAGGTTCGATTGCGCGGTTTCGATCGAGATCTGCTTCACCGGCGATCCGGCGAGCTCGGGCAGGAAGGAATAGCCCGCCGGGCGCTGGTGGATGATGGCCGCGTAGCCGAAGCAGATGTGCACTGCGGTCGTGCCGGTAATGCCCTCCAGGGCCTTGTTCAGCGCCTTCTGCCCGTACTCGCGCGCCTTCTCGGGGCGCGCCTGCATGTAGGGCTCGTCGATCTGGACGATGTCCGCGCCGGCGGCGAATAGGTCGCGGATCTCCTCGTTCACCGCCACTGCGTAATCCAGCGCCGCCTCTTCGGCGCTCTTGTAGAAGTCGTTCTGCGCCTGCTGCGACATGGTGAACGGGCCCGGCACGGTCATCTTCACCATTTTGTTCGTATTTTTCTTGAGAAAAAGCAGATCATCGACTTCGACCGCGCGCCTGCGCCTCACTTTGCCGACGATGCGAGGCACCGGATTAGGGTGACCCGAGCGGTCGAGCGCGGTGCCGGGATTGTCGATGTCCACGCCCTCGAGCGCGGTGGCGAAGCGGTTCGAATAGCTCTCGCGCCGCGTCTCGCCGTCGGTGATGATGTCGAGGCCGGCCTCCTCCTGCGCGCGGATCGCGAGCACGGTGGCGTCGTCCTGCGCTTCTTTCAGAAAAGATCCTTCAACCCGCCAAAGCTCGCGCGCGCGCACGCGCGGCGGGAACCGCCCGGCCAGCTTCTTGCGGTCGATCAGCCATTCGGGCTGCGGGTAGCTGCCGACCAGCGTGGTGGGAAAGAGCATCTCTATCCGTCGACGAATTTGGGGGAAATTTTCCTGAGCCGGGCGGGATCGATACGACCGCTGCGCTGGATATAGCTCCAGGCGAAGTCGCGCGGGGCGAGCCGCATGTGCTCCGGGAAGCGATCGTACCAGTTGCCGCTCGCATCCGCCGCCGCGACCAGCTTCTCGACAATCGGCCTGCGCGCCGCCTCGTAGCTTTTCAGCGCCCTTTCTATCCGATCTTCCCCGTTCAAGGCTTTGACGAGGGCGATCGCATCCTCCATTGCCAGGCGCGTTCCCGACCCTATCGAGAAGTGCGCGGTGCGCAGGGCATCGCCGATCAGCACCACGTTGCCGGCATGCCAGCGGGTATTTCTCACGTTCGGAAAGTTCCTCCATACGGACTTGTTCGAGACCAGACGGTGCCCTCCCAAGGTAGCCGCGAACGTCCGTTCACAGTATTGAAGCGTTGCCGCCTCGTCCATGCCGAAGAAACCGGCACGCTGCCACGTCGCCGCATCGCACTCGAAAACGAAGGTGCTCAGGTCCCGCGCGTGCCGGTAGTGGTGAGCATTGAAAGTCCCGTGCTCGTTCTCGACGAAGGTCTGCGTCAGCGTGTGAAAGATCTTCGTGGTGCCGAACCAGGCGAACCTGTTGGCGAGCGGCGTGATGCTGGTGCCGAAGTCGGCCGTCCGGCGCACGAGCGAATTGGCACCGTCCGCCGCCACCACCAGGTCGTATCCTCTGAGCTCCTGATCTGAAGAGATCGCTTTCAAATACTCGGGGACGATGCCGACGCTCGCGGCGCGCTGCTGCATGAGGCGCAGGAATTGCAGCCGGCCGATGGCCGAAAAGCCGATGCCGTCGATCAAGACGCGGATGCCGCGGTGCACGACCGCGAGGTCCGTCCACGCTTCCATGTGCGGCGTGATGGCGTCGTAGGTCTGCGGGTCGTCGCCGCGCAGGAACTCGAGCGCCCTGTCGGAGAACACGACGCCGAAGCCGAACGTCGCGTCCGGCGGATTCTGCTCCACCACGCGCAGCGCGCACCCCGGGTTCGCCTTCTTGAAGAGGTACGAGAAATAGAGCCCGGCGGGACCGGCGCCGACGACCAGGACCTTCATCGCCGTCGATTTTAGCGGCCCTATTTTTCGCCGAAGAGCTCGACGATCTGCTCGCGCAGCCAGCGGTTTCCGGCGTCGGCCTCGAAGCGCTCGTGCCAGTGCACGCCCACGTCCGCCGGAGGGATCGGGACCGGCGGCGGCAGCGACTTGAAGTTCCCCCTGCGCTCGAACACCCGCGCCACGCGCGCCGGAAGCGTGAGGATGAGGTCGGTGCGCTCGAGCACCATGGGAACCACGGTGAAATGGGGTACGCGCAGGGCGATGCGCCGCGCGAGGCCCGCGCGCTCCAGCGCCTCCTCGATGACGCGGTGGCCGCCGCGGTAGCTGACGAGCACGTGCGACGCGTTCAGGAACGCCTTTCTGGTGAGCGATGCGATCTTGTGATCGGCGCGCATCAGGCAAAGGTACGGATCGCGGAAAAGCGCGGTACGCAGCACCGGGGCGCCCAGGCCCGGCAGGAAGCCAACCGCCAGGTCGAGAGCGCCTGCGGCGAGCGCCGCGCCGATGTCCTCGACGTCCAGCCCGGCGGCTTCCAGCCGCACCCCCGGCGCCCGTCGCTGCACCCGCTCGATGAGCGGCGGAAGAAACTCGATCTGGCCGAGGTCCGACATGTAGAACCGGAAGGCGCGGGTCGACGTGGCCGGGTCGAAGCCCGGGCCGTGGGCGAGCGCCGACTCCAAGAGGGCAAGTGCTTGCCTTACCGGCCCGGCTAACTCGCGCGCAAAGGGCGTCGCGTCCATGCCGCCCGGGGTGCGCAGGAAGAGCGGGTCCTCAAACAGGGCGCGCAGCCGGGCGAGCGCGTTCGACACCGCCGGCTGGGTCAGCCCGAGGCGCGCCGCGGCCGGCGTCACGCCGCGCTCGCGCAGCACCGCGTCGAACACGCGCAGGAGGTTGAGATCGATGTCCTGAACATTCACGGCGATGATTCATAACATGAGTGTCATTGATTTGACAAATAAACCGCCCGGCGCCTAACCTCGCTGTTCCTTTAAGAGGAGGAATTGAATCCAATGAAGCGCGTTCTTTGCCTGGCCCTCGCCGCCGGCCCGGCGCTCGTCGCGGCCCCGGCGCATTCACAGGAGGTGGCGCTGCGCCTGGTGAGCGCCTTCCCCGAGAACCAGTTCTACGTGAAGCGCACCACCGACTGGATCGCGGACGTCAACAAGGACGGCAAGGGCGTGCTGCAGATCAACTTCATCGGCGGACCGAAGGCGATCCCGACCTTCGAGGTGGGCAAGGCGGTGCAGAGCGGCGTGGTCGACATCGGCTTCAGCACCGGCGCCTTCTACACCAACGTGATGCCCGAGGCCGATATCCTCAAGCTCTCCGAGACGAGTGCCGCAGAACAGCGCAAGAACGGCGGCTACGAGCTGATCAACAAGATCTGGGCCGAGAAGGGCAACATGCGCTACCTCGCCAAGGTGGTCGAGTTCACGCCCTTCCACCTCTATCTCAACAAGAAGATCGACAAGCCGGACCTCACCGGCCTGAAGATCCGCATCACGCCGGTGTACCGCGAGTTCTTCCAGTCGATGAACGCGCAGGTGATGACCACCGCGCCGGGCGAGGTCTACACGGCGCTCGAGCGAGGGGTGATCGACGGCTACGGCTGGCCGATTCACGCGCTGTTCGACCTCAACTGGCAGGAGAAGACCAAGTATCGCGTCGATCCCGGCTTCTACAACGCCGAGGTGTCTCTCATCATGAACCTCGACAAGTACAAGGGCCTGCCGGCAAAGGCGCGCGACTACCTCGACCGCAAGGCGCTCGCCTACGAGCACCAGAACGATTTCTGGAAGACCTACAACCAGCAGGAAGCGAAGCGCCAGGCCGAGGCCGGCATCCAGACCATCCACTTCGACGCGGCGACCAGCAAGGCCTACGTCGAGAAAGCGAAGGAGATCGGCTGGGCGAATGCCATCAAGGCGAGCCCGCAGTACGGCGAGCAGCTGAAAAAGGTGCTTGCTAAGTAACTCGTGATGGACCGAGCCGTGATGGACCGAGCCGTGATGGAGCGAGTCGAGGCCGCGTACGGCAGGATTCTGGAGGCGTCCGCCCTGGTCGCGTGCGCGCTCGTGTTCGCCATGACGCTCATGATCTGCGCCGACGTGCTGCTGCGGAACGTGCGCGTGGTTCCGGGTCTCGCCGGGCTGGAGTGGTCGAACGAGATCTCCGAGGCGATGCTCTATCTCGTGACGATGCTCACGGCGCCCTGGCTCCTGCGCCGCGGCCAGCACATCCGCGTGGACATCGTGCTGCGCGCCGTGCCGAAGCGAGTCGGCTGGACGTTCGAGTGGATGGTGGACATCCTGGGGCTGGGCTGCTCGGCTTTCATCGCCTACTACGGCGCGCGCGCCGCGTTCGCGAGCTTCAAGGCCGGGTCGGTCTCGATCAAGACCCTGGTGACGCCGGAGTGGTGGCTGCTCAGCGTGCTGCCGGTCGCGTTCCTCGCACTTTCCATCGAGATGCTGTTCCGCATGCGCCGCCTCGCCGCCGCCGAGCGCGCGCCGCGCGACGACGCGGTCTCGACCGGCTAGAGGCGCCATGTCATGGGACGCGGCGGCATGGCTGATGCTCGGCGGATCGACGCTGCTGCTGTTCCTCGGGCTGCCGGTCGCGTTCTCCTTCCTCGCCATCAATCTTCTGGGCGCGTGGCTCTTCCTCGGCGGCGAGGCGGGGCTGGTGCAGCTCGCGCGCAACAGCGTCGGCTCGGTGGCGAGCTTTTCGCTCACGCCGATCCCGCTCTTCATCCTGATGGGCGAGGTGCTGTTCCACACCGGGCTCGCGGTGAAGGTGATCGACGGCGTCGAGCGCCTGATCCGGCAGCTTCCTGGGCGCCTTGCCGTGGTCGCGGTGGTGGCCGGCACCGTGTTCTCCGCGATTTCCGGCTCGACCATCGCCACCACGGCGATGCTCGGCAGCCTGATGCTGCCGGTGATGCTCGCCCGCGGCTACCACCCGACCATGGCGACCGGCCCGCTCATGGCGATCGGCGCCGTCGACATGCTGATCCCGCCTTCGGCGCTCACCGTGCTCCTCGGCAGCCTGTCGGGGATCTCGATCTCGAAGCTCCTCATCGGCGGCGTGGTGCCGGGCCTGCTGCTCAGCGTCGCCTTCGTCGCCTACATCGTGACGCGCGTTAAGCTCAACCCGGCGCTCGCGCCGACCGCGAGCTTTGTCGAGTACCGGGGATGGGAGCGCCTGCGCCCGTTCCTGCAGTACGTCGTGCCGCTGGTGTCGATCTTCGCCGTCGTCGTGGCGTCGATGTCCGCCGGCTGGGCGACGCCCACCGAGTCGGCGGCGATCGGCGCGCTCTTCACCATGGTGCTCGCGATGCTGTACCGATCTCTGACGATCAGAAATCTGGTGATGGCGCTTCGCGGCACGACCGCCATCTCCGGGATGATCCTGTTCATCATCGTCGGCGCCACCACCTTCTCGCAGGTGCTGTCGTTCTCCGGCGCGAGCAGCGGCCTGGTCGAGCTGATCGCCGGGACCGGGATGGCGCCCTTCGCGGTGATCGCGGCGATGATGCTGCTCCTCATCTTCCTCGGCCTGTTCGTCGAGCAAGTGAGCATGATGCTCATCACCCTGCCGATTTACATGCCGCTGGTTCAGAAGTACGGCGTCGACCCGGTCTGGTTCGGCGTCATGTTCCTGATCTGCATGCAGCTCGGCCTGCTGCTGCCGCCGCACGGGCTGCTCCTCATGACGATGAAGGGCGTGGCGCCGCCGACGGTGAGAATGGGGCACATATTCCAGGCCGTGCTGCCTTACATCGTGATGAGCCTGCTGCTCCTCGCGCTGGTGTTCCTGGTCCCGGCGGTCGCCGTGTGGTTGCCTAAGGTGTTGGTGTAATGGAAAGATCCTTCAAGCAGGAAGTCGAGAAGCTGAAGCTGGGCGACGGCGAAACCTTCCACGGCGAGGCGATCCTCGCCGTCACCAAGGCGCTGCTGCAGTCGGGTGTCGCCTACGTCGGCGGCTACCAGGGCGCGCCGGTGTCGCACGTCATGGACGTGCTCAACGACGCGCGCGACATCCTCGACGACCTCGGCGTGCACGTCGAGACCAATGCGAACGAGGCCGGCGCCGCGGCGATGCTCGGCGCCTCGATCAACTACCCCATGCGCGGCGCGGTCGCGTTCAAGTCGACGGTCGGCACCAACGTCGCCTCCGACGCGCTCTCGAACCTCGCGTCGGCCGGCGTCAGGGGCGGCACGCTGCTCGTGCTCGGCGAGGACTACGGCGAAGGCGCCTCGATCATCCAGGAACGCACCCACGCGTTCGCGATGAAATCGCAGATGTGGCTGCTCGACCCGCGGCCCAACCTGCCCAAGATCGTCGAGATGGTCGAACAGGGGTTCGAGCTCTCGGAGGCGTCGAGCACCCCGGTGATGCTCGAGCTGCGCATCCGCGCCTGCCACGTTCAAGGCAGCTTCAGGACCAAGAAAAACCAGGAGCCGCGGATCTCGAAAAAGAGACTCTTGGAAAACCCCGACTTCGACTATGGCCGCATCTGCCTGCCGCCCGCGACCTACGCGCAGGAGAAGCACAAGATCGAGGTGCGCTGGCCCGCGGCGGTGCAGTTCATCAGAGAGAACCGGCTGAACGAATTCTTCCCGGGAGAAAGAACCGACGTCGGCATCCTGTGCCAGGGCGGGATGTACAACGCCGTTGTGCGCGCGCTGCAGATGCTCGGGCTCGCCGACGTGTTCGGCGCGTCGCGCGTGCCGATCTACTGCCTCAACGTCACCTACCCGCTCGTCCCCGATGAAATTGTTGCTTTTGCACGGGGCAAGCAAGCCATCCTGATCGTCGAGGAGGGCCAGCCGGCGTACATCGAAGACGCGGTGCAGGCCGCGCTGCGGCGGAGCGCGCATTTCGCCGATCTCGACGACGTGAAGGTGAGCGGCAAGGACGTGCTGCCGATGGCCGGTGAGTACACGGGCGAGGTCGTCCTGAGCGGCCTTGCCCGCTTTTTCGATTCGAACCGGGTGGTGGACGAAATCGGAGGCTTGAAGAAAAAAGCGTCGGAGCTCCTCGGCGTGCTCCCGCAGCGGCCACCCGGCTTCTGCGTCGGCTGCCCCGAGCGGCCGGTGTTCTCCGCGATGAAAGTGCTGGAGAAGGACACCGGCGCGTTCCACCTGTCGGCCGACATCGGCTGTCACCTGTTCTCGACGCTGCCGCCGTTCAACATCGGCAACACCGTGCTGGGCTACGGCCTGGGCCTCGCCTCGAACTCGGCGGTGAACCCGATGTTCGCCAGGCGCACCGTGACGATGATGGGCGACGGCGGCTTCTGGCACAACGGCCTCACCTCCGGAATCGCGAACGCCGTGTTCAACAAGAACGACGGCATCCTGGTGATCATGAAGAACGGCTACAGCTCCGCCACCGGCACTCAGGAGCTGCCCTCCTCGCCGCAGCATAGCGAGACCCACGCGCCGGACATGAGCATGGAGCGTGCGCTCGCCGGCATCGGCGCCGACTGGGTCCGCACCGTCGACAACTACCGCGTCGGCGAAGTGGCGAAGACGCTCAAGGAAGCGATGAGCACCGACCACAAGGGCTTGAAGGTCATCATCGCCGAGGGCGAGTGCCAGCTCGAGCGGCAACGCAAGCTCAGGCCGGTCAATGCGAAGAAGCTCTCGTCGGGAGAGAGAGTGGTGAGAGTAAGGTATGGCGTCGACGAGGACACCTGCACCGGCGACCACTCGTGCATCCGGCTCTCGGGCTGCCCGACGCTCACCGTCAAGGACAACCCCGATCCCCTGCGCCGCGACCCGGTGGCCACCGTGATCGACGGCTGCGTCGGCTGCGGCCTGTGCGGCGAAAACGCGCATGCCGCGGTGCTCTGTCCGTCTTTCTACCGGGCCGAAGTCGTGCAGAACCCGAACGCCTGGGACCGCTTCGTTTTCTTCGTGAGAAACCTCTGGCATGGAACGGCAATTCACTGAAGAAATCCGCGCGCTGAAGCTCGGCGACGGCGAGACTTTCCACGGCGAGGGCATCCACGCCGTGACGAAGGCGCTGCTGCAGTCGGGCGTGTCCTACGTCGGCGGCTATCAAGGCGCGCCGGTGTCGCACCTGCTCGACGTGATGGTGCAGGCGAAGGACTATCTCGACGACCTCGGCGTGCACGTCGAGGCCTGCACCAGCGAGGCGTCGGCCGCGGCAATGCTCGGCGCGTCGATCAACTATCCGGCGCGTGGCGCGGTCACCTGGAAGTCGATCGTCGGCACCAACGTCGCCGCCGACGCGCTGTCGTACCTGGCGAGTGCCGGCGTCATGGGCGGCACGCTGATCGTGCTCGGCGAGGACTACGGCGAAGGCGGCGTGGTCGCCCAGGAGCGCAGCCACGCGTTCGCGCTCAAGTCGCTCATGTGGCTGCTCGACCCGCGGCCCAACCTCGCCACCATCGTCGAGATGGTGGAGAGGGGATTCGAGCTCTCGGAGGCTTCGAATACCCCCGTGATGATGGAGCTGCGCATTCGCGCCTGCCACGTCAGGGGTTCGTTCGAGAGCAAACGCAATGTGGCCCCCGCGGTCTCCACGCGGGAAAAGCTGGACGGCCCGCCGGAGGAATTCATCTACGACCGGCTCGCCCACCCGCCGGCGACCTTCCGCCAGGAGAAACTGAAGAGCGACGTGCGCCTGCCTGCGGCCAGGGAATTCATTCGAAGGAACAGACTGAACGAGCTCCTCGGGGGCGCGGAAAAGGTCGGCCTGATCGTGCAGGGCGGCCTCTACAACGGCCTGCAGCGCGCGCTCGGCATGATGGGCCTCGCCGACCAGTTCGGCGCCACGCCGCTGCCGACGCTTGCGCTGAACGTCGTTTATCCGCTGGTGCCGGAAGAAATAGTCGAATTCTCGAAAGACAAAGAAGCAATTCTGGTTCTCGAGGAAGGGCAACCGGAGTTCATCGAGCAGGAGATCGCGACCATCCTGCGCCGCGCCGACGTGGAGGCGAAGTTGCATGGCAAGGACTGCATGCACATGGCGGGCGAGTACACCGTCGAATCGCTCGTGAAGGGGCTGTCGAAGTTCCTCGCGCAGCACGCACCGCATCTGGACACTTCGCCCGGTGCAAGCTGGCTAGGGCAGGTCGAGAAGGCGAAGAAGGATGCCGACGCGGCGCTCGGCGCGTTGCCGGTCCGCCCGCCGAGCTTCTGCATCGGCTGCCCGGAGCGGCCGGTGTTCTCGGCGATGAAGCTGGTGGCGCAGGACATCGGCAGGCCGCACGTCTCGATGGACGTCGGCTGCCATGCTTTCGCGTCGTTCGAGCCGTTCTCGCAGGGCAATACACTGCTCGGGTACGGCATGAGCCTCGCCGCCGCGGCCGGCGTCAACCCGATGTCGTCGAAGCGCGCGGTCGCGGTGATGGGCGACGGCGGCTTCTGGCACAACGGCCTGCTTTCCGGGGTCGCCTCGAACCTGCTCAACAAGGGCGACGGCGTGCTGGTCGTGATGAAGAACGGCTACGCCTCCGCCACCGGTACGCAGGAGCTCCTCTCTTCACCGCCCGAGGACGCGCGCATGGTGGCGGTCGGGCAGAGCGCAGCCCACGCCGACCGCACGATCGAGGACACCCTGACCGGCCTGGGCGTGAAGTGGCTGCGCACGGTGAACAACTACAAAGTCGGCGAAGTCGCCAAGGTCTACAAGGAGGCGATGACCAGCCCCGAGAAGGGCCTCAAGGTCATCGTCGCAGAAGGCGAGTGCCAGCTCGAGCGGCAGCGGCGGCTGCGTCCCGAGGTTTCAAAGCGGCTTTCGGCCGGGGAAAGGCATGTTAGGGTGAAATACGGCGTCGATGAAGACACCTGCACCGGCGACCACTCGTGCATCCGCCTCTCGGGCTGCCCGACGCTGACGGTGAAGGACAACCCCGACCCGCTGCGCCGCGACCCGGTCGCGACGGTGATCGACGGCTGCGTCGGCTGCGGGCTCTGCGGTGAGAATGCCCATGCCGCGGTGCTGTGCCCGTCGTTCTACCGGGCTGAAGTGATCCAGAACCCCACATGGTGGGACAAACTGATCTGCAGGTTCGCATGACCCTTCCCGAACGTCCGATCACGATTCTCATCGCCGCCCTCGGCGGCGAAGGCGGCGGCGTGATGGCCGACTGGCTGATGGAGGCCGCCACCCAGTCCGGCCTGCCCGCCCAGGCGACCTCGATCCCGGGCGTCGCGCAGCGCACCGGGGCGACGACCTACTACCTCGAGATCTACCCGGCGAGTAAGACCGAGCTCGGCGGCCGGGAGCCGATCCTCTCGCTTACCCCGAGCCCGGGCAACGTCGACATCATGGTGGCCTCCGAGCTGATCGAAGCCGGGCGTGCCATGGCGAACGGCTATGTGAGCCCGGCGCGCACCACGCTCATTGCCTCGACGCACCGCATCTATGCGACCGTGGAGAAGATGCAGATGGCCGACGGCCGCTACGACGGCGCGCGCGTCGTCGAGGCGGCGAGGCAGCTCGCGCAGCGCTCGCTTCTCTTCGACATGCGCAAGCTCGCTCAGGAAAGCGGCACCGTCATCAACGCCGTGCTCTTCGGCGCCGTGGCGGGAAGCGGCGGGCTGCCCCTGAAGCGCGAGGCCTGTGAGGAGGCGATTCGCCAGGGCGGCCGCGGCGCCGAGGCGAGCCTTCGCGGCTTCGCCGCGGGCTACGAGATCGCGCTCGGCCAGCGTCCCGCTCCCGGGGAGCCGGCGCCGCCGCGGCGCGCGACCGAGCTGCACGAGGTGATGCGGCTCGCGCTGAAAAGGCTGCGCGAGTACCAGGGCGAGCGTTATGCAAAGCTCTACGAGCAGCGCATGCAGCCCTTCCTCGACGGCGACAACCGCCTCGCCGCCGAAGTGGCGCGCCACCTCGCACTGTGGATGGCCTACGAGGACATCGTCCGCGTCGCCGATCTGAAGACGCGGGCCTCTCGCTTCGAAAGGATCCGCAAGGAGGTGGGCGCGAAGGATGGCGAGCCGGTGGTGGTGATCGATTACCTCAAGCCAGGCATCGAGGAATTCGCGTCTGTCTTGCCGCGACATCTTGGAAGGAGGCTTGTGGCGTGGGCCGAGAAGCGCGGCAAGCTCGACGCCTACAACGTCGGCATGCACATCAAGACGAGCGGCGTCTTCGGCTTCGCGCTCGTGCGCTCGCTGGCGTGGCTGCGGCCGCTGCGCCCCTTCAGCTATCGCTACCACGAGGAACAGCAGCTGATCGAGCGCTGGCTAGCCCTCGTGTCCGACGCGGCCAGGCGCGATGCGGCGCTGGCGCTCGAGGTGGCCGACTGTGCCCGCCTCATCAAGGGTTACGGCGAAACGCATCGGCGCGGCAAGGCGAACTTCCTCGCCATCGTCGACGCGCTGGTCGAGAACCCCGCCACCGGCGACCCGGCAGAACAGGCGCGTGCCATCCGCAAAGCCCGGGAAGCTGCGCTGGCCGACCCTGAAGGCCGGGCGCTCGGCGCCTCGCTCGGCCGGCCGGTGACCTGGCTGAAGCCGGTCAAGAGCTAGGCGCTAGGAAGCGAGCGCAGCGAGCAGCGCATCGAGCGGCGGCGCGAGCCACTGCGCCACGCCCCATACCCACAGCGCCGCGAGCGCGCCGGCAAGGACGTCCATCGTGTAGTGCGCGCGCAGCACCAGCACCGTCGCCGCCTCGATCGCCACGAAAGCGGCGCCGGCGGCGATGCCCCAGCCGCCGAACTGGTGCGCGAGCTCCAGGCCGCCGTACACCGCAAGGGCGGTGTGGCCGGAAAAGAAGAGATCGCCCGCCGTGCCGTAGGTCACCAGCGCCGAAGGAAAGCCCGGGCTGCGCCAGATCATGCCCGGCGGCGGCGGCAACGCGCACAGCCCCTGGCAGACCTGCCGCAGCACGAAGAGCAGCAGCAGGCCGATGAACGGCCCCAGGCTCGGCCCGAAGATCGCGCTGTAGAGCAGCCATATGGCGACGATGTCGATCAGCGCCGAGGTTGCGATGAGCAGCGCGTCGGCGTGGCGGGGATGATCGAGCAGCCAGCGATTCAGCGGCGCGGTCACGTCGTGCACGCGGTCCTGCAGCTCGCCGCTCGGAAACGGCCGCTTCCCGATCCAGGCCTGGGTGAGGAACCAGGCGCCGAGGCCGCCGGCGACCGCCACGCACTTGAGCACCCAGAGTGTCATCAAGTCACCTTGTCATCTCGGAATTTCCCCGGCTCAGCGCGTCCGACAGGAGCGCGAGCTCTTTCAGCTCCTGCAGAAGCTGATCGCGCTCGCCGCGCAGCCTTGCAAGCACGCCCGGCTCGCGCAGCGCCCGTGCCAGCCCCCTGACCTCGCGGCCGACGCGCGCGATCCTCGCTCGCCACGACAGCGCAACGAACCCTGCCGGCACGAGCAGGGCGATGAAAACGGCGAGCGCCACTGCCCCTCCGTAGTGCCAGAGCAGCCAGCCCTCCAGGCACCAGAACAGCGGATAGAGCACCAGTCCGGCGGCCATCTTGTCGGTGGCTTCCTCTTCTGCGGTATGCGGAATCCAGGCCAGCGCGACGACAACCAAGGCATACGGCACGCCGTGGATGAGGAACCCGCAGGCCGCGAGCGGCGCGCCGACGAGCAGAGCGAACGCCTGCCGCAGCGCGAAGCGCACTGCGCGTCCCGCCGAGCGCTGCTGTGCCAGCGCGGCGACCGTCAGCCCGGCCGCCTCGAGATCCGCGGCGAAGCTCTGCAGGCGGCGCACGTATTGCTCGAGGCGTTCGGGCGCCCGCTGGAGCAGCCGCTGGTAGGCGTCCGCGGCCCGCTGCAGCCACCGCACCCGCTGCACGGGCGCCCGCGGCGCACCGCCCGGGCTGCCCCAGATCCCTTCGGCCAGCTCGAGCAGGCCCAGCGTCTCCAAGTCCTGTGCCTCCACGATCAGCTCGCGCAGCGAGCGAGTCAGGAGCTCCGTCAGCTTGCGCGCCGCCGCCTGCGGCTCGCTCAGGGCAAACGCGCAGCACTCCTGAACGGGCACCGGCTCGCCGAACAGCACGAGCGCACGCCCCTCGCGGAAGATGCCGGGTTTCTCGAACACCAGTCCCGCGGGCAGCAGCGTCACCTCGGCGGGCCGCGCCGCGAGCAGCATGCGCGCCGTCCCGGTGCGCAGCTCGAGCAATACCGGCTCGGGCTGGGTGCGCCCCTCGGGAAAAATGATGATGCCGCCGCCCTGGCGCAGCGTGCGGGTCGTCTCCGCGAACAGCGACTCGTTCTTGAGCGGGTCGTCGCCCGCTTCCTGGCGGCGGTGGACCGGCAGCGCCCCCAGCAGGCGCAGAAAGGGCCCGATCAGCGGATGGTCGAAGAGCTGCGCCTTGGCGAGCGTGCGCAGCCGGCGCGGCACGACGGCGAGCAGGATCATCGCGTCCACCAGCGAGTTGTGGTGATTGGCGGCGACGATCAGTCCGCCGCGATCAGGGATCCGTTCCGCGCCGATCACCTCGATGCGCCGGTAGAACACCGCCAGCAGCATGCGGATCATCCCGCGAACCGCCGCGAAGCCCATCCCGTCCGTCACGCGATGCCTCCTCCATGCCGCGACGGCGACACTTTATAATGAATTTTTCGCTCCGGCAGAAGGGCCGGGTGCGCAACGCATGAACGCACCGGACAAGGCTTTCCTCAACCGCGAATACAACAACCGCGAGCTCGTCCCCGAGCATCCGCGGTATTTCGCGCACTGGCAGCAGTCCTCGGCGCAAGCGCGCAGCCGCATGAGCTCGCAGCTCGACCTCGCGTACGGCACGATGCCCGGCGAGAAGCTCGATCTCTTCCCGGCGCGCAAGGGCGACGGCAGCTGCTTCATGTTCATCCACGGCGGCTATTGGCGCTCGCTCGACAAGAGCGACTTCTCGTTCCTCGCGCCCGCGCTGGTGGACGCGGGCATCTCTCTCGCGGTGGTCAATTACGATCTGTGCCCGAGGGTGAGCATCGAGGAAATCGTCCAGCAGATGCTTCGCGCCAGCCGCTGGCTGTGGCTGCACGCCGAGGACTACGGCATGGACCAGGACCGCCTCTACGTCGGCGGCCATTCGGCGGGCGGCCACCTGGCCGCGATGATGATGTGCGCGCAGTGGCCGGGGTTCGACCGGCGCCTGCCGAAGGATCTGTGGAAGGGGGCGCTCGCCATCAGCGGCGTCTACGACCTGCGGCCGCTCGTCGAGGTCGATTTCCTGCAGCCGGACCTGCGCCTGGACGAGGCGTCGGCCGCGCGCGTTTCGCCGGCGCTGATGACGCCGGCTACGCGCTGCCCGGTCATGACCTGCGTCGGCGGCGACGAGTCGAGCGAATTCCATCGCCAGAACGCCCTCATCGGCGAGCGCTGGCGCGCGGCCTTTGCCGGCGACATCCCAATGCCGGGAACGCACCATTTTTCCGTACTGGACGGGCTCGCGGAGCAGGCGAGCCCGCTCTTCGCCGGGCTGCGCAAGCTCATGAAGCTCGACCAATGAACCAACATCTCGATCCCGGGCGCTTCGTGGATAGCGATCACCCCGCAATAATTGCCTTTTCGGAGGAGTACTCGAGAGGGGGTAATGCACGCGAAAAAGCGGTGTCGCTCTATTACGCGGTACGCGACCGGATCCGCTACAACCCCTTCCAGAACTTCACCCTCGACGACACCTACCGCGCATCCGTGTGCGTCGAGCAGGGCAGCGGCTGGTGCGTGCCCAAGGCGGCGCTGCTCGCGGCGTGCGCGCGCGCGGTGGGCATTCCGGCGCGGGTCGGCTACGCCGACGTCAAGAATCACATCACGACGCCCGAGCTCACCGCGAAGATGGGGACCGATCTCTTCGTGTTCCATGGCTACACCGAGCTTCTGCTCGATGGAAAGTGGGTCAAGGCGACGCCGGCCTTCAATCTGACCCTTTGCACGCGGTTCCGCGTCAAGCCGCTCGAGTTCGACGGCCGGACCGATTCCCTGTTCCATCCGTTCGACGAGGACAACCGCAGGCACATGGAGTACGTGCGCGACCGCGGCAGCTACGACGACGTGCCCGCCGACGAGATCAGGCGCGCGTTCAGCGAGACTTATCCGAAATACTTCAACCTCGGGCCCGATGCCGCGAAGCTCGACTTCGCGCCCGCCTGATGCGAGGGTTGCTCGAGGACAGCTTCCGTGCCGCGGTCGCGGCGGCCGACCCGCTGCAGATTCTCGCGCCGCACCTGCCGTCGCCGCCGCGCGGCCGCACGTTTGTCGCCGCCGCAGGCAAGGCGGCGGCCTCCATGGCGCTTGCAGTCGAGACGAGCTACCGCGGCGAGCTCGACGGAATTGCCATCACTCGCTACGGTCACGGGCTGCCGACGCGGAAGGTCCGCGTGGTCGAGGCCGGGCATCCGGTTCCCGACGCGGCGGGTGAAACCGCCGCCCGCGAAATCCTTACCCGGGTACGCGACCTGAAGGAAAACGACCTTCTCCTCGCCTTGCTCTCGGGCGGCGGCTCCAGCCTGCTCTCGCTTCCCGCGCCCGACGTCCCCATGGAAGAGCTCAAGGCCGTCACCCGCGACCTGCTGCGAAGCGGGGCCGCGATCCAGGAAATGAACACCGTGCGCAAGCATCTCTCGGCGATCCACGGCGGTCGTCTCGCCGCCGCCTCCCGGGCGCCGGTCATGGCGCTCATCATCTCCGACGTGACGGGCGACGATCCCACGCACATCGCTTCGGGCCCCTGCGCGCCCGATCCGACCACCTACGCGGACGCCCGGGAGATCCTCGCGCGCTACCGCGTCGCGCCGCCGCCGGCGGTCAGGCAGCGGCTGCAAAGGGGCGCCGACGAGACCCCGAAGCCAGGCGACCCGGTGTTCGCGAGAGTGGAAAACAAAGTGATCGCCACCGCGCATCGCTCGCTCGAGGCGGCCGCCGGTGTGTTCAAGGCGAAAGGCGTCGAGCCGGTGATCCTCGGCGACACCCTCACCGGGGAAGCCTGCGAGGTGGCGAAGGTGTTCGCGTCCGTGATCCAGGAGATCCGCCGATACGGCAGGCCCTGGAAACCGCCGGTGGCGCTCATCTCGGGGGGCGAGTGCACGGTCACGATCCTCGGCGAAGCCGGCCGCGGCGGCCGCTGCTGCGAATTCCTGCTGTCGCTCGGAATCGAGACCGGCGGGGTCTGGGCGGTCGCCGCGGACACCGACGGCATCGACGGCTCGGAGGACAACGCCGGCGCGGTGCTCGCTCCGGATTCGCTCGAGAGAGCCGTCCGGGAGAAGCTGAGTGCGAAGAACCTGCTCGCGGGGCACGACAGCTACGGATTTTTCAGCGCGCTCGGTGATCTCGTGGTCACCGGCCCGACCCGCACCAACGTCAACGACTACCGGGCGATCCTGGTCATCTAGTAGCTGTTCTCCGGCCGGACGTAGCACTTGAACTCGACTACGTTGCCGGATGGATCCGCCACCATGAAGGTCTGATGCTCGTGAGGCGTGTTCGCGAATCGAAGCGCCGGGCGTTGCAGGAACTTCACGCCCGATCTCACGACATGGTCGCGCATCCTGGCGAAGTCCTCCATGCGCAGGAACGTGAGGCCGTGATGCCGCGGATAGGCGCGCGGATTTTGGAAGACCGCGCGGCGCTCGAGGTGGCAGACAAGCTGCAGCACGCCGCCGAAGCTGAACGTGACGCGATCCTTGAGTTTGCGCACGGGCTGCGCCCCGAGCACCTCGGCGTACCAGCGCGCCGCCTCGTCCAGGTCGCGGCACGGCACCGCCACGTGGGCGATATAGAGGCCGTTCGTGACCGGGGTGTTGTCGAGCGGCGCTTCGTGCAGCTCGATCTCGGCCTGGGCCATGCTTTTCAAGCTTCGTTCGCGAGCAGCTCGACTTCGGCGCCGAGCGCCGTCTGCACCCGGCCGTGCTCGGTCTCGATCCGGCCGAAAAGGCGGCGGGCTTCCTTGGTGTCGGAGCGCCGTGCGGAAGCCTCGATGTCCGCGCAATAACGGCTCAGCAGCGTGGCGCCCACGTTGGCGCTGCAAGACTTGAGGGAGTGCGCCGAACGCGCGATCTCCGAGGCATCGTTCGCGCTCGCCGCGTGCTTCAGCTTCTGCAGCAGCTTGGGCGACTCGGCGAGATAAAGGTCGATCGTGCGGGCGAGGAGCTCGGGCCTGCCGTTGGTACGCAGCGTGCCGAGCTGGTCGAGCACCTGGCGATCAAGGATCCCGGTGCCCTTTGCCTGCGCGGGCATGACGACCTGCACCAGCGCGGCGCCGGCCTGCGGCATCCAGCGGTCGAGCATGTCCTGGAGGGTCTGCATGCTGAAGGGCTTGCTCAGGTAGTCGTCCATGCCGGCGTTCAGGCACTCCTCGCGGTCCTGCGCCATCGCGTTGGCGGTCAGCGCAACGATCGGGATGACCTTGCCGCCCGAGGCCTGCTCGCGCTTGCGGATCTCCGCCGTGCACTCGAAGCCATCCATCTCGGGCATGTGGCAATCCATCAGGATCAGGTCGAACGCGCCGGCCGCGAGGGCGTCCAGCGCTTCCTTTCCGTTCGCCGCCACGGTCACGCTGTAGCCCTGCAGCTGCAGGATGCCGAGCGCCACCTGCTGGTTGATGAGGTTGTCTTCCACCAGGAGGATGTTGCCGCGCAGCGCCGCCGGGGCGGTGCTCGCCGGCTTGGAGAGCGGCGGCGCCTCGACCGGCTCGTGCGTCCGGCCGGCCATCGCGTTCACCAGGCATTCGTACAGCACCGTCTGGCGCACCGGCTTGACCAGGCAGGCATCGAAGCCGGCGTCGCGCGCGCTCTTGATGTCGGCGTGGCGGCGGGTCAGCATCACCAGCCGCAGGGGTGCGAGCTCGGTGCGCCGGCGCATGGCGCGCGCGAACTCGAGGGCGTCCAGCCCGGGCTTCGCCAGGTCGATGAGCGCGATGTCGTAGGGAACGCCGCGCGCGGCGGCTTCCGCCAGCAGATCGGTCGCCTGCCTCGGCGTCCCGGCCACGCGGATGTTCATTTCCCAGTTGCCCATCTGCGACTGCAGGATGCTGCTGTTGACAGCGCTCGATTCGACGATCAGGACGCGCAGGCCGGTGAGCAGGCCGATCGCGACCGAGCGCGGGCCCTGCTGCGATTGCGCGGGCTGCTTCTCGAACTTGCTGGTGAACCAGAAGTTCGAGCCGGAGCCGGGCGAGGACTCGACGTGAATCGTCCCGCCCATCATCTCCACCAGCTGCTTGCTGATGGCGAGCCCCAGCCCGGAGCCGCCGTGCTTGCGCGTGGTCGAGCCGTCGGCCTGCATGAACTCGTCGAAGATGCGCGACTGGGCTTCCGGCTTGATGCCGACGCCGGTGTCGCTCACGTCGAAGCGCATGGTGACGCTCTTCTCGGTCTCCTCGACGCTCGCCACCCGCACCACCACCGAGCCCTGCTCGGTGAACTTGATCGCGTTGCCGATGAGGTTGGTCAGGACCTGGCCGAGGCGCAGCGAATCGCCCCTCACCAGGGTGCTGAGCTCGCTCGGGATGCCGCACGCGAGCTCCAGGCCCTTCACGTGGGCGCGGTCCGCGAGCAGCTCCACGGTGTCCTCGATGGTGCGGCGCAGGTCCATGTCGGCGCTCTCGAGCTCGAGCTTGCCGGCCTCGATCTTGGAGAAATCCAGCAGGTCGTTGATCAGGCCGAGCAGGTTCTTGCCGGAGCGCTGCACCGTCTCGGCGTACTTGCGCTGCGTGCTGGTGAGGCCGGTCTCGAGGAGCAGCTCCGCCATGCCGAGAACGCCGTTCATGGGCGTGCGGATCTCGTGGCTCATCCGGGCGAGGAACGAGCTCTTCGCGTGGTTCGCGAGCTCGGCGGCCTCGCGGGCGAGGCGCAGTGCTTCCTCGCTGCGCTTGTGCTGCGTGACGTCCCTTGCCACGGCGATGCTGCCGATGCACTGGTTCGCGTCGTCGGAGAGCGGCGCCACCGAGACCTGGATGTCGATGGCCGTGCCGGCCCGGGTGGTGGCGCGGGCGTCGTAGGAGAATTTCTCGCCCGCCACGATGCGGCGCATGCGCGCGTCTTCGTCGTCCGGCGTCGATCCGCCGACGTTCAGGGCGTGGCCGATGACCTCATCGGGCCGGTAGCCGAACATCGCCGCGGCGCCCGAGTTCCAGCTGGTGACGTTGCCGCGCAGGTTGCGCGTCCAGATCGCCTCGCTCGACTGCTCGACGATCGTCGCCAGCAGCTTGTTCTTCGACTCGCTCTCGCCCAGCGAGGCGATCAGGCGCTCGGTGTTGTTCGCCATGTTGTTGAACGCCTCGGCGGCAAGCTGCACCTCAGGGGCGCCCTCCGCGTCGATGCGCACCGCGTGGTCGCCCAAGCTGAAGCGGTTCGCGCCCTCGGCCAGCATGCGCAGCGTGCCGAGGTTGCCGCGGAAAATGAGCCAGATGAACTGCAGCATGAGGAAGAGCGTCACCGCCACGATCTGCAGCTGCTTGACGAACTGCTGCCACAGCCGGTTGTGCGCCTTCACCGGAGTCATCACCGCGGTCAGCGTGCCGTATCCCACCCCGCCCGCCGTCACCTCAATGCTCTGCTCCTCGTGCTCGATCTCGGCCACGCGCGCGAACCAGTTCGGCGCGTCGAGCTTGTCGGGCACGTCCTGCGCGACGATGCGCCTGCCGTCCTTGTCGACCCACGTGAAGCGGTCGACTTCGCCGCGCTTGACCTGGTTCTTCAGGAGCTGGTCGATCGCGGCGTACTCCCCGACCAGCGCCTGGTCGGCCACCAGCGGGGCGATGAACGCAAGCGTCTCCTTCTGCTCGCGCGCCAGCCGCGCCGAGTGCTCGGCCGCGCCTTCGGCCACGAGGAGCGCGGTCTGCACGCCGCCCGCGGCGACGATCGCGATGCCCACCGCGAGCATCAGGCGCGAGATCAGCCCCCAGTTCCTCCAGAATTGGAACATCCGCACGTTTTTCATGGCTGTCGGCGCAGGGCTACTTCACCTGCGTGGTGCGGTAGAACTTGCGGTAGTTGTCGTAGTCGCGGTTGTCCGCGGGGACGAAGCCGAGCTCGCCGTTGCTTTTCAGGAGGTCGGCGCCGGCCTCGAGGATCTTGCGGCCCTCCGGGTCGCTCGCCATGCCGATCAGGGCGGCCTTGACGGCGGCCACCTTGTCGGCCGGCACCTTCGGGTTCGCCATGATGCACAGGTCCTGGTAGATCTCCGAAGTCCACAGCGCGCGGTATTCGAACGATTCGCGCCGGCCGTAGCGCGCCATGACCGAGCTGTTGACGCCCGCGGCGGCGACCTTGTTGACCCTGAGCTGCGCCGAGGAGGCCTCCTGGTTACCCGTGAACACGACCTTGACATTGACCTTCGACCTGAGAAGCGCGTCGAACGGCAGCCAGTAGCCGGTAAAGCCGTCGCGCGACACGAACGCGACCTCCTTGCCCTGCAGGTCCTGCAGCGTCTGGATGGGCGAGTCGAGCGGCACGACGATCTGGGAGCGGATGCCCGGACCGGCCGGACGCGCGATGACCTTGTAGCCGAGGCGGTCGCGCTCCGGAGTGAAGAAATGGTTGGTGTACAGGAACTCGTACGCGCCCGCCTCGGCGTTCGCGTTGCCTTCCCCGGCCGTCTTGGCGAGCTTCAGCTCGAGCGGCACGCCGCTCTTGCGGCCGACGTAGGTGAGGATCGGGTTCCAGTACTGCGCCGTCAGCGAGACCGTCCGCTGGTGGAGGACGTAGAAGGTATGAGCCTGCTGCGCCTCCACGCCTGGCGAATACAGCGCGGCGGCCGCCGCCAGGGCCAGGACTGCTTGCGTGATCCTTCTTCGCATCATGACGGACTCCCCCCGAAGCCGTTGATGGATTCAGGCGACGCCTACGTCGCCACCTTCAGGCAAAGCAACAGGCCGCTCAGCACCAGGAGCGTCCCGACCACCTTCAGCATGCCCTCGCTCGTGATGTCCATGTGCACCTTGTTGCCCATGTAGAGGCCGAGCGCCATCGGCATGAGGCCGAGGGCGTACGCCATCTGCAGCTTCGGCTCGAACAGCAGCCCCGCCACCAGGAACAACCCGAGCCGGAATCCGCCGTCGATGGCGATCAGCCACGAGAACGTGGCGCGGACCTCGCTCTTGTCGAGCAGGCGGCGCGTCAGGTAGATGATGTACGGCGGAGAGCCCGCCCCGAAAAGCGCTCCGGCGCCGCCGCCGGCCAGGCCGGCCGGGATCGCCCAGGACCGCGACAGCCGACCTGCCGGCTGCAGTCCGAAGATGTTGCGGAAGCCGAAGAACATGGTGAAGGCGCCCAGCGCCACCAGCACGGGCTCGGTGGGCAGCCGCAGGAGCGCGAACGCGCCGATGCTCGCGCCGGTCATCCCGGCGGGCAGAAGAATCTTGATCTCGGACCAGTTGGCCTTCTTCGTGTTGGTGCTCCCGAGGACCACCGAGGCCGTGAAGTCGAGCGCCAGCACCAGCGGAATCGCGAACTGCAGCGGCTGGGACAGCGCGAGCAACGGGACCGAGATCAGCGCCGAGCCGAAGCCCGTGATCCCGCGTATGAAGTACGCGCTCATCAGAATGCACATCACCAGCACCGTGTCAGCCAATTGCATGCTCCCGAAATAGATCAGTTGTCGCCGCTAGTATCGCTTCGCGCGCTCGCCTCGGAGCGCCCCTTCACTTTGTTTTGCATGGAGATTCGTGCGGTTCTGGCACTAAGTCACGGCACCGAGGCCGCGCGCGTCGAACTTGGAAAAAACTACTAGGCTTGCTTCAGCGCGTCGATCGACTGCGCAACGAGCTCGCTGGCGTTCTCGAACATGCGCTTCGCCGCCGCGTAATCCCCGGCCTTGGCGCTGCGCTCGATGTCGGCGAAGAGATCGCCGAGCGCATGGGCGCCGATCTGGCGGCAGGAACCCTTCAGCGTATGCGCGGAGCGCACCGCGGCCGCCGTGTCGCCTTGGGCGAGGTGCCGGGAGAACGTCGCGGGAAAATCAGCCAGGGTTTCCTCGAGCTTGCGGACGAACCCGGCGTGCAGGTCGTGACGTCCGGTGGCGTGGCCCACGCGCTTGATCTCGGCTATGAGATCGCGATCGAGCAACAGGGTCGTCATTTCTTCTCCACCATGAACATGCCACGCCGGCCCGCGATGCTAATCCGGAACCACTCTCCGGCCATCAGGGCATAGTGCACAGTCGCGTCAAGGACTGTCCTTGGACGGCACTTTCTGACCGTTCTTTACGAGTCTGATTGGAACGCCGTCGAGATGCGGCTTGCGATTGCGGCTCAGTACCCGGCGATCGCCACGGGTACGATGTCCCAGAGGGTATGCGCGAAGACTGCAGGCCAAAGCCGGCTGCTGCGGACATAGAAAAACGTGAAGGTCAGCCCGAATACGAGAATCCACACGGCGCCGAGCGGACCCTGATACAAGTGGTAAAGCACCCGGACCAGCAAAGGGAACCCGATTGCGATTGAGAGCCCGTAGCCTCTAAGACCACGCACCAGTACCCCAAGAAGAAAGACCTCCTCAAACGCGCCATTCACCATTGCAAAGATGACGGTAGAAGCAAGCGTTACCCCGCTGAAGGAGAACTCCGTCATTTGGGAACGCCCGGCGGGATTGGCAAACAGCGCCATTGCGATGGCGCCAGCCAGCCATGCCGCCACAAACAGCCCCAAACCCAGGACAGTGCCTCGCACATCGGGCTGCGGATAGAGCGAGGGGATGTCGAAATTTCGCGCACTTAAGTACAGCAATGCGGCGGCGGCAAGGACAGCCTCGACCAATACCATCCAGGCATGCCCGGAAGCAGAAAATCTAGCTTCGGGGAAACCACGCAGAACCGCCTGGGTCGACCAGGTGATGAACAGGCCGAAGCAGATCGCCGAAACAGCAGCGGCTTCGTAAATCGAAAGGGTGGATTTCGGCGAGGCGCTCCCCAAGGGCGTCGAAGGCCGCGGAGGTATCGGCATGTTGGCGCGTACGCTACGCCTGAAGATGCGAGAGGCAAACGGCATAGGACACATACGCAGCCGTCTACGCCACGACGGGGTGCCAATCTTCCTGCGCTGCTAAACGAGCCGGGCGGAATGCTGCTGCCGACAGCCGAGATCCAGGAGATGCGTCACACGCTCGCCATGCGCAACGAGCCAGTCGGCGATGAATGAACGGTGACACTCGGCGGGATTGCTCTCTGCGCACATGATGCAGACGTGGCCCTCGATCGAGGACAAAACGCGGGCGGCGGACTGGAATTGCTCGGTCTGCATGTGGTCGGCGTACGAGGGACGCATGCCGCCGAGCGCCTTGCCTTCCCAGAGATAAACAATCCCGGCTTCCTCAAGGGAGGCAGAAAGAGCTTGTTTGGAAAACTGCGGGTGGCGGCGAGAAGCCGGATAGGCGCGCACGTCGACCAGCGTGCCGATGCCGGCTTCCTTGAGGATCGCGATGAGCTGCTCGGCGCTGCGCGCGCCGTGGCCGACCGTGTAGATCAGGCCGCTGCGGCCTTGGCTTCTTTCTTCTCGGTCTTCTTGGAAGCCTTGGCTTCGCCCTTCTTGTCGTCGGCGGCCGCGGGCTGCGCGCCTTCCTCGGCGCGGTCCATCAGCGTGACGAGCGCCAGGGGGGCGTTGTCGCCTTTGCGCCAGCCGGTCTTGAGGATGCGCAGGTAGCCGCCGTTGCGCTTGGCGTAGCGCGGGCCGAGATCGTCGAAGAGCTTGGCGACCATGTCGCGGTCGCGCAGGCGGTTGAAGGCGAGGCGCCGGTTGGCGAGGCTCGGCTTCTTGCCCAGCGTGATCATCGGCTCGACGACGCGGCGCAGCTCCTTCGCCTTGGGCAGCGTGGTGGTGATCTCCTCGTGGCGCAGGAGCGACACTGTCATGTTGCGCAGCATCGCGAGCCGGTGGCTCGTGGTGCGCCCGAGCTTTCTAAGTCCGTCCCCGTGTCGCATATCAGGTTCTATGCTCCAAACCGGCGGGAGGCCAGTTTTCCAGTTTCATGCCCAAGGTGAGCCCGCGTGAGGCGAGCACTTCCTTGATCTCGTTCAGCGACTTGCGGCCGAGGTTGGGCGTCTTGAGGAGCTCGGTCTCGGTGCGCTGGATGAGGTCGCCGATGTAGTAGATGTTCTCGGCCTTGAGGCAGTTGGCCGAGCGAACTGTTAGCTCGAGATCGTCGACCGGGCGCAGCAGGATCGGGTCGACCGCCGGGGTTTTCACCTGCTCCGTGGGAAGCGCCGTGCCTTCGAGCTGAGCGAACACCGAGAGCTGGTCGACCAGCACGCGCGCGGCGTAGCGGATCGCTTCCTCCGGCTCGATCGCGCCGTTGGTCTCGATGTCCATGATCAGCTTGTCGAGGTCGGTGCGCTGCTCGACCCGGGCCGACTCCACCGCGTACGACACGCGGCGCACGGGGCTGAAGGAAGCGTCGAGAATGATGCGGCCGATGCCCTTGGTCTCCTCGGGCAGGTAGCGCATGTTCCCCGGTACGTAGCCGCGGCCGGACTCGACCTTGACCTGCATCTCGAGCTTGCCGCCCGAGGCGAGGTGGGCGATGACGTGGTCGGGATTCACGATCTCGACGTCGTGCGCCGGCTCGATGTCGGACGCGGTGACCATGCCGTTGCCGCCGCCGTTCTTCTTCAGGGTGAGGATCGCCTCGGCGCGGTTATGCAGGCGGAACACCACGCCCTTGAGGTTGAGCAGGATGTCGACCACATCCTCGCGCACGCCGTCGAGCGTGGAGTACTCGTGCACCACGCCGGCGATCTGCACCTCGGTCGGGGCGTAGCCGGGCATGGAGGAGAGCAGCACGCGGCGCAGCGCGTTGCCGAGCGTGTGCCCGTAGCCACGCTCGAACGGCTCCATCGTCACCCGGGCGTGGTTGGGCGAAAGGTTTTGAACGTCAACAATACGCGGCTTCAGAAATCCCGATTGGGGCATGTCTTCGCTGTCCTAAGTACTGAAATTACTTCGAGTAAAGCTCGATGATGAGGCTCTCGTTGATGGTCGAGGAAAGCTCGGCGCGTTGCGGCAGCGCCTTGAACGTCCCTTTCAAGGCCTTCGCGTCGACGTCCAGCCACTCGGGCAGGCCGCGCGACGAGGTGTTCTCGGCCGAGGCCTTGATGCGCAGGTGCTCCTTCGCCTTGGGCGCGACCTCGATCACGTCGCCCGGTCTCACCTCGTAGGACGGGATGTTGACCCGCTTGCCGTTCACCAGGATGGCGTTGTGGCGCACGATCTGGCGCGCCTCGCTGCGCGAGCCGCCGAAGCCCATGCGGTAGGCGACGTTGTCGAGCCGCGATTCGAGCAACTGCAGCAGCCGCTCGCCGGTGACGCCCTTGGAGCGCGACGCCTCGGCGTAGGTCTTGCGGAACTGGCGCTCGAGCAGGCCGTAGATGCGCCGCATCTTCTGCTTCTCCCGCAGCTGCTTGCCGTAGTCGGAGAGCCGCGCGCCGCTTTTCTGGCCGTGCTGGCCCGGCGCATAGGCGCGCCGCTCGATGGCGCACTTGTCGGTGAAGCATTTCTCCGCCTTGAGGAAGAGCTTCTCGCCTTCGCGGCGGCACTGGCGGCACTTCGCGTCCAGAACTCTGGCCATTCGTTATCCCTGTGTGAGCCTCAGACTCGCCGACGCTTTGGCGGGCGGCAGCCGTTATGCGGGATCGGCGTCACGTCGGCGATGCTGCCGATCTTGAGGCCGATCGCGTTAAGCGCGCGCACCGCGGACTCCCGGCCCGGGCCGGGGCCCTTGATGCGCACTTCGATGTTCTTCACGCCGCATTCCTGGGCCGCGCGCCCGGCGCGCTCTGCGGCGACCTGCGCCGCGAACGGCGTCGATTTGCGCGAGCCCTTGAAGCCGGCGTTGCCCGAAGTCGCCCAGGAAAGGACGTTGCCCTGGCGGTCGGTGATCGTGACGATGGTGTTGTTGAAGGACGCGTGCACGTGAGCGATGCCCTCGGCGACGTTCTTCTTGACCTTCTTGCGCGCGCGCGCCTGCGCGGTCTGCTGCAGCTCTTGCCTAGTGGGTGCGTTTCGACTCGCCATTGGGGCGTTTTCCTTAAGCTACTTTTCCGACTGGCACGTTCAGCTTGACCGCGGCCTTGCGCGGTCCCTTCCGCGTGCGCGCGTTGGTGCGCGTGCGCTGCCCGCGCACCGGCAGGCCCTTGCGGTGCCGCGAGCCGCGGTAGCACTGCAGGTCGATCAGCCGCTTGATCGACATCTGAACTTCGCGGCGCAGGTCGCCTTCGACGGTGAGCCGCTGCACGCTCTCGCGCAGCCGGTCGAGCTCGGCGTCGTTCAGGTCCTTGATCTTGCGGTTGCCCTGCACGCCGGCCGCGGCGCAGATCGCCTGCGCGCGCGAGCGCCCGATGCCGTAGATCGCGGTGAGCGCGATCTCGGCGTGCTGATGATTGGGAATGTTGATGCCTGCAATGCGTGCCATAGGGAACCTGAAATTATAGCTGGTTTGTCAAGGCTTTAAAAGGCAAAGGCTAGCCCTGACGCTGCTTGTGGCGCGGGTCCTCGCAAATCACGCGCACCACGCCCTTGCGCCGCACGATCTTGCATTTGCGGCAGATCCTCTTCACCGAAGCCATCACTTTCATCTGGATCTCTCCTGTTTATTTCGCCCGGAACGTGATGCGTCCCTTGGTCAGGTCATAAGGCGTCAACTGCACCGTCACCTTGTCGCCCGGCAGGATGCGGATGTAGTTCATGCGCATCTTCCCCGAGATGAAGCAGTGGATGATGTGACCGTTCTCCAGCTTCACCCGGAAGGTGGCGTTCGGCAGGTTCTCCACCACCTCGCCCTGCATCTCGATGACGTCTTCCTTGGCCATCGGGGCTTCCGCCGCCTCCTTACCTCGCCCCGCCAGGCAGGCCGCCCTTGAAATTGGCCTTGCGCAGCAGGCTCTCGTACTGGTGCGTCATGATGTAGGCCTGCACCTGCGCCATGAAATCCATCGTCACCACGACGATGATCAGAAGCGAGGTGCCGCCGAAATAGAACGGCACGCCCCAGCGCAGGATCAGGAACTCGGGCAGCAGGCATACCGCGGTTACGTATAGCGCGCCCCCCAAAGTGAGGCGTGTCAGGATTTTTTCAAGGTAGCGCGCGGTCTGGTCGCCCGGGCGAATACCCGGCACAAAGGCCCCGGACTTCTTGAGGTTATCCGCCGTCTCCTTCGGGTTGTACTGCAGGGCGGTGTAGAAAAAGCAGAAGAAGATGATGAGCGCCGCGTACAGCATCACGTAGATAGGCTGGCCCGGGCTCAGCGTGCCGGCGATGTCGCGCAGCCAGACCAGCCCCTCGGAGGACCCGAACCAGTTGAGCGCCGTCGCCGGGAACAGGATCAGCGACGAGGCGAAGATGGGCGGAATCACGCCGGACATGTTCAGCTTGAACGGCAGGTGCGAGCTCTGCCCCCCGTAGATCCGGTTCCCGACCTGGCGCTTGGCGTAGTTGACCAGGATCTTGCGCTGGCCGCGCTCGACAAAGCAGACCACGGCGGTGACCGCGAGCACCGCCATGGCGATGAAAAGCGCCGTGAGCGGGTGCATCGAGCCGGTGCGCACCAGCTCCAGGGTGCCGGCGATGGCGTTCGGCAGGCCCGCGGCGATGCCGGCGAAGATGATGATCGAGATGCCGTTGCCGAGGCCGCGCTCGGTGATCTGCTCGCCGAGCCACATCAGGAACATGGTGCCGGTGACGAGCGTCGTCACCGCGGTTATGCGGAACATGAGGCCCGGCTCCAGCACGAGGCCCGATTGCGACTCGAGCGCGATCGAGATGCCGGTGGCCTGGAAGAGCGCCAGGAAGAGCGTCCCGTAGCGGGTGTACTGCGTGATCTTGCGGCGCCCGGACTCGCCCTCCTTGCGCAGCTGCTCGAGCTGCGGGCTCACCGTGGTCATGAGCTGCATGATGATCGAGGCCGAGATGTACGGCATGATGCCCAGGGCGAAGATGGTGAAGCGCGACAGCGCCCCGCCCGAGAACATGTTGAACATCCCCAGGATGCCGGTCTGGTTACCGGCGAAGAGCTCGGCGAGCCTGACCGGGTCGATTCCCGGCACCGGGATGTGCGCCCCGATGCGGAACACGACCAGGGCGCCCAGCAGGAACAGGAGCCTCTTCTTCAGGTCGCCGTACTTCTGGCCCTTGCCGACGTTGGGAAGCGGATTCGCCATCAGGCCTTCTGACCCTCTTCCGCGCCTTTCGCCTCAGGCTTGGGCTTCTTTTTGTCCTTCTTGGGCTTCGCTTCGACCTTCGGTTCGAGCACCTCCACCGTCCCGCCGGCGCTCTCGATCGCCGCGCGCGCGCCCTTCGAGGCCTTGACGTCGCCCTTGACGGAGAGCTTCCTGCTGAGCTTCCCCGAAACGATGATCTTCGCGCCGAGCGCGCTTTGCGGGACGATGCCGGCCGATCTCAGGGCGGCAAGGTCGACTTCCGCAACGGCGAGCTTCTCGAGGTCGGACAGGCGCACCTCGGCGACGTCGTCGCGAGTGAGCGAAGTGAAGCCGCGCTTGGGCAGGCGCCGATGCAGCGGCATCTGGCCGCCCTCGAAGCCGAGCTTGTGGAAACCGCCCGAGCGTGCCTTCTGTCCCTTGTGGCCGCGCCCGGCCGTCTTGCCCCAGCCCGAGCCGCCGCCGCGGCCGACGCGGTGCCGGTCCTTGTTTGCCCCGGGGGCAGGCTTGAGTGAATTCAGTCTCATGTGAATCAGCTTTCGATGCGAACCAAGTAGGCGACCCGGTTGATCATGCCGCGCACTTCGGGCGTGTCGTTCAGCTCCGAGACGTGGTTGATCTTCTTCAGCCCCAGCCCGCGCACCGTGTCCCGATGCCCGCGCTTGCAGCCGTTGGTGCTCTTGACGAGCCTCACCTTGATCTTTTTCATCCGGTGATCTCCTCAACCGACTTGCCGCGGCGCGCCGCGATCTCGGCCGGCGTATTCATCGCCTGCAGGCCGTTCAGCGTCGCGCGCACCACGTTGTAGGGGTTGGTGGAGCCGAAGCACTTCGCGAGCACGTTGGTGACGCCCATCACCTCGAACACCGCGCGCATCGGGCCGCCGGCGATGATCCCGGTGCCCTCGTGCGCCGGCTGCATCAGCACCCGCGCCGAGCCCCACCGCCCGGTCACGGCGTGGTGCAGCGTGCCGTTCTTCAGCTTCACCTTGAAGAGCTTGCGCCGGGCCTCCTCCATCGCCTTCTGCACGGCGACCGGCACTTCGCGCGCCTTGCCCTTGCCCATGCCGATGCCGCCGTCGCCGTCGCCCACGACGGTGAGCGCGGCGAAGCCTAGTACTCGACCACCTTTGACCACCTTGGTGACGCGGTTGACCGCGACCATCTTCTCGCGCAGGCCGTCGCCGCGCTCTTCCTGCTGCTGCATCCTGGGTTGGATCTTTGCCATGGGTGTCTCGTTAGAACTTCAGTCCACCGCTGCGCGCCGCTTCGGCGAGCGCCTTGATCCGCCCGTGGTACTTGTACCCGGCGCGGTCGAACGCCACCGTATCGATCCCCTTCTCCTTCGCCTTGGCCGCGATGCGCTGGCCGACAAGCTCGGCGGCCTTGCGGCTGCCGCCGCTCTTGAGCTGGCCGCGCACGTCCTTCTCCACGCTGGAAGCGGTGGCGAGCACCTTGTCGCCGCCGGGCGAGGTGATCTGCGCGTAGATGTGCTCGTTGCTGCGATGCACAGTGAGGCGCACGGCGCCGTTCTCGCGGATCCGGATCCTCGTCTGCCGGGCGCGCCGCAGGCGCGCGATGTTCTTGGCGTTCATGGGGCCCCTTACTTCTTCTTCGTCTCTTTGAGCACGATCACTTCATTGACGTAGCGCACGCCCTTGCCCTTGTAGGGCTCGGGTGGGCGGTGGGCGCGCACCTCGGCGGCCACCTGGCCGACGAGCTGCTTGTCGACGCCGGTGATCACGATCTCCGTCTGGGTAGGCGTGACAACCTTGACGCCCTTCGGCATCTGGTGCACGACCGGGTGCGAGAAGCCGAGCGTCAGGTTCAGCTTGTCGCCCTGCGCCTGCGCCCGGAATCCGACCCCGACCAGCGCGAGCTTGCGCTCAAAGCCCTTGGTGACGCCGGTGACCATGTTGGCCACCAGCGCGCGCATGGTTCCCGACATCGCGTTGGCGTGATTCGAGTTGCCCAGCGCCTTGAACAGGATCTGCTCACCGTCCTTCTTCACTTCGACGTTCGGATCGGCCGCGCGCGCAATCGTGCCGAGCGGGCCCTTGATGGAGATCTGACCGGAGGCGATGTTGAGCTCCACGCCCTTGGGCAGCGCAACCGGATATTTGGCGATTCTCGACATGATCTTCTCTAAGCGACGATGCAGAGCACTTCACCGCCCACGCCATCGGCGCGCGCCTTGCGATCGGTCATCACGCCGCGCGAGGTGGAGAGGATCGCCACGCCGAGGCCGTTCATGACGCGCGGGATGTCGTCGCGTCCCTTGTACACGCGCAGCCCGGGCTTCGATACCCGCTCCAGACGCTCGATCACCGGCTTGCCGGCGTAGTACTTGAGCGCGATGGCGAGCTCCTTGTGCCCGCCCTCGCGCAGCGCGAAGTCCTCGATGTAGCCCTCGTCCTTGAGGACCTTGGCGATCGCGCTCTTCAGCTTGGACGCCGGCATCACCGTCTCCGTATGCCCGACCATCTGGGCGTTGCGGATCCGGATCAGCATGTCGGCGATGGGATCGGTCATGCTCATCGATCTCTCCTTGCGCCTCTCTTTGCTCTCATGTCTACCAGCTTGCCTTGATCACGCCGGGGATCTCGCCCTTCAGGGCAAGGTCGCGCAGCTTGTTGCGGCCGAGGCCGAACTTGCTGTACACGCCGCGCGGCCGACCGGTCAGCGCGCAGCGGTTGCGCAGCCGCACCGGCGAGGCGTCGCGCGGCAGCTTCTGCAGCTTGGCGCGAGCCTCCTCGCGGGCCTCGTCGGAGGCGCGGGAGTCTTCGATGATCTCGAGCAGCGCCGCGCGCTTGCTCTTAAATTTCTCGACGATCTTGCGGCGCTTCTGGTCGCGTAGTACGACTGCGAGCTTGGCCATGCTGGTTCCTTCAGTGCTTGAACGGGAAGCGGAACGCGGACAGCAGCGCCTTCGCCTCGTCGTCGGTTCTCGCCGTGGTGGTGATGGCGATGTTCATGCCCCGCAGCGTGTCGATCTTGTCGTAGTCGATCTCGGGGAAGATGATCTGCTCCTTGAAGCCGAGGTTGTAGTTGCCCCGGCCGTCGAAGGCGCGGTTGGAGACGCCGCGGAAGTCGCGGATCCGCGGCATGGCGATGTTCACCAGGCGGTCGAAGAACTCGTACATGCGCGCGCCGCGCAGCGTCACCATGCAGCCCACCGGAAAGTTGGCGCGGACCTTGAAGTTGGCGATCGACTTCCTCGACTTGGTCACCACCGGCTTCTGACCCGCGATCTTGGTCATGTCGGAGAGCGCGTTGTCGAGGATCTTCTTGTCCGTGGTGGTTTCGCCCACGCCCATGTTGAGGGTGATCTTGCGCAGCCGCGGCACCTGCATCACGGTCTTGTAGCCGAACTTCTGCATCAGCTCGGGCACCACCTTGTCCTTGTAGTAGCCGGCGAGGCGCGCCGGCGGGGCCGGCAGCTCGGGCGCCGTCTCTTTCTTGGCGGGGGTGGCTTCCTTCTTCGGCGCAGCGTCTTTCTTGGGCTGCTTCTGTTGTTGTTGCTGCTGCGGCGCCGGCTTCTTCTCCGGCTTGTCCTGCTTCGACTTTTCGTCCTTGGCCATGTTAAGCGTCCACCTGCTCGCCGTTGTCCTTGAACACGCGCACCTTGCGGCCGTCCTGGAGCGTCTTCACGCCGACGCGGTCGGCCTTCTTGGTCGCGGGATTGAAGAGCGCCACGTTGGAGATGTGGATCGGCAGGTCCTTGTCGACGATGCCGCCGGTGATGCCCTTCATCGGGTTGGGTCGCTGATGCTTCTTCACCCGGTTCACGCCCTCCACCACCAGGTAGTCCGCGTCAATGCGGCGCATGACCGTGCCGCGCTTGCCCTTGTCGCGCCCCGACAGCACCACGACCTCATCGCCTTTCCTGATCCTTTGCATTTAGAGAACCTCCGGCGCGAGCGAGACGATCTTCATGAAGCGCTCGGTGCGCAGCTCGCGCGTCACCGGCCCGAAGATGCGCGTGCCGATCGGCTCGAGCTTGGGCGTGAGCAGCACCGCGGCGTTGCGGTCGAACCGGATGAGCGAGCCGTCGGCGCGGCGCACGCCCTTGGCCGTGCGTACCACGACCGCGTCGTAGATCTCGCCCTTCTTCACGCGACCGCGCGGCGCGGCCTCCTTCACGCTGACCTTGATCAGGTCGCCGATGGAGGCGTAGCGCCGCTTCGAGCCGCCCATGACCTTGATGCACTGGACCGAGCGCGCGCCGGTGTTGTCGGCGACGTCCAGCACGGACTCCATCTGAATCATTTGTCTCTCCACTCCAACTTGCCGCGCTCGAGAAGCGGGAGATGCCCCGCTTAAAGCAGCCCGGCAGTTTTGGACCCCGCAGTGAGGGGACCGCGATTCTACCTCAAACCGCCTTGGATTTCTCCACCAGCCGGGTCACCTTCCACGATTTCGTGCGCGACAGCGGCCGGCACTCGGCGATCTCGACCAGGTCGCCCTCCTTGAACTCGCTCGTCTCCACGTGCGCGTGGTACTTCTTCGAGCGGGTGATGATCTTGCCCATCATCGGGTCGCGCACCCGGCGCTCGACGCGCACGGTCACGGTCTTCTGCATCTTGTCGCTCACCACCCGGCCGACGAGCTTGCGCTGGTTCTTCGCCGGGGTCGTCGCAGCTTCGGTGCTCATTTCGTCGCCTTCTCTTTCATGATGGTGCGCACGCGCGCGATGTCGCGCTTCACCTTCTTAAGCTGGCTGGTGTTGGCGAGCTGCTGCGTGGCAACCTGCATGCGCAGGCCGAACTGGGCGCGCAGCAGCCCCTCGAGCTCCTTCTGCAGGTCCTCGCCGCTCTTTTCTCTGAGTTCGCTCGGTTTCATCGGCTCAATGCCCCAGCATGCGCAGCGCGACGACGGTGCGGAACGGCAGCTTCGCCGCGGCGAGCGCGAACGCTTCCTTGGCGAGCGCCTCCGTGACGCCGTCCATCTCGAAGATGATCTTGCCCGGCTGGATCTCGGACACGAAGTACTCGGGGTTGCCCTTGCCGTTCCCCATGCGCACCTCGGCCGGCTTGGACGAGATCGGCTTGTCGGGGAACACGCGGATCCAGATGCGGCCGCCGCGCTTGATGTGGCGCGACATCGCGCGGCGGGCAGCTTCCAGCTGCCGCGCGGTCAGACGCCCGCGCGTCGTCGCCTTCAGGCCGTATTCGCCGAAGGCGACCCGCGCGCCGCGCGTGGCGACGCCGGTGTTGCGGCCTTTCTGCTGCTTGCGGTATTTCGTTCGTGCTGGCTGGAGCATGGCAATTCCGTGTCTATTCCTTGCTTTCTTCCTTGCTTTCGCCGTCGCCCGCTTCCTTGCCGGCGACGACCTTCTTGGGCTTCTTGACCGTGGTCTTGGGCGGTGCGGCCTTCCTGTCGCCGTCCGGGCGCGGACGCGGCGGGCCGCCCCGCTTGGCGCCCGCCTTCGGCGCCGGCCTCTTGGCGCGCTTGGGCTCGACCGGGGCCTCGGGCGGCGGCGCCGCGGCGGCCGCGAGCGCGGCAGCGGCGCCGGGGGCTTCGCCCTTGGGCACGATCTCGCCCTTGTAGACCCAGCACTTGATGCCGATCACGCCGTAATTGGTTTTCGCTTCGCCCTGGCCGTAGTCGATGTCGGCGCGCAGGGTATGCAGCGGCACGCGCCCTTCGCGGTACCACTCGGTGCGCGCGATCTCGACGCCGTTCAGCCGCCCGGCGCTCATGATCTTGATGCCCTGGGCGCCCAGGCGCATCGCGTTCTGCATCGCGCGCTTCATGGCGCGGCGGAACATGATGCGCTTCTCGAGCTGCTGCGCGATCGAGTCGGCGATCAGTTGCGCGTCGATCTCGGGCTTCCTGATCTCCTCGATGTTCACGTGAACCTGCTGCACGCCCATGATGCGGCGCAGCTCGGCCTTCAGTGCCTCGATCTCCTCGCCTTTCTTGCCGATCACCACGCCCGGCCGCGCGGAGAAGATGGTGATGCGCGCGTCCTTGGCCGGCCGCTCGATGAGTACCTTGCCGACCGAGGCATGCGCCAGCTTCTTCTTCAGGAAATCGCGCACCTTGATATCCTCGGCCAGCATCGGGCCGAAGCTTTTCTTGTTCGCGTACCACTTCGAGCTCCAGTTGCGGTTCACCGCCAGCCGGAAGCCGACCGGGTTGATTTTCTGGCCCATCAGTCACCCACCGTAATAAAGATGTGGCACGTGTGCTTGAGCACGCGGTTGCCGCGGCCCTTGGCGCGCGCCTGGAAGCGCTTGAGGAACATGCCGCGCTCGACGAACACGGTCTTCACCTTGAGCGCGTCGATGTCGGCGCCGTCGTTGTGCTCGGCGTTGGCGATCGCGGACTCGAGCAGCTTCTTCATGATCGCCGCGCCCTTCTTGGGCGTGAAGGCGAGGATGCTGATGGCCTGGTCGACCGGCTTGCCGCGGATCATGTCGGCGACCAGCCGGCCCTTCTGGGCCGACATCCGGGCACCGCGCAGCGAGGCTTTGGTTTCCATGTCTTCTCCTTACTTCTTCCCCGCCGGAGCCGCGGGAGCCGGCGCCGCGGCTCCGGCAGCCGCGGCCGGGGCGGCCGGGGCGCCCGGCGCGCCCGCGGGCGCCCGGCGCTCGCGACCGACCGCCTCCTCGGTGCGCTTGCCCGCCGCCGAGTGGCTTTTGAAGATGCGCGTGAGCGCGAACTCGCCGAGCTTGTGGCCGACCATGTTCTCGGTGATGTACACCGGCATGTGCGCCTTGCCGTTGTGCACGGCGATGGTCAGGCCGACGAAGTCCGGCACGATGGTCGAGCGCCGCGACCAGGTCTTGATCGGGCGCTTGTCGTTGCCGGCGCGGGCCTTGTCGACCTTCGCCATCAGATGGTGGTCGACGAACGGTCCCTTCTTGATTGAACGAGCCATTTATTTCACCCTTCTGTCACGGACGATCATGACCTGCGTCCGCTTGTTGCGACGGGTCTTGAATCCCTTGCTCTGCACGCCCCAGGGCGACACCGGGGGTTGCGCCGCGGCGGTGCGGCCTTCGCCGCCGCCATGCGGGTGGTCGATCGGGTTCATCGCCACGCCGCGCACCGTCGGCCGCACGCCGCGCCAGCGCACGCGGCCGGCCTTGCCGATCGATTCCAGGTTGTGCTCGGCGTTGCCGGCCTCGCCGATGGTGGCGCGGCAGTCGATGTGCACCTTGCGGATCTCCCCAGAGCGCAGGCGCAGCTGCGCGTACGAGCCTTCGCGCGCGAGCACCTGCACGCCGGCCCCGGCCGAGCGCGCAAGCTGCGCGCCCTTGCCAGGCAGCATTTCCACGCAATGCACGATCGTGCCGACGGGAATGTTGCGCAACGGCAGCGCGTTGCCCGCCTTGATCGGCGCATTCGCGCCGGACATGAGCTGCGCGCCCGCCTGCACGCCCTTCGCCGCGATGACATAGCGGCGCTCGCCGTCGGCGTAGAGCAAGAGCGCGAGGTGCGCGCTGCGGTTCGGGTCGTACTCCAGGCGCTCCACTTTGGCCGGAATCGCGTCCTTGTTGCGGCGCCAGTCGATGATGCGCAGGTGGTGCTTGTGGCCGCCGCCCTGATGGCGGGTCGTGATGCGGCCGTGCGTGTTGCGCCCGCTGCCCCGGATCTGCGAGCGCGTAAGCGCCCAGTGCGGATCACCCTTGTGCAGCTCGGGGGTGACGACCTTCACGAGGGCCCGGCGACCGGGCGAGGTGGGCTTGACCTTGAGGAGAGGCATGGCGGTTCCTGGTTATTGCGTGGCCGCGAAGTTGATTTCCTGGCCCTCGGCGAGCCGCACGTAGGCCTTCTTCCAGCTCTTCTTGCGGCCGATGGTGCGGCCGAAGCGGCGCTCCTTGCCCTTGACGTTCGAGACGGTGACGCCCTCGACCTTGGTCTTGAACATGAGCTCGATCGCCGCCTTGATCTGCGGCTTGGTGGCGTCGTCGGCGACGCGGAACACGTACTGGCGGTTCCTGTCCGCGACGAAAGTGCTCTTCTCCGACACCACCGGCGCGAGCACCACGTTCATGAGGCGGTCGACCGCGAAGCGCCGCGCGGTCGGTGCGGCGCTTTGCGGTGTCTTTTTCGCCTTCTTTTTCTCGGGCGCTTGCCCGGCTTCGCTCACCGTTTTGGCATTCACTTCAGGATCTCCTCGAGCTTCGCCACCGCTCCCTTCGTGAGCACCACGTTCGGGAAGCGCACCAGAGCCACCGGGTTGGCGTTGCGCACCGACATGACGAGCACGTTGCGCAGGTTGCGCGCCGACAGCATCAGGTTCTCGTCCATGGCGTCGTCGGTGGTGATGACGAGCAGCTCCTCAAATCCGAGCGACTTCACTTTCTGCGCCAGAAGCTTGGTTTTCGGCGCGTCCACCTTGAACTCGTCCACCACGCGCAGCCGGTCTTCGCGCGCGAGCTGCGACAGGATCGCGGCCATTCCGGCGCGGTACATCTTGCGGTTCACCTTCTGGCTGAAGTTTTCGTCGGGCGAGTTCGGAAAGATCTTGCCGCCGCCGCGCCACAGCGGGCTCGAGGTCATGCCGGCGCGGGCGCGCCCGGTGCCCTTCTGCCGCCACGGCTTCTTGGTGGAGTGGTTCACCGCGCCGCGGTCCTTCTGCGCGCGCGATCCGATGCGCGCGTTGGCCTGGAAGGCGATCACGAGCTGGTGCACCAGCGCCTCGTTGAAGTCGCGCGCGAAGACTTGGTCGGTCGCCTGGACGGTGCCGGCGGCGCCCTTACTGCCGATCATCTTGAGTTCCATCGCGTCAACCCTTCGCCGGAGCGGCGCCTTTGCCTGGCTGCGCCGGCGGCTTCGCCGGGGCGGCGGCGGGTTTTGCCGACTGCGCCGCGGGCCTGGGCGCGCCTTGAGCCGCGGGCTTGGGCGCCTGCGCCTTGACCGGCGCTCTCTGGCCTTTTACGGCCAGGCGCACCACCACGTCGCGGCCGTTCGAACCCGGCACCGAGCCCTTGACGAGGAGTAGTTGCCGCGCCTCGTCGATGCGCACGATCTCGAGGTTCAGGATGGTGCGCTGCACGTCGCCGAGGTGACCCGGCATGCGCTTGCCCTTGAAGACGTGCGCGGGGCTCTGGTTCTGGCCGGTGGAGCCGGGAACCCGATGCGAGATCGAGTTGCCGTGCGATGCGTTCTGCCCGCCGAAATGGTGCCGCTTGATGACGCCGGCGAAGCCCTTGCCGATGGTGACGCCCCGCACGTCCACCCGCTGGCCGACCTTGAAGAGCTCCTGCACACCGAGCTTGCCGCCGACCTTGAGCTCACCGAGCTCTTCGGGCTTGGCGAGCCGGAACTCGGTCAGCACGTGGCCGGCCTCCACCGCCGCCTTGGCGAGATGGCCGGCGAGTGCCTTATTCACGCGGGTGGCGCGCCGCTTGCCGAACGCGACCTGCACGGCGGCGTAACCGTCCTTCTCCGCGGTCTTGATCTGCGTGATGCGGTTGTCGGAGACGTCGAGCACCGTCACCGGCAGCGTCACGCCGTCGTCGGTGAAGATGCGCGTCATGCCGACCTTGCGGCCGACAAGTCCTATGGTCATAACGTCCTCTTTTGGTTGACCCCTCGAGTGGTTCTCGCGGGGCGCCAGCTTCAATTGGCCGGCAAACTGCCGCCTAAAAATCAGGCCGGCTACTGCACCTTAATTTCTACGTCTACCCCTGCGGGCAAATCGAGCTTCATCAACGCGTCCACCGTCTTGTCGGTCGGGTCGATGATGTCCATCAGCCTCAAATGCGTGCGGATCTCGAGCTGGTCGCGCGAGGCCTTGTCGATGTGCGGCGAGCGCAGCAGGTCGAAGCGCTGCTTGCGCGTCGGCAGCGGCACCGGGCCGCGAACCACCGCACCCGTGCGCTTGGCCGTGTCGACGATTTCCAGGGCCGATTGGTCGATCAGCCGGTAATCGAAGGCTTTCAGCCGGATGCGAATTCTTTGGCTTTGCATTTTCTGCCTTTGCGCCTCTATTCCTATTTACTCGATGATCTTGGCGACGACGCCGGCGCCGACGGTCTTGCCGCCCTCGCGGATGGCGAAGCGAAGGCCCTGCTCCATGGCGATGGGCGTGATCAGCGTCACCACCATCTTGATGTTGTCCCCGGGCATCACCATCTC
>DATLUZ010000238.1:0-20951 GCA_035577785.1 Burkholderiales bacterium | reverse complement strand
CCCGAGGTGGGCGCGCAACGCATTGAAGCCATCGACTACGAGAACGCACGGCTCTCGGTGTCGCTGCGGGCTCGCGAACCGAGCCAGGCTGCCGCGCTCGCCACGCAGCTTCGCGCCCGAGCGAGCGTGCCGGGTCTGGAGATTCGCGTGGAGGAAGGCGCCGCCGGCGCCTTGCGGCTGATCGCTGCCGTGCCGGGAACAAAATGAATCCCCAGCGCCTGCGCGAATTCTGGAACGAGCGTGCCCCGCGCGAGCGCGCGCTCCTCGCCGGAGGCGCGCTCGCCGTCGCGCTGGTCGCGCTGGTCGTCCTCCTGTGGCAGCCGGGCCTTGCCGCGAGCGGGCGGCTTTCGGCCACGCTGCCGAGGCTGCGCGCCCAGGCCGAGCTCATGCGCGCGCAGCAGTCCGAGATCGCGGCGCTGCGCAAAACCGCCGGCGCCGCGGCGCAGGGCGGCGACCTGAGGGTGCTCCTTCAATCGTCGGTGCAGCGCGCGCCGTTCGCGAAATCGGTGCAGCGGATCGACGCCGCCTCCGGCGAGCGCGCCACGGTCCTCGTCGCCAGCGCGAATTTCGACGAGTGGCTGCGCTGGGTGACCGAAGCCCAGCGCGAAGCCGGCGCCCGCCTCGAAAGGTGCCGCATCAGCGCGCTGGACACGCCGGGCGCGGTGCGCGCCGAAGCGAGCTTCGTCGCCCTGGGGGCCGCTGCCAAGCGATGAGCGCTCGCGGGCTGGCACTGTACGCGGCCTGGGGACTGGCCGCATACGTGATCGCTTTCGTCGCCCTTGCGCCCGCGGCGTGGCTCGCCCAGAGCGTCGCGCGCGCGTCCCAGCAGCGGCTCGAGTTGCGCGATGCGGCGGGTTCGGCCTGGTCGGGGAGCGGACGGCTCTATGCACGCACACGCGCCGGTGAATTTCTCGACCTGGGCTCGGTGCGCTGGAAGAGCCACCCCACGGCGCTGCTGCGCGGCAGGCTGGCCGCCGACATGACCGTCAACCAAAGCCCGAAGCCGATCCGGGTCGAGCTCTCGCCGTACGCCGTGACGCTGAAAGACCTGGCGCTCGAGGTGCCCGCCAAGGCGCTCGGGACGCTCGCGCCGCCGCTCGAGATCATGGGACCCAGTGGACGCGTGCGCGTCCAGTCCGACGACCTGCGGCTCGAAGGCGACTCGGTCCTCGGCCTCGCCACGGTGGAGTGGCGCGATATCCGCTTCGCGCGCGCTTCGGGCGTCGAGCTCGGCTCGCAGGTCGCCCGGCTGCGCGGCGCGGGAAGCCGCGTCGACATCGAGCTTGGCACGCTGGACGGGCCGCTGCGCGTTACGGGCGGCGGAACGTGGTCGCCGCAGGGCGGCCTCGCGCTCTCCGGCACCGCCGAGCCGCGGCCCGAGGCCGCCGCTACGCTCGTGCCGTTCCTTCGCGGCGTGTGCCCCGAGTTCCGCGACCAGCGCTGCATTTTCCAGATCAAGTACTGAGTCAGCGGCAAACCAACAGACAAAAGAAAAGGGCCGCTCGGGCCCTTTTTTGTGCTTCTCCTTCTTGTCCTTCTTTGTGTTAAATGCTCGCCGGCCGGGCTCCCCTAGCCAGAGGAGGAGGAGGAGGCTTCGGATTCGCCCGGACGGCGAGGCAAGCTGTTATGCCGCGTGGACTGCCTTCGAGAGCGCGGTTCTTGCGCGCGTCCAGCGTTTGAGCGCTTTGTCGATGCGCAGTTCCCAGCGTTCCGCGGCCGCGATGTCGCAGGCATAGCGCGAGCGCACCTCGGCGGGCAGGGAAGCGAGGGCGTTTTTCCAGAACGGCGTCATGATTTCGTTACGCATGGTGCACCACCTTTGCAGTGAGGGCCGAGTGCGCTCTTTCATAGATCGAGCTGAACAGCGCGGCCACGGAGCGGGCGCGCTCGCGACGAGCGCGCCTTTCCAGCGCGTACAATTCCTCGGCCGTGGGGAGGGGGATTCGGGCCTTTTTCATGCAGTGGAAGATAAGGCCGCGTCCGGCAACAAACAAACGATCGTTTATCAAGTCTTGCATAAGAAAAACTCATCAGTGAGCGTGCGAATTTCCTCGTGATTTACCGGCTGCCGCCGCTGAATGCATTGCGCGTATTCGAGGCCGCCGCGCGCCACCTGTCGTTCAAGGACGCGGCGAACGAGCTCTCGATCACGCAGGCCGCGGTGAGCCACCAGATCAAGAGCCTCGAGGAATACCTCGGCGTGGAGCTCTTCCGCCGCGCCGGCCGGCGGGTGCAGCTCACCGAGGCGGCGCGCGCCTGCCTGCCGCGGCTGCGCGAAGGCTTCGATTCCCTCGCCGCCGCGGTCGAAATGATCCGCGAGCGCGCCGAGGAGGCCGACCTCCTCATCACCGCGCCGCCGGTGTTTACGGCGCGCTGGCTCATGCCGCGCCTCGCCGACTTCGCCAGGCGCGAGCCCAAGATCGAGCTGCGCGTGTTCGCCTCGAGCAAGATGGTCGACGCCGGCGCGCTCGATTCGCCGACGCTGGTGAGCGGCCTCGACCTGCGCGAGGACGCCTCGGGCGTCGAGATCCACCTCGGCGGCGGACACTATCCGGGCTATCGCGCCGACCGGCTCTTCGGCGTGTCGATGACCGCGGTGGCGAGCCCCGAGCTCGCAAAGGGCGATCCGCCCATCCGCGAGCCCGCCGACCTCGCGCACCAGGTCCTGCTGCACGACGACGCGATGGAGCTCGTCGCGGGCGGCAACGCCTGGCAGCGCTGGCTCGAGAACGCCGGCGTCGGCGAGCGGGTCGACGCGAGCCGCGGGCCGCGCTTCTCGTCGAACATCCTTTCGCTCGAGGCCGCGTCGCAGAAGCTCGGCGTCGCGCTCGCCCTCAGGCCCCTGGTCGATGCGGATCTCGCCTCGAACCGGCTGTGCGCGCCGTTCAAGATCGAGATGAAGCCCCAGTCGGCCTATTACCTTGTCTGTCCCGAGGTTATTGCGGACAGGCCAGCCGTGGCAGCATTCCGGAAGTGGCTGCTCGAGCAGGTATAATCGCGGCCCCTCCGAAGTTCCGGACCCTGAAGGTCAACAGCGGGCAGTTCAACGCGCTCTCGGGAGCGCCAGAGGTTATCGTGGCCAAGGAAGAAATGCTGGAAATGGACGGTACCGTCCAGGAAGTGCTGCCGAACACCCAGTTCCGCGTCGAGCTGGAAAACGGCGCGAGCGTGCTCGCCTATGCCGGCGGGCGCGTGCGTCAGAACCGTATTCGCATCCTTGCCGGCGACCGCGTGCGGCTCGAGATGTCGCCTTATGACGTGACCCGCGGGCGCATCAACTATCGCCACAAGGACGAGCGCGCGCCGGTGTTCAATCCTCAGAGAAAGCCGGCCTACAAGAAGCCCAGGCGCTAGAAGATTTTCGTTTTGCCTGTCGTAAAGGGCTGAAAACGGGCGTAATTCTTGCGGCGGGCTTGATTCCCTTCCCTCCCGCCGCCATTTACCGCCCGTGAGATCGCGCGATTTTTCCAGCTGGATGTGGGGCGAGGCGCTCTCGCTCCTCGAGCAGGCCGACCGTCTGCACCGCCAATTCTTCCGCGTCGCCGGCGCGGAATCCGCCCACACCTGGGAGCCCCCGGTCGACGTGGTGGAGTCGGCCGAGCGCCTCGACGTTCACATCGCGCTCCCGGGGGTAACGCCCGAGTCGATCACGATCGCGCTCGAGCCCGACGCGGTCGTGGTCTCGGCGCTGCGGCCGCTCCCGTGCCGCGAGACCGGCTCGCAGATCCACCGCCTGGAGATTCCGTACGGTCGCTTCGAACGGCGCCTCGCGCTGCCGGCGCGCTCGCCGATCGAGCTCTCGGGCAAGCGGCTTGCCGACGGCGTGCTCACCCTATCGTTTCGCAGGAAGGAAGGCGCATGAACCCCAAGGTGCTCTCCAACGAAAACCAGGATCGGCAGCCCGCCTCCGGCGCCGGGTCCGGGAGCGCGGCGAGCTCGAAGCCGCTGCCGGCGGACGCGCTCATCCTGATTCCGATGCGCAACACGGTGCTCTTCCCGGGCGTGATTTCCCCCATCACGGTGGGGCGGGCGACCTCGGTCGCGGCAGCGCAGGAGGCGGTGCGCAGCGAGCAGAAGGTCGGCTTCCTCCTGCAGCGTGACCCGCAGAAGAACGAGGTGAAGCCCGCGGACCTCTACTGGGTCGGCACCGCCGGCCAGGTGGTGCGCTACATCACCGGCGCCGAAGGCACGCATCACCTGGTGGTTCAGGGGCTGTCGCGCTTTCGCGTGCTCGAGTTCCTCGAGGGCTGGCCGTACATCGTGGCGCGGGTCGAGATGGTCAAGCAGGACGAGAGCGCCTCGCCCGAGATCGAAGCGCGCTTCCTCCAGCTGAAGCAGCAGGCGGTCGAGGCGATCCAGCTCCTGCCCAACGCGCCCGAGGAGCTCGCGGTGGTGGTGCAGCAGCTGAGCTCGCCGGCGCTGCTTTCCGACATGGTCGCCAACCTCCTCGACGTCAAGAACGAGGACAAGCAGGACCTCCTCGAGACCTTCGATCTCAAGCGGCGCCTCGACAAGGTGCTCGAGCTTCTCTCCGAGCGGGTCGGCGTGCTGCGCATCTCCAAGGAGATCGGCGAGAAGACCAAGAAGCAGTTCGACGAGCGCCAGCGCGAGCATGTGCTGCGCGAGCAGATGCGCCAGATCCAGAAAGAGCTCGGCGAGGGCGACGATAGCGCCGCCGAGATCGAGGAGCTCAGGAAGTCGATCGACGCCGCCGGCATGCCCGAGGACATCTACAAGCACTCGGTCAAGGAGCTGAAACGCCTGCAGCGCATGGGCGAGGGCAGCGCCGAGGGCTCGATGCTGCGCACGTATCTCGAATGGCTTGCGGAATTGCCGTGGAAAAACCAAGAAGGGAAGCCGATCGACATCTCCGAAGCGCGCAAGGTCCTCGACGAGGACCACTTCGGCCTCGACAAGATCAAGCGCCGCATCCTCGAGCATCTCGCGGTGAGGAAGCTGAACCCGTCGGGCAAGAGCCCGATCCTGTGCTTCGTCGGCCCGCCGGGCGTCGGCAAGACCTCGCTCGGCCAGTCGATCGCGCGTGCCACCGGCCGCAAATTCCAGCGCATTGCGCTCGGCGGCGTGCACGACGAGGCCGAAATCCGCGGTCACCGCAGGACCTACATCGGTGCCCTGCCGGGCAACGTGATCCAGGCGATCCGCCGCGCCGAGTCGAAGAACGCCGTGCTGATGTTCGACGAGATCGACAAGCTCGGGCAGGGCGGCTTCCACGGCGACCCGTCTTCGGCGCTGCTCGAAGTGCTCGACCCGGAGCAGAACTCGCACTTCCGCGACAACTACCTCGCGGTGGACTTCGACCTTTCGAAGGTCATGTTCATCACCACCGCCAACATGCTCGACACCATTCCCGGGCCGCTGCGCGACCGCATGGAGATCATCCAGCTGCCCGGCTACACCGAGGAGGAGAAGCTCGAGATCGCGAAGCGCTACCTGGTGAAGCGCCAGATGGAAGCCAACGGCCTCAAAAGTGCGGATTCTTCTGTCGAGAATGTGAAGATCACGGACCAAGCCCTGCGGTCGATCATCGGCGACTACACGCGCGAGGCGGGCGTGCGCAATCTCGAGCGCGAGATCGGAGCTGTCCTGAGGTCTGCGGCCATGAAGATCGCCGAAGGTTTTTCAGGCAAGCTGGAAATCAAGCCGGAGGATCTGCACGCTCTCCTCGGCGCGCGGCGCTTCGAGAACGAGGTGGCGCAGCGCACCGCCGTGCCGGGCGTGGCCACGGGGCTCGCCTGGACGCCGGTGGGCGGCGATATCCTCTTCATCGAGGCTTCCAAGGTCCCCGGCAGCGGGAAGCTGATTCTCACCGGACAGCTCGGCGACGTGATGAAGGAGTCCGCCACCGCGGCGCTGACGCTCGCGCGCAACTTCCTCGGCGACCCGTTCGACAAGACCGACGTGCACATCCACGTTCCGGCGGGCGCGACGCCCAAGGACGGCCCGAGCGCCGGGGTCGCCATGTTTTTGGCTCTGGTTTCCTTGCTGACGGAAAAACCGGTTAGATCGGACGTGGCGATGACCGGCGAAATCTCGCTGCGCGGCCTGGTGCTGCCGATCGGCGGGGTAAAGGAAAAGACCCTCGCCGCGCTGCGCGCGGGCATCCGCACGGTGATGCTGCCCAAGCGCAACGAGAAGGACCTCGAGGACGTCCCGGCGGAAGCGCGTAAGAAGCTCGAGTTCGTCTTTCTCGAGCGGGTCGAGGATGCGGTGAAGACCGCGATCGGCGAGCTGCCGAAGCTCGCGCGCCGGGCGGCCTAGGTTACGGTTTTCGGCGGGACTGGTGCCGCGTTCTCGACCTTGTCGAGAAGCCGGATCACGGCCCGTCTTCGCGCTTCGCGCGGGGCGAGCAGCCATCTGCCGGCCTCGGAGACGTGGATCCAGATCGGGGGACTGCGAAAGCTCCGGTCAGGTGCCGACCGGTCCTTCAAAACCTTGCGCATCGCGGCATCAGCGTACGCGAAGCGCGCCGGGAAATCATCTCGCGCCGCGGCATCGATTCAAGTCCTTGCCAACGCTCGCAGTTTTCTCGTCGCCGGCGTGTAAGGTCATCCCGTTCGCGTGTCACCCCCGCCGGCGACGGGGTGTCGACGCCGGTCCGCTTCCGATTCCGAGGATCGCGACAGCACGAACCCGCGCCCGACGATAGTGGCACGCCGGCGGCCAGCCGATAATCTTTTCGCGGCGAGGAACTGCAGGTAGAAGAAAGAGGGCACGACCGCTAGTCGTGCCCTCCGTGAAGCGAAGCGCGATCAACTGCGACTACACCTTGTTTGGCCCTGACGTGGACCGGTCCCTCGGACTGCATCGTGGATCGGTCTCTCGAACTGGGGCTGGTAACAGCGTGACGGCCGCCCGGTTGTCGCTGTGTAGACTGCGATCTACACAGGTAGCCATCATGCGGCATGTGTGTCCTACACGTCTACGACACGCCATAGTCCGGTAGGACTAGGGCGCGCTTGAAAACCTAGAACGCCATCTTGATGCCGATGGAGCGGTTCTGCGAGACCGCGCCGATCTCCACCGCCAACACACCGCTGAGGAACAGCGTCCGCCAGTCGCTCGGCAGCACGTGCGCCAGGGCGACGGTGCCGACCATGGCGCCGACGAAATAGGTGTCGACTTTCCCGACCGAGGGCGTGGCCCCAAGCATCGGATTCGTCTCGTTATAGCGGTGCGTATTCTTCGCGATGTAGCGCGTTTGCCCCCAGTCGACCGCGAGGGCGGCGAGGGTGGCGCCCGCGAGGGCGTAATCGGTGGTTTCCCAGGGGTCGGCTGCCCGGGAGAGCGACGGGACGAAGGCCAAGATCAGAAGCGCGGCTCGAAATTTGGCGATGCAGTCCATGGCGAGCGATTGGACCGCATCGGAGCGTGGCGCGGGGTCAGGATGTGTGAGGGGCCCGCGCCAAAGTCGCGAAAGCGCGGCGCCACTGAAACTCTTTGACCGGCGCCTCGGCGGCTGTTAATCCCTGTCAGGGACTTCGGCGAGGTTCTTCAACCAAATACTTGCATTGCCGTCCGACGGCGCGCGCCAGTCGCCGCGGGGCGAGAGGGAGCCGCCGGAGCCGACCTTCGGCGAGTTGGGCACGGCGCTGCGCTTGAACTGGCTGGTTTCCAGGAACCGCTTGAGGAACACTCCGAGCCACTTCTTGATCTCCCGCAGCCTGTACTTGCCGCGCCACGCGTGCCAGGCGAGGAACGCGATCTTGGTCGGGGCGTAACCGAAGCGCAGCACGTGGTAGAGGTTGAAGTCCTGCAGCTCGTAGGGCCCGACCACGCTTTCGGTGGCCTGGTTGCCCGGAACCAGCTCGGGGCTGATCTCGGTCTCGAGGACCCGGCGCAGCGCCCGCTTCACGTCCGGGCCGAGCTCGTCGGACTCCGCCACCCAGGCGACCAGGAACTTGATCAGCGTCTTGGGCACGCTGCCGTTCGGGTTGTAGTGCGACATGTGGTCGCCGACGCCGTAGGTCGACCAGCCGAGCGCGAGCTCGGAGAGGTCGCCCGTGCCGACGACCATGCCGCCGTGTTGGTTGGCGAGCCGGAAGAGATGGCTCGTGCGCTCGCCCGCCTGCACGTTCTCGAAGGCGATGTCGTAGACCTTGCGGCCTTTCGCGTAGGGATGGCCGAGGTCCTTCAGCATCTGCATGCACGAGGGCTTGATGTCGATCTCCTCGGCGCTGCAGCCGACCGCGCGCATGAGCTGCCAGGCCTGGTTCTTGGTGCGGCTCGAGGTGGCAAAGCCCGGCATGGTGTAGGCGAGGATGTTCTTGCGCGGCAGCTTGAGGTGATCCATTGCCCGCGCGCACACGAGCAGCGCGTGCGTCGAGTCGAGGCCGCCCGAGACGCCGATCACCAGCCTCTTGCCGCCCGTGGCGCGCATCCGGGTGGCGAGCCCGTTCACCTGGATCCGGAACACTTCCTCGCAGCGGGCATCGCGCGTTCTGGGATCGCTCGGAACATACGGCAGCGGATCCACGCGTCGTTCCAGGGGCAGCTTTCCGCCCGGAGAAGGCAGCGAGAAATCGACGGTACGGAAGCGGCGCACGTCCTCCTGATGGCGCCGTGCCGCATCGCCGAAGGTGTTCTGGCGCATGCGGTCCGCCGCGAGGCGTCCGAGGTCGATGTCGGCCGCGGCGAGCTGCTGCGTGTCGGCGAAGCGGCGGGACTCCGCGACCAGCGTGCCGTTCTCATAGATGAGCGCATGCCCGTCCCAGGCGAGGTCGGTGGTCGACTCCCCCATGCCGGCGGCGCTGTAGAGGTAGGCGGCGAGGCAGCGCGCCGACTGGTTGCCGACCAGCTGGCGGCGATAGCCCTCTTTGCCGATCACGACGTTCGACGCCGAAAGATTCGCGACTACGGTGGCGCCCGCCAACGTCGCGAAAGACGACGGCGGCGTCGGCACCCACAGGTCCTCGCAGATCTCGACGTGCAAAACGAAACCGGGCTGCTCCGGGACGCGGAAAAGCAGGCCGGTGCCGAACGCGGTCGACTGTCCGGCGAGCTCGATCTCGGCGCATGCAGCGGCGTCGCCCGGCGTGAAGTAGCGCGCCTCGTAGAACTCGCGATAGTTCGGCAGATAGGTCTTCGGCACCACGCCCACCAGCCGGCCGCGGCAGAGCAGCGCGGCGCAGTTGTACAGCAGGCCGTTCACCGTCACCGGCAGTCCGACCAGCGCGGCGATCGGGAGCCTCCTCGTGCGCTCGATCAGCCGCGCGAGGGCGCGCTCGGCCTCGTCGATCAGCGCGCGCTGGTGGAAAAGGTCGTCGCAGGTGTAGGCGGTGAGCCCGAGCTCGGGGAACACCACCAGCGCGGTGCGCTCGGCGGCTGCGCGCTCGATCAGCTCGAGCGTCGCCTCGGCGTTGTGCCGCGGGTCGCCGACGCGCACGATCGGCGTCGCCACCGCCACGCGCGCGAAGCCGTGCCGGTACAGGTTGAAGAAGTCCTTCACCGGCGCATTTTACCGCACCCGATATATGGTACGATAAGCCATATATGGTGCGCGAAACCGTGATGCTCCGAGACGCTCTTCTAATCTTGGAATTCGACGGCGAATCTGATTATCGGCTGCGCTACGGCGATCTGGTGGAGTACTCGAACGGGCGCCGCCGCGTGCGCGGCGGCAAATGGCTGCCGTACCAGTTCAGGTCGGTCGAGCAGCTGCGCTACGACTTCGAGGAGGACGTGCGCGCCGCCGGAGGGTCGCTTGCCTAAGGTTCTCGAACTTCGAATCGGCCCGGCCGCCGACGCGCTCGACCGCTTCGAGGCGGCATGGAACCGCCGCGCCGAGGGTCGTCCGGTGAAGACGCTGAACGTGCTTTCGCTGCCAGGTCTGCCGCAGCTGGTGCAGGCCCTGTCCCCGGCGCGCTGGGCGCTGCTCGAGGCGCTGCGGCGCTCGGGACCCCTCTCGATCTACGAGCTGGCGAAGCGGCTGCGGCGCGACTACAAGAATGTGCATACGGATGTGACACAGTTGTCCGCCCTGGGGGTGATCCTGCGCGGCAGTGACAACCGTGTCCTAGTTCCTTGGGAGGTGTTGCGCGCAGAATGGACCCTCTAGCTGTCAAAAAGAAAGCGTAGGGTGGCACCATGAACGCACGCGCCGACCTGAAGGCCATGAGCTCCGTCAACCTCCAGCACTACTGGATGCCTTTCACCGACAACCGGCGGTTCAAGGCGAAGCCGCGCCTCATCGCTTCCGCGAAGGACATGTACTTCACGACCGTCGAAGGCAACGAGGTGCTCGACGGCCTGGCGACGCTGTGGTGCGTCAACGCCGGGCACGGCAGGCCCCGCATCGTGGAGGCGATCAGGAGCCAGGCAGCCGAGCTCGACTTCGCGTCGTCGTTCGCTCTGGGCCATCCGCTGCCCTTCCGCCTCGCCGAGCGCATCGCGGCGATCGCGCCGCAGGGCATGCAGCAGGTGTTCTTCACCAACTCGGGCTCCGAGGCGGTCGACACCGCGCTCAAGATCGCGGTCGCGTACCATCGCCTGCGCGGCCAGGGCACGCGCACGCGCTTCGTCGGCCGCGAGCGCTCGTACCACGGCGTCAACATCGGCGGCACCTCGGTCGGCGGCGTGGCGGCGAACCGCAAGGCCTACAGCGGCATGCTGATGCCGGGCGTGGACCACCTGCGGCACACCCACGATCTTTCGAGGAACGCCTTTTCCCGGGGACAACCCGACCACGGCGCGGAGCTCGCCGACGAGCTCGAGAGCCGCATCATCCCGCTGCACGACGCTTCGAACATCGCGGCGCTGATCGTCGACCCGGTGGCGGCCTCGGGCGGCGTGCTCGTTCCGCCCAAGGGCTATCTCGAGCGGCTGCGCGACATCTGCACGCGGCACGGCATCCTCCTCATCTTCGACGAGGTGATCACCGGCTGGGGACGCCTGGGCGCGACCTTCGCGGCGCAGCACCTGGGCATCAAGCCCGACCTCATCACCTTCGCCAAGGGCATCACCTCGGGCGCGGTGCCGCTCGGCGGCGTGCTGGTGCGCGACAGCATCTACCAGACGTTCATGGGCTCGCAGGCCGCGGGCATGGAGTTCTTCCACGGCTACACGTACTCCGGCCACCCGCTCGCCTGCGCCGCGGCGCTCGGCGCCCTCGACACCTACGAGGAAGAGAACCTGTTCCAGGCGCTCCAGGCAAAGTACTTCGAGGAGGGCGTGCACTCGCTCAAGGGGCTGTCGAACGTCGTCGATTGCCGCAACCTCGGCCTGATCGGCGCAATCGAGCTCGCCTCGCGCCCGGGCGCTGTCGGCGAGCGCGGCTACGAGACGTTCGAGAAATGCTGGGACCGCGGCGTGTTCGTGCGCCCGGTGGGCGACTCGGTGGCGTTCTGCCCGCCGCTCATCGCGCAGAAGAAGCACCTCGACCGGATGTTCGGCACGGTCGCCGAGGTCCTCAAGACCGTCGGTTGATCCTTACAGCCAGCCCGCCTTGCGAAAGCGGGTGAAGAGGAAAGCGTCGATCCCGGCCATCAGGCCGATCGACACCGGATAGCCGAGCGACCAGTCGAGCTCCGGCATGTGCTTGAAGTTCATGCCGTAGACCCCGGCGATCATCGTCGGGACCGCCACCAGCGCGGCGTAGGCGGCGAGGCGCTTGGTGATCTCGCCGTGCCCCATGTTGACCACTGCGAGCGCGACCTGGATCGCGGTGTTCACGGTCTCGCGCGCGGCGTCGATCGACTGGTTGATGCGGATGAGATGGTCGTAAACGTCGCGAAAATACTCGCCCAGGCCGGTGCAGACCATCGGCACGCGTCCGCCGTAGAGCTTGCCGACGTTCTCGAGGAGCGGCGCCACCACGTGCTTGAGCGTGCCCAGCCTCTGCTTCACGTAGTAGAGCGCCTCGATGTTCTCCCGCGGCGAGCTGCTGACGAAGAGCCGGTCCTCGATCTTCTCGAGCTGCGCCTCGATGGCGTCGAGCACCGGGAAATAGCGGTCGACCACCGCGTCCATGAGGACGTACAGCACGAACCCGGCGCCGTGCCTGAGGAGCTCGGGCTCGCGCTCGGCGCGCGCGCGTACCTCCAAGAAGCCACGCTCGGTGCGGCTGCGCGCCGACAACACGAAGTTGCGCCCGACGAAGATGTTGACCTCGCCGACGTTGAACTCGTCGCCGGCGACCTCGATCGTGTGCACCACGACGAACAGCTGGTCGCCGTACTCCTCGATCTTGGGCCGCTGGTGGCCGTGGCGGGCGTCCTCCACCGCGAGGGGGTGCAGGTCGAACTCCTCGCGCATCTGCTCGAGCTCCGCGTCGGTCGCATCCTTGAGCGCGACCCAGACGAAGCAGCCCGGTCGCGCGAGATAGCTGTGGATCTCGCGAAAGTCGATGTCGGCGAGCTTGCGGCCCTCCTGGTAGACGACGCAGTTGATGAGCATGAATGGGCAAATCGACTTTGGCGCCGCATGTTACCCCGTTACAATCGCGGGCTCTGGAAAATTTGATCTGACCCCATTTATGCCCGAGATCAGCAAACGCGCCGGCAGCCTCGGCACCGAGAACGCCTTCGTCGTGCTCGCGGAAGTGAACGCGCTCGCGCGCCAGGGGCGCGACATCATCAGCTTCTGCATCGGCCAGCCGGACTTTCCCGCCCCCGAGAACGTGCAGCAGGCGGCGATCCGCGCCATCAAAGGCGGCAAGCATGGCTATACGCCCTCCGCCGGCATCGACGAGCTGCGCGAGGCGGCCGCGCGATACATGGCGGCGATGCGCGGCGGATTGCCCATCCGGGCACAGGACATCGTGGTCGGCGCCGGCGCCAAGCCCTTCATTGCTTACGCCATCCTTTCAACCACCGACTACGGCGCCGGGGACGAGGTGATCTACCCCAATCCCGGCTTTCCGATCTACGAATCGCAGATCCTGGCGCATGGGGCGCGGCCGGTGCCGATCCACCTGCACGAGGCGCGGGGCTTTTCGTTCGACCCCGCCGAGCTCGAGCGGCTCATCACGCCGCGGACCAGGCTTCTCATCCTCAACTACCCGCATAACCCGACCGGGGGCCTGCTTTCGCGCCGGGAGCTCGAGGACATCGCCGCGGTTCTGAAGAAGCATCCCCAGGTCTGGGTCTACGCGGACGAGATCTACTCTCGCCTCGCCTATTCGGGCGAGTTCTTCTCGATCGCGCAGGTCCCGGGCCTGTACGAGCGCACGATCATCTCCGACGGCGCCTCGAAGACCTGGGCCATGACCGGCTGGCGCATCGGACTCACGTCCAACCCGGCGCTCGCGCCGGTCTTCACCCGCTGGATCACCAACACCGACTCCTGCGCCTCGCAGATCAGCCAGTGGGCGGCGGTCGAGGCGATCAACGGCCCGCAGGACGCGGCCGAAGCCATGAAGAGGAGCTTCGAGGAGCGGCGCGATCTCATCGTCGGGCTTCTGAACCAGGTCCCCGGCGTGAAGTGCCTGAAGCCCGGCGGGGCCTTCTACGTCTGGCCGAACCTCACCGAAGCCTGCCGCCTGGTCGGGGCGCAGGACTCCGAAGAGTTCAGGAAGCGCCTGCTGAACGAAGCGGGCGTCGCGTTGCTCGCCGACATCCATTTCGGCTCGCGCGTCCCGGGCGAGGGGCAGCACGTGCGCTTCTCCTACGCCGCCTCCAAGCAGGCGATCGAGGCCGGAGTCGCCCGCATGGCCGAGTTCATCCGGAAGAACACCAAGAAAGCCGCATGACTATGTGGAAGCCGTCGGCGACGGTCGCAGCCGTCGTCGAGCGCGACGGCCGTTTTCTGTTCGTGGAGGAGCGCATCGAAGGCAGGCTGGTGCTGAACCAGCCTGCCGGACATCTCGACCCCGGCGAGTCGCTCGTCGCCGCGTGCCGGCGTGAAGTGCTCGAGGAGACGGCGCACCGCTTCGAGCCGACCGCGCTCGTCGGCATCTACCGCTGGCACTACGCCCCGAAGGACGTGACCTTCCTGCGCTTCTGCTTTCGCGGCCGCGTCGAGGGCGTCGAGGAGCGGCCGCTCGATCGGGAGATCGTGGCGCTGCACTGGCTCTCGCGCGAGGAGCTCCTCGAGCGGCGTGCGCAGCACCGCTCGCCGCTCGTGCAGCGCTGCGTCGACGACTACCTCGCGGGGCGCAGCTTCCCGCTCGAGATCTTCTCCAGCGAATATGCCTGAGCGCGTCGTGGTCGGCATGTCGGGCGGGGTCGACTCCGCCGTCGCGGCGCTCCTCCTCAAGCGCGCCGGCTGGGACGTGGTCGGGCTTTTCATGAAGAACTGGGAGGACGATGACGACGACGAGTACTGCTCGACACGGCAGGACCTGGTCGACGCGGCGGCCGCCGCCGATGTGATCGGTATCGACCTCGAGGCGGTCAACTTCTCGGCCGAGTACAAGGACCGGGTGTTCGCCGAGTTCCTGCGCGAATACTCCGCCGGACGCACGCCCAACCCGGACGTGCTGTGCAACGCCGAGATCAAGTTCAAGGCGTTTCTCGACCACGCCATGCGCCTGGGCGCTTCGAAAATCGCCACCGGGCATTACGCCCGGACCGGTTTTTCCGAAAATCGTTTCCGGCTCCTCCGGGGAAACGATACGGCGAAAGACCAGAGCTACTTCCTGCACCGCCTGAACCAGGAGCAGCTCGCGCGCGTGATGTTTCCGGTCGGCGAGCTGAAGAAGTCGGAAGTGCGGCGCCTTGCGCTGGAAGCGGGCCTCGCCAACCACGCTAAGAAGGACTCGACCGGCATCTGCTTCATCGGCGAGCGGCCGTTCCGCGAGTTCCTGAACCGCTACCTGCCCAGGGTGCCCGGGCCGATCAAGACCCCGGAAGGCCGGGTGCTCGGCGAGCACATCGGGCTGGCCTTCTACACCATCGGGCAGAGGAAGGGCATCGGCATTGGCGGCCTGGCGAAGATGAAGGCGGGAGCGTGGTACGTCGCCGACAAGCGCCTGGAGTCGAACGAGCTCATCGTGGTGCAGGACCACGACCACCCGCTGCTGATGAAGAAGGCCCTGACTGCCGCAGAAGCGACCTGGGTCGCGGGAAGGGCGCCGGAAAACAAAGGCGTCACGGCGAAAACGCGCTACCGACAAGCCGACGCGTCCTGCACGCTCGGGCGCGTGCTGGAGAGCGAGATCCGGGTCGACTTCGAGGCGCCGCAGTGGGCGGTGACGCCGGGACAATCGGTCGTGTTCTACGAGGCCGAAGTGTGCCTCGGCGGCGCAATCATCACCTAGCCATGCCCAAAGCGTTCTTCGACCGGCCAGGCGGCAAGGTTCGCCTCGACGACATCTCGGCGGAGCCGCCGAAGACCATGACGCGCGAAAAGGCCGAGCCGCGGCTGACGGAGCTCGGCAAGGAGCTTTTCGCGTTGCAGGACGAGCTGTTCTCGTCCAGGGCGAATAGCGTGCTGGTCGTCCTCCAGGGCCGCGATACCGCCGGCAAGGACGGCACCATCAAGCACGTCGCGGGATACCTCAACCCGCGCGGGGTGAGCGTGGTGTCCTTCGGCGTTCCGACCGCGGAGGAGCGCGACCACGATTTCCTGTGGCGCGTGCACCGCCACGCGCCGCGGCTGGGCGAGTTCGCGATCTTCAACCGCTCGCACTACGAGGACGTGCTCGTGGTGCGGGTGCACGGGCTCGTGCCGAAGGCGCTGTGGAAGGCGCGCTACGACCATATCGCCGACTTCGAGGCGATGCTGGCCGAGCACGGCACGATCGTGCTCAAGTATTTCCTCCACATCACCAAGCGCGAGCAGAAGGAGCGCCTACTCGAGCGCGAGAAGGACCCGGCGAACGCCTGGAAGCTCAATCCCAACGACTGGAAGGAACGCGACTGCTGGGACGAGTACACCGAGGCGTATGAGGATGCGATTTCTGAAACCGCGGCAACACACGCCCCATGGAGGGTCGTGCCGGCGAACGCCAAGTGGTATCGCAATCTCGTCGTCGCCGAGTCCATCGTCGAGGCACTGCGCGCGCACCGCAAGGGGTGGGATCGCAAGCTGAAGAGCATGGCTTCGGAAGCGAAGACCACCCTCGCGGCCTACAGACGGGAACGGGCAAAACGGAAAAAATAGGGACTGTCCCTATTTTTTTTCTAACGCGGCGCGGTGTCGGCGAAGGCGGGACGCTCGAGTAGCTTCTGGTAGTGCCGCGCGAGCGCTGGGTACTCGCTCGGCCAGTCGACGTCGCCCGGCTTGCGAAACCCGAGCCAGCCCACGCAACAGCCCACGGCGATGTCTGCGAGCGAGTAGCGCTCGCCATGGCACCAGTTCTTCGCCCCGAGCTCGGCCTCGAGGCGAGCCATGCCGCGGTGCATGCGCGCGACCTGCTTGTCGAGCTGGAAGCCGCCGCGCACCAGGATGCCCGCGTCGACCACGCCGTCGGCCAGCGCCTCCCAGCGGCGCACCTGCATGCGATCGCGGAAGTCCGCCGGAATGAGGCGGTTGAGCGGCGAGGCGTGATCGAGGAATTCGACGATGACGCGCGAGTCGTAGAGCGCGGTGCCGTCGTCGAGCGCGAGCGTGGGAATCTTGCCCAGCGGGTTGTACGGGTTGACCGGGTTTACCGCCGGTGCCACGTCGACCAGCTCCATGTCGAAGTCGATCTTCTTCTCGGCGAGCACCACGCGCACCTTGCGTGTGTATGGACTTGCAGGAGAGGCGAGGAGTTTCATTCGGGATGAGGCGATTATAGCGGGCCGATGCAGCGCCGCACCCTGCGCCGCAGCGCGGGGATCACCTCATCTGCGAACCAGGGGTTCTTCGCCAGCCAGGCCTTGTTGCGCCAGCTAGGATGCGGCAGGACGAAGAACTCGGGCAGGTAGTCGCGGAACGCGCGCACCGTTTCTCCGACGCCCTTCTTTCTTTTTCCCTTGAGGTAGTACGCCTGCGCGTAGCTTCCAACCAGGAGAGTCAACCGTATGTCAGGAAGCGCGGCGCGAAAGCGCGGTTGCCACTGCGGCGCGCACTCCCGGCAAGGCGGCAGGTCGGCGCCGTCCACCGTGCCGGGATAGCAAAGACCGGTCGGCACGATGGCGATGCGGGCGGTGTCGTAGAAGCGCGCGCGCTCGAGCCCCAGCCACGCGCGCAGCACGTCGCCGGAGGGATCGTTCCAGGGGATCCCGGTCTCGTGGACTCTGCGCCCCGGCGCCTGGCCCACGATGAGCAGGCGTGCGCGCCGTCCGACGAGAAAGACCGGCTTGGGCTCGAACGGCAGCTTGGCTTTGCACAGGGTGCAGGCGCGCGCCTCGCTGCTGACACGGGAAAGCGAAACAGGCATCCCCTTTATAATAGAGGCCCATGCCCTCGCCGCTCGCCGCGCTCTCGCCGCTCGACGGGCGATACGCCAGGACCGTAGACCCGCTGCGCGGGTATTTCAGCGAGCAGGCCCTCATCCGCTACCGCGTGCGCGTCGAGCTCGCCTGGCTCGAGGCGCACGCCGCCGAGCGCTCGATCAAGGAATTGAAGCCGTTTTCGGGAAAAGTGAAAGCGGACCTTTCGCGGATCCTTCAGGCTTTCTCTGAGCGCGATGCGGAGGACATCAAGACGCTCGAGGCCGAAACCAACCACGACGTCAAGGCGATCGAGTACTGGCTGAAGGGGAAGCTCGGCGAGAACGCCGAGGCGCAGCGCTCGCTCGAGTTCATCCACTTCGCCTGCACCTCCGAGGACATCAACAACCTCGCGTACGCGCTGATGGTGCGCGAGTCGCGCGACGCGGTCATGCTGCCGCGGCTGGACGAGATCGTCGACGCGCTGAAGCGCCTGGCACAGCGCCACGCAGGGCTTGCGATGCTTTCGCGCACCCACGGCCAGGCGGCCACGCCGACGACGCTCGGCAAGGAGATGGCCAACTTCGCCTACCGCCTCGGGCGCGCGCGCGGCCGCATCGCCGGCGTGGCGGTGATGGGCAAGGCGAACGGCGCGGTCGGCAACTACAACGCCCACCTCATCGCTTATCCCGGCTTCGACTGGGAGCGCTTCAGCCGCCGCCTGGTGGAGCGACTGGGCCTCGAGTTCAATCCCTACACCACCCAGATCGAGCCGCACGACTGGCTGGCCGAGCTCCTCGACGCCTACGCCCGGGCGAACAGCATCGTGCTCGATCTCGACCGCGATCTCTGGGGCTACATCTCGCTCGGCTACTTCCGCCAGAAGACGAAGAAGGGCGAAGTCGGCTCCTCGACCATGCCGCACAAGGTGAATCCGATCGACTTCGAGAACTCGGAGGGCAACCTCGGCGTGGCCAACGCGCTGCTGCGCCACCTCGCCGACAAGCTGCCGGTCTCGCGCTGGCAGCGCGATCTCTCCGACTCGACCGCCCAGCGCAACCTCGGCACGGCCCTGGGGCACGGCCTGCTCGCGTACGCCTCGTGCCTGCGGGGCCTCGCCAAGCTCGAGGCGGATCCTGAGCGCCTCGCCAGCGACCTGGAGGCCAACTGGGAGGTGCTCGCCGAAGCGGTGCAGCAGGTGATGCGCCGCCACGGCGTGCCCGAGGCCTACGAGAAGCTGAAGGACATGACGCGCGGCCGGCGCCTCGACCGGGCGCAGCTCGCCGCCTTCGTGAAGGCGCTCGCCATTCCCGACGACGCGAAGAAGCGCCTGCTCGCCCTCACCCCGGGCAAGTACACGGGTCTCGCCGCCGAGCTCGCCAAGCGCCTCTAAGAATTCCTCCGAGAAGAGTCGAATGATCTACGCCGCGACGATCTTCCTGTCCTCTTTTTTGCTTTTTCTGGTGCAGCCGCTGATCGCGCGGCTGATCCTGCCCTGGTTCGGCGGCAGCGCGGCGGTCTGGACCACCTGCATGCTTTTTTTCCAGGCGCTGCTCCTCGCCGGATACGGCTACGCGCACGTTCTCGAGAAGAAGCTGCCGCATGGGCGGCTCCAGCCCATCCTGCACACGCTGCTCCTCGCCGCGGCGGTGGCGACGCTGCCGATCTCGCCGTCCGAGGCGTGGAAGCCGGCCGGCGACCAGGAGCCCATCAGCCGCATCCTCGTCCTGCTTGGAGCGACGGTCGGGCTTCCCTATCTCCTGGTCGCCTCCACCAGCCCGCTGCTCCAGGCGTGGTTCGCGCGCGCCCGGCCCGGCGAGAATCCTTACCGGCTGTTCGCCATCTCGAACCTGGCCTCCCTCATCGCGCTGGTCGGCTATCCGTTCGTGGTCGAGCCCTTTCTCGCCGCACACGAGCAGGTGAGGTTGTGGTCGTGGCTGTTCGCCGCATTCGCGCTCGTGTGCGCCCTGGTCGCCTGGCGCACGCCGCGCTCGGAGGCCGTGACCGAAGCACCCGCCGCGGCGCCGGTCGGCAAGCGCGATATCGGGCTATGGCTCGCGCTCTCGGCCACGGGCTCGGTGCTCCTCCTCGCCACGACGAACCATCTCACGCAGAACGTCGCCTCGATCCCGCTTCTTTGGCTCGCGCCCCTGACCCTGTACCTGCTGACCTTCATCATCGCCTTCGAGGGGCGCAACTGGTACCGGCCGAAATTCGCATGGCCGTTCGTCCTGGCCTGGCTTGCGGGCATGGCCTGGCTCCTGGTCGACTCGGACTACCACTACAACCTGCCGCTGCAGCTCGGCATGTTCCTGCCGGGCCTCTTCCTCGGGTGCCTCTTCTGCCACGGCGAGCTCTACCGCCTGCGTCCCGAGCCGCGGCAGCTCACCAAGTTCTACCTCATCGTCTCGGCCGGCGGCGCGCTCGGGGGCCTCTTCGTGGCGGTGGTCGCGCCGCTTGCGTTCGATGCCTACTACGAGCTCGGCATCGGCATGACGGCGCTCGCGCTTCTCGCCGCCACGCGCTTCGCCCCGCTCGGCCGCTTCCAGAGCCTGGCGAGCCTCGGGGTGCTCATGGGCGTCGCCGCCTGCGCCGCCTACGACGGGTTTTCCTACCACCGCGATGTGCGCGTGTCCGAGCGCGGTTTCTACGGCGTGCTTCGGGTGAAGGAGTACGGGTCGCCGGGTGAGCCCGGGCACCTGCGCCGCCTGGTGCACGGCACGATCATGCACGGCGAGCAGTACATGGAGCGCCCCGGGTTCATCACCACCTATTACCAGGAAACCTCCGGCATCGGTGTCGCGATCAAATCGCGCGAGGAGCGCGGGCCGATCCGCGTGGGGGTGATCGGGCTGGGCACCGGGACCATCGCGGCGTACGGCAGGCCGGGCGACGTTTACCGCTTTTACGACATCGATCCGCGCGTGGTGCAACTCGCCCGCCACGAGTTCACGTTCCTCGGCGACAGCCCGGCGAAGGTCGAGATCGCGCTCGGCGACGCGCGTCTCACGCTCGAGCGCGAGCCGCCGCAGAACTTCGACGTCCTCGCGGTCGACGCCTTCTCGAGCGACGCCATTCCGGTGCACCTCATTACCCGGGAGGCGCTCGGCATCTACCTGAAGCACATGAAACGCGACGGCATCGTCGCCTTCCACGTGTCGAACCGCTTCCTCGACCTGATCCCCGTGGTGGCGCGCATCGCCAAGGAGCAAGGTGCGCACGCCGTGCTGGTGAACGACGACCCCGACGACGAGGACGAAAGCCTGCGCTCCCGCAGCGACTGGGTCCTCGTGTCGCGCGACCCGGCCGCGCTCGAGGCCGAGCCCATCGTCGAGGGCGGCGGCGTCGAGGCCGAGGACCAGCCGCGCTGGCGCACCTGGACCGACGACTACTCGAACCTGATTCAGATTTTGAAGTAACCGGGAAAGGGGTCTGACCCCTTTCCCGCTTTTCTTCTAAACAACTGCCCCTTCGTGCTCGTCGCGGCTGCGCTCCTTGCGCGCGGCCTTGACGAACTGCTCGCGGCTCGCGCCGAGCCACATGAGGAGCGGGCTTGCCACCAGCACCGAGGAGTAGATGCCGAAGCAGATGCCGATGGTAAGAGCGAGCGCGAAATAGTGCAGCGCCGGGCCGCCGAAGAGCAGCATGGTGGTGACCATCATCTGGGTGCACAGGTGCGTGATGATGGTGCGCGAG
>DATLUZ010000237.1:0-30351 GCA_035577785.1 Burkholderiales bacterium | reverse complement strand
CATGGCTTCGTCGATTGGAAAACCGCGGCGGTGATCAGCGTGTTCGAGCTCGCCGGCGTCGTCGCCGGCGTGCGCCTTGCGCACGTCGCGAGCCCGCTCGTCCTGCGACGCCTCGCGGGCGCCTTGTGCATCCTGACCGGGAGCCTGCTTCTCTTCAGGTCTTTTTGAGCTGGTCGCGGAATTTCCGCAGCACCGTCTGGCGCAGCTCGTCGGAAGCTTTCACCACCGGAGGAAACTCGCCGAGCATCTCGAACGGGCGGCAGGCGTCGATCACCGCGCGCGAATTCCAGGTCACGCCGCGGGGCAGGCGCGGGTCGAGCGGCCCGCTCCAGTGGCGGCGGATGAAGTCGATGTCCCCGGCCGGATCGCAGCGCGTGCACATCGCCCACAGCACTTCGTCGAGGTTCGCGGGGTCGACGTCGTCGTCGACCACCACCACGAAGCGCCCGAGGTAGGAGCCCGACTGGCAGCTCGCGGCGAGCATCGCCGCCTGCTTCGCGTGGCCGGCGTAGGCCTGCTTGATCGAGATCACGTTGAACATCCGCGCGCAGCCGGCCTCGTGCACCCAGACCCCGCGCACGCCGCCGAGGCCCGCGCGCTCGACCTCGTCCCAGATCATGCCGGCCTTCATTACGCACTTCGAATACGAGAAGTCCGACGGCGGCACCATCGGGCAGGCGATGCCGAGGATCGGGTCGTTGCGGTGATAGATGCGCTCGACGCGCACGACCGGCTGGTCGCTGCGCCCGCCGGCGTAGTAGCCGGTGAATTCGCCGAACGGCCCTTCGGGCGCCGTTTCGCCCGGATGCATCACGCCCTCGAGGACGATCTCCGCGTGCGCCGGCATCGGCAGACGGTAGAGCTCGCTTTCGATGACGTCGTAGGGCCCGCCGCGATGTCCGGCGGCATAGTCGTACTCGGAGAGCCCGAAACGGATCTCGTTGCCGCCGGCGAGGAAGAGCAGCGGATCGTGGCCGCAGCTGATGAGCACCGGGCAGGGCTTGGCTTGCCGCCAGTATTTTTCGCGGATCTGCCGGCCGTGCTTGCCGGGCGAGATCCACAGGCCGACGCGGTCCGGACCCTGCACCATCGACCGGTATGTGCCGCAGTTCACCCAACCCAGCTCCGGGTCGCGCATGATCACGAGGTCGTCGGTGCCGATGTAGCGCCCGCCGTCGTGCTCGTGCAGCAGCGGGGCCGGGAAGCGCAATACGTCAACGTCCTTCCCTTTCAAGATGTTCTCGAGTACCGGCCCCTGATTTACGACGCGCGGCGGGATCGGCTCGTGCGTCTTCATCCGGTCGCGATAGGCGCGCACGACGTCGAGAGGATGCGAGGGCACCGGAAATCCGAGCAGGATCGCCAGCCGCTTCGCGGAGTTGGTCGCGCCGGAGAAGGCGCGGAATCCCTTCGGGTAGCCGGGAATGTCCTCGAACAGAATCGCCGGCGGATTCGCCTCGCGGTAGACGATCTCCGCGAGCGTGCCCATCTCGAGCTTCCAGTCTGCGCCGCGGATGCGGCGCAGCTCGCCCGAGCGCTCTAGGCGCTCGATCGCCTCGCGCAGGTCCGCGTGCGGCCGGTCATATTCGTTCCAGAGACCGCTCGCCCCCGGCGCGGGCTTCTCAATACGTCCCACGGAAGGCGTCGAAGCCGGAGACGTAGGTCATGTTGGTGATGGCGTGGTTGCGGTTGACGAGCGGGCGGTTGAAGAGCCGGTGGCGCATGCTGCGCACCTCGTGCTCGATCTGAAAAAGCTTTCGGCTGTCTTTCGGATCGACGATCCACTGGAAACGCCACTCGTCGGCGTCGGTCTCCATCGTGATCAGGTCGCGCTCCTTCAGCCAGTGGTAGGGCGAGGCGAAGTCGGCGATGTAAACCTGGATGTGGTGGTTGTCGTATTCGGGCAGCGGCTTCGAAGTCTCGGTGAAGTGGAGGTGCTGGTTGCGCCCGACGCTCACCCTGGCGCGCCCGCTTTTCGCTTCCGAAGGGGCCTTGATGACTTCCTTGTAGAACCGGGCGATGCCGTCGGCCGTGCCCTCCGGCACGTCGAAGTCGACGTAAACGATCCCGAGCTCGGTATTGCCGAACTCGGGAGAAGGCGCGTGGCAGCGCACGCGATTACCCCATGGGCACGTGGCCTCGATCACCCCATCCTTTTCCCGCCAGGAGAACTTCGTTTCTCTTTCCGGCACGACGCGCTTCATCTCCCGGCCGGCGTGCTCGAAGCGCTTTTTGAGGTCCTCAAGGCTCGGCACGACAAAGCCGATCGTGCCGCGCAGCACCTCGGGCTTCGAGCCCCGGCTTGGCAGGTGGCACTGGGTGCGCCCGAAGTTGACCCACATGTTGTCCAGGCCGGTGAAGAGATACGGGTCGCGCGTCCCGCCGATGCCGGTGATGTAGAAGAGCGTCGCAAGCCGCTGGTCGTCGACCACCACGTTGAAGTGCTCGAGGTGGACGATGTTGCCTACGATATGCGCGTCGCGGTCGTACTGCTTGACCTTCTCGGGTGCGTTCATAACCCTAGTTTATTCCCCAGACGCGTTTAGCGAAATCGGGGTAGTTCGCCGCCATCTCTTTCGCTATCGGGCCGCGTAGTAGATCGAGGTCCCCAGGACTGGGATCGGGCGTGAGGGGGACTGCGGGCGGGGAATCGTACGAAAACCCGGTGTGGGGACCGATGTCGCCCGGCTCGTGCACGCTTTCCAGCCGGAAGCGGCGCTTCTCCCGCTGCCACGAGAAGAGCGCCTTGCCCGTCAGGAGCGCCGCCGGGTTGCCGGTGGCCGAGACGAACTCGACCTTCGGCACCAGCACGCGCCTCGAATGCTCCTCGCGGAAGAGGATCACGTTCCTCACCACCGAATACATGAAGGCAGAGCCGAAGGAGCCGGGGAAGCGGCGTCCCTCTGCGCGCACCAGGTTGATGTTCGCCTCGCCGTCGATCTGCGCCCCACCGAGGAAGAAGACGTCGATGCGCCCCTGGCCCGCGAGGTCGAACAGCTCGCGCGAGCCGTCCGTGAACGGGTTGCCCCGGCGCTTGTGCAGGAAGGAGAGCCGCAGCTCGGGTCTTTTCTGCTTGAGCAGCAGCGCCCCGGCGGCGGGGATCGGCGACGCCGCGCCGACGGCGACGTGGCGCGCCTCATTTCCCAATTGCGCGATGAGGCGCGCGATCACGCAGGCTAGCAATTCCTCGCGCGCGTATGGTGCAATGGCGGGGCGATTCTCGTCGCTCACGGAGGCCCGCATGATCGCACGCCGAACGTTCATCAAGGGCGCGTCGCTCGCCGCGCTCGCAACCACCTCCGGCATCCGGCCGGGCCGCGCGCAGGCAGTGTCGAACTCGTCGGGTACCGCGCCGCCGAAGCTCAAAGCTCCGGCCAACGCCTGCGACTGCCACATGCACATCTACGATCCCGCGCGCTTTCCGATGCCGCCGAGCAAGCGCATGCCGCCTTCGGACGCCACCGTCGCGCATTACCGCGAGCTGCAGAAACGCATCGGTACCACCCGCACCGTGGTCGTCCAGCCGCGCAACTACGCGATCGACAACCGCGTGACGCTCGACGCTATCGCGCAGCTCGGCGCGGATGCGCGCGGCGTGGCGGTGCTGCACCCGAGCGTCACCGATGCCGAGCTGAAAGCGCTGGACGCCGGCGGCATCCGCGGCATCCGCTTCACCCTCGGCGACCCCGCCACCGCGGTGGTGAAGGTGGACATGATCGAGCCGCTCGCGAAGCGCATAGTCGAGCAGGGCTGGCACATCCAGTTCAACGTCGAGGGCGCGCAGGTGGTGGAGCTCGCCGACCTCTTCCGCCGGCTGCCGACGCAGATGGTGTTCGACCACCTCGGCAACCCGACGCTGCCGGCGGGAATCGACCACGCCTCGCACGCCGTCCTGCGCGGCCTCGTCGACAAGGGCCGCACCTGGGTGAAGCTCTCGGGCGCCTACTCGAACAGCAAGTCCGGCCCGCCCTACCCGGAAGCGACGCGCACCGCGCGCGCCTGGGTCGCCGCGGCGCCGGAGCGGCTGGTGTGGGGCAGCGACTGGCCGCATCCGACCGAGCGCAATGAAAACAAGCCGGACGACGCGTTTCTCTTCGACCTGCTCGCGGAGTGGGCGCCCGACGCGGCGACGCGCAACCGCATCCTCGTCGCCAATCCGCAAACGCTTTACGGGTTCAGGCCGCGACCGGCCTGAGGACAAACTCGTCGAGGTAGCGTCCGAAGCCTTCGCGCGTCTTCGCGAGCTTCGCGTAGCGCGCGAGATGGGCGTCGTCGATATCGTAGACCTCCGGCACACCGAGCGGCCATGCGCCGCGCCGTGCCTGCGCCGCCGCGGTGACGTAGACCGCGCCCAGCACGCCGGGGGCGAGAATCTCGTCCTCGAGCATGTCGCCGGGGCGCTTCTCCTCGTAGGTGACGAAGCAGCGCTTCGCCGCGTGCGCGATGGTGGCGAGCTCCCGGCGCCGGCCGATCCAGACATTGCCCGCCTCGTCCGCCCAGCGCGCATGGAAGAGGGCCACGTCGGGCGAAACCGCAGGGATATACAGGATCGGGTCCTGCTTTCCATTGAAAGGGTTTTGGGAGACCTTCCAGTCGGGACGCAACTTCAGAAGATCGGAACCGAGCACGCCGCGCAGGGGCATGAAGGGCACGCCTTTCTCGGTCGCCTGGAGCGCGGTGTGGACCGCCGGGCAGGTGGCGTCGCGCACCACGATCTCGCCTTTCTCGGCCGCCTCGGTGAAGCGCGGCGCGAGGCCCGCCTCGCCGAGCGTCACCGCGCTGGTCTCGATCTCGGCGACGCAGCCCGCGCCGATGAGGAGATCCGCGCACAACCCGAGCTGCGGCACGCCGAGAAGCCGGAGCCCTTTCGCCTTGCGCCGGACCAGGGCGCGCACGACCTCCATCGCGACGAGCGAATAGTCGGGCGGCAAGCCTATTAAAGACTCATCGTGAATCTGAAAAGCTAGATCGTCTGGCGTCACGCCGTTCCACCTGCCTTTATGCAGTTCCCCCGACGGTGAGGCCGTCGATCTTCAACGTGGGCTGCCCGACGCCTACCGGCACACTCTGGCCCTCCTTGCCGCAGGTGCCGATGCCGGTGTCGAGCGCGAGGTCGTTGCCGATCATGCTGACGCGGGTCAGAGCGTCGGGACCGTTGCCGATCAGGGTCGCGCCCTTCACGGGGTGGGTGACTTTTCCGTTCTCGATGAGGTAGGCCTCGGCCGCGGAGAACACGAACTTGCCGTTGGTGATGTCGACCTGGCCGCCGCCGAAGTTGGTCGCGTAGAGACCCTTCTTCACGCTGGCGATGATCTCCTTCGGGTCGTGCGAGCCCGCCAGCATGTAGGTGTTGGTCATGCGCGGCAGCGTGAGGTGCGCGAACGACTCGCGGCGGCCGTTGCCGGTGAGCGGCATCTTCATGAGGCGCGCATTCAGGCTGTCCTGCAGGTAGCCGCGCAGCACGCCGTCCTCGATGAGCACGTTTCGCTGGGTGGGGTTGCCCTCGTCGTCGATCGTGAGCGAGCCGCGCCGTCCGGGCAGGGTGCCGTCGTCCACCACGGTGACGCCGGGAGACGCCACGCGCTGGCCCAGGCGCCCGGAGAACGCGGAGCTGCCCTTGCGGTTGAAATCGCCTTCGAGGCCGTGGCCCACCGCCTCGTGCAGGAGCACCCCGGGCCAACCCGGGCCGAGCACCACGGTCATCGTGCCCGCGGGCGCCGGGCGCGCCTCGAGGTTGACGAGCGCTTGCGACACCGCATGTCGGGCGTATTCGTCGAGCACCGCGTCGGTGAAGTGCGCGTAGTCGGTGCGGCCGCCGCCGCCGCCCGAGCCGCTCTCGCGCCGTCCGTTCGCTTCCGCGATCACCTGCACCGACAGGCGGACCAGCGGGCGTACGTCGGCGGCGAGCGTGCCGTCGGCGCGCGCGATGAGCACCACCTCGTACTCGCCGCCGAGGCTCGCGATGACCTGCGTGATGCGCGGGTCGAGCGCGCGGCACTTGCGCTCGAGCCTCTCGAGCAGCGTCACCTTCTGCGACGAATCGAGCGAGGCCACCGGGTCGAGCGCGCGGTACAGCGCAACCGGAATCGATCGCTTCCCGGCCCGGGTCTTCCTGCTTTGTCCAGCTGAAGCGATGGCACGGGTCGCCTTGGCCGCGTCCTGCAAGGCGTCGAAGCTGATTTCGTCCGAATAGGCGAAGGCCGTCTTCTCGCCCGACACCGCGCGCACGCCGACGCCCTGCTCGATATTGAAGCTGCCCGACTTGACGATGCCTTCCTCGAGGCTCCAGCCCTCGTAGCGCGAGTACTGGAAATAGAGGTCCGCGTAGTCGACCTTGTGCGCGGCGAGCGTGCCGAACACGCGCTCGAGCTTGCCGGTTTCGAGGTCGTAGGGCGCGAGCAGCGTCGTTTTCGCGGTGTCGAGGTTCAACTCAGTCTCCTGTTGACGAGGGCGGGCAGCGCGCCGCGCACTTCGCGCAGCCTGGCGCTGTCGATGTCGGCAAGCACCACGCCCTCGCCTTCGGGCCGGGCCGCCAGCACTTCGCCCCATGGATCGATGATCATCGTGTGGCCGTAGGTTCGGCGGCCGCTCTCGTGCCGGCCGCCCTGCGCCGGAGCGATGACGTAGGCCTGGTTTTCGACCGCGCGCGCGCGCAGCAGGATTTCCCAGTGCGCCTGACCGGTGGGCACGGTGAAGGCCGAGGGCACGAACATGAGGTCGAACTCGCCGAGCGATCGATACAGCTCGGGAAAGCGCACATCGTAGCAAACGGAGAGCGCGAGCCGCCCGAACGGGCTCGACAGCGCTACGGGCGCCGTTCCGGGCTCGAGCGTGCGCGCCTCGTCGTAGCGCTCGTCGCCGGAGCCGTCGAAGCGGAAAAGGTGCATCTTGTCGTAGCGCGCGACGCGCCGTCCGGCGTCGTCATAGAGGAGCGACGCGCTCAGGATCCGGCCGGCGTCCGCGCACTCGAGCGGGACCGTCCCGCCGAGCAGCCACAGCCCGTGCCGCCGCGCGGCTGCGGCGAGGAACTCCTGGATCGGCCCCCCGCCGTCGCGCTCGCGGACCTTCACCTTGTCGCCCTCGTGGCGGCCGATGAGGTAGAAGTTCTCCGGCAGGGCGGCGAGGCGCGCGCCCTGCGCCGCCGCCTCGGCGATCAGGCGTTCGGCCGCGGCGAGATTCGCCGCCACCTCCGCCGCCGAAACCATCTGGATGGCGGCGACGCGCGTCTTCACTGCACGCCCCCTTCCTGCGGGGCGAGCTCGCGCGCCTCGATGCCCAGCTTCGCCACCTTGGGGTCGCTCCAGCCGCCGGTCACCGAGTACTCGAAGGCGAAGATGTGGCCGAGCGGATCCTTGAGGATCTTCTGCGCGATCGCCGCCGGGATGGCGAGCAGCGGGTTGACCAGCGCGATCGCGAGCGACGCCGAGTCGCCCAGGCTCGGCACCACGCGCACGCGCACGTTCTGGGTTTCCTGCGCGAGGTCCACCTCGCCGCTCATCTGCACCTGCGCCGAGGAGCCGCGCATGCGAAAATCCTTCACCGTCATGACGCCGGAATCGACCTGGGCGGCGGCGAAGATGTCGTCGAAGCCGAAGCCCTTGGAGAACACGTCGCGAAAGTCGAGCGCGATGCGCCGCGGCAGCGCCTGCAGGCTCATGAGCGAGATCAGCTTGCCGATGCCGGGCTCGATCTCGAGGAACTGGCCGGAAAACGACTCGAGCTTCACGCTGCCGCTCAGGCTCGGGTAGTCGATGGAGGAGGGGTCGCCGTTCCAGGCAAGGTTGCCTCTGAACTTGGTCTTGCCGCCCTTGACCAGGTTCGGGTAGCCCACGCGCGCGAGGAACTGACCCGCGTCGCTCGCGTTCAGCTCGAAGTCGAGCTGGCTGCGCGCCGGCGCGCCGCCGCGCCACAAGCCGGTGGCGGCGAGCGTCGCATCGGCGTTGGTCATCGCGAGCTTGTCGATGCGCCAGTCCTCGCCCGTGCGGCCGCCCTGGATCTCGATCCGGCCGAGCTCCTTGCCGCGCAGGCTGAAGCGCTCGGCGACCAGGTCGAGGGTCGGCACGTCCTTCGGCTCGAGCGTGCCGCGCTCGGGCGCACCCGGATACGCCTGCGGACTGAGAAAACGCGTGAGGCGCGCGAGCAGCCTGCCGCCGCCGTCCTTGCGGTAGGAAAGCTCGCCCGCGATCTCCTGCGAAGCGATGGTCGCCGCCCAGCCGGCGGCATCCGCACCCGCGCGCAGGCTGACGTCGTTCAGCCGCTTGCCGTAAAGGTCGAGCTGGCCGATCTGCACGTCGAGCGCGCTCGCGTCCACGGGGGCGTCCGGGGCGCCGAACAGCGGCAGCCACTTGTCGACGTCGAGCGCGGGCAGCGAGCCGTAGACCAGCGTGCCGGAGCGCTCCGGCAGGCGCAGCGGCGCATTCCCCGACGGACTGAGCGAAACGCCGGCGCGCTGCACGACGAGCGCTTCGCCCTGACGGCGCCGCACCAGCTCGGCCGCGAGCACGCGGCCAAGCTTGATTTTCAGGTGCTCGTCGGGAGCGAGCTCGAGCTGCAGCGGCAGCGCCTCATCGGCTCTCTTCGAGAACGGCGCGGGTAGCGCGCTCGTCACGCCCTGCAGCGACGACTGCAGCAGCACCTGCTGGCGGCCCTTCGCGATGTTGACCGTCGCGACGTAGGGCGCCTGCCCGGCGAAGAACCGCCGCCACGGATGATCGAAGAGCGCGCGCGTTCCGGCGAGCGTCGCATCGCCGCGCGCCACGACCTGCACGGTTCCGTCGCGCTGCGTGCCGCCGCTGATCGCGACCGGGCCGCCGAAAAGCCGGCCCTGGACATCGCGCACCGCGAGCGTGGACTCGGTGAACGCCACCTTGCCGGCAGCCCCTTCGATCGGCGGCAGCTGAGCGCCCACGATCAGCTCGTTGCCTTCGAACTCGTATTCGCCGCCGACGCGCGCGCTCGGCAGGTCCTTCAGCGGCAGCTCGAGCCTCAGGCGCAGCTTCCCCTGGCCGCTCGCGCTCATCGGCGCGGTGAAGCCGGCGGTCATGCGGCGCACCGGGCTCGACTCGATGAATCTCAGGAAATCCGCCGTGGCGCCGCGCGCGTCCCCGTTCACCTCGAGAAGCGGGCTCGGGTCGCGCAGCCTGGGAATGGCCACCTCGACATTGGCGAGCGCCACGCCGAGGATGCTGCCGCTCTTTCCGGCGATTTGCATGCGCTCGCCCTCGAAGAGCAGCTCGCCCTGGATGTCCTCGATGCGCGGCCAGCCGTCGGCGTACTGCAGGACCCCGCGCTCGATGCGCGCCGCCACGCTGAAGTGGCCACGGGCCGGATCGGTGAACGGAAACTCGCGCAGGTCGCCGCGAATGCGGACACGCACATCGCTCGATTGGCCCGCGCGCACGCCCTGCACCAGCCAGTCGCGCGTCTTCTCCCCGCCCATCAGGCGCGCGTGCGGCAGATAGCGCGCGAGCTGGAGGGCGTCGGCGCGGTTGAATTGCGCCGAAAGGTCGATGACGCCCGGGGCGCCCGCCGCGGCCACGTAGGTCCCGTGCGCGTTGCCGCTGACGTCCGCGTTGGAGAACGCGAGCGACTCGATGCGCAGCGCGATGCCGGCATCGCCCCGGCGCTCCCACTCGACCAGCCCGTCGAGGAAGTCGAGCGCGATGCGCGGCTCGGGAAACACGCGCGGCAGCTGCAGCTCGCCTTTTCTCGTGGCGAGGACCACCCGCGCGCTCGATTCGGTGGCGTCGATGCTCCCGGTGATGCCGGCAAATCCGGGCAGCGCGTCGACCGCCTCGGCCGCCAGGTCGACGAACTTGGCGCGCGCCGTGAAGCCCGCCGGCGCCTGCGGCTCGCCGCGCCACTCCACGCGAGCATCCGCGAGGCGTCCGCGCGGCTTGACCTCGGCGAGGACCGTGCGGACCCGCTCGGGCAGCGGCAGCGAGGCGGCAAGCCGCGCGAGCGGCTCGAGCTCGATCGCGGCCGCGGCGAGCGTCCCGCCGCCGCTGCTCCCCGCGGTCCAGGTGACGTCGAAGTCGCTCGGCGCCACCACCGTCCCGTCCTCGATGCCGATAGCGAGGTCGCGCGCGGCGACGTAGTAGCGGCCATTGTCCGACGAGCCCTGCAGCCGCCCGCGCAGCGATGCCAGCCGCAGCGGCGAGAGCGCCTCATCGAAGCGCGCGGCAACGTCCGAGAGCGCCAGGTCGGCCGTCGCCCGACGCACCTCGCCCGCTTCGAACGTCAGCCATGCGCGCAGGGCGCCCTGTCCCTGGTCGATGCGCCACGGGTAGTCGATCCACGTGCGCCAGGCGGCCAGGTCGGTATAGCCGAGCTCGGCGTAGAGCCGTCCCTTCCAGGCCGCCGGATCCGCGAGCTCGGTGCCCTGCAGCATGGCGCGCAGCTCCAGGGTCGCGCCGAGCTCGGCCGGGGGTCGCGCGGACAGCCCGATCGCATGGCGCTCGCCGGCATTGCGCAGCCTCAGGTTCACCGCGCTCAGCTCGAGCGGCGGCGCGCCGCGCAGCTCGTCGTGCCACTCGATCTGCGCGTCGCGCAGCACGATCTCGTCCTGCGCGAGCAGCCAGCGGGCGAAGCCGCCGTCGCGCTCGCCGAGCTTGATGCCCGCGACGTACAGCGCGCCCTCGGCGTCGCGGCGCACCTGCAGCCGGAGCTTGTCGATCGCGAGCGAATGGAGCTTGAGCTTTCCCTGCAGCAGCGAGCTCCACGCGAGCTGGTTGTCGATCGAGGGCAGCGTGAGCGCCTCGCGGCCGGCGCGATCGAAGATGCGCACGTCGCGCAGGTGGATGTGCGGGTTGAGGCCGTACCAGCCCGCGCTGAGGCCGCCGATGCGCACCGGCTGTCCCACCGCCGCCGAAACCGCGCCGACGATCTCCTCGCGGTAGCGTTCGATGTCGGGCAGGAGCCAGAAGCGCACCGCCAGCACGAGCGCCGCGAGGACGAAAAACACCGCCCACGCGAGAACCTCGACCGCACGGCCGAGCCGCTTCATGGTGGAATGGGCGCTCACGCGCCATTCTAATCCCCAAATGTCGGATTCGATTCGCAAACTGGCCGATTCGCGCTACGCCTCGCGCGTGCTCGAAGCGCATCCGGAGCTGGCGCGGGAACTTTCCTTGCCAGGAGCTTTCACACGCGAGGAAATGGCCGCCGCGCTCGAGGGCGCGGCTGCAGACGACGAAGCCGCTTTAATGCGCCGACTGCGCCGGCTGCGCAGCCGAGTGCTGCTGCGGGTCATGGCGCGCGACCTCTGCGGCCTCGCCGACCTCGACGAGGTGTGCGGCACCATGAGCGAGCTCGCCGAGCTCAGCATCGCGGCGGCGCTGCAGGAGAAGGCGCTCATCGTCGTCGCCATGGGCAAGCTCGGCGGACGCGAGCTCAACGTCTCGTCCGACATCGACCTCGTGTTCGTGCACACCGGCGGCCTCGACGACCAGGAGCGCTGGGAGCACGCCGGCCGCAGGCTCATCCGCCTGCTCGCAGCGGCGACCGCGGACGGCTTTGCGTTCCGCGTCGACATGCGCCTTCGACCGTACGGCGACTCGGGCCCGCTCGCCTGCAGCCTCGATTTCCTGGAGACCTATTTCATCACCCAGGGCCGCGAATGGGAGCGCTACGCCTGGATCAAGGCGCGCGCCCTTACTGGCAGTAAACAAGAAGATCTCTTCAGGCTGGTGCGGCCGTTCGTTTACCGGAAATACCTCGACTACGCGACGCTCGCTGCCATGCGCCAGCTCCACGCGGAGGTGCGGCGCGAAGTGGCGCGCCGCGAGCTCGCCGATCACGTGAAGCTCGGCCCCGGCGGAATCCGCGAGATCGAGTTCGTGGCCCAGGCGCTGCAGCTCGCGCGCGGCGGGCGCGATCCCGCGCTCACCGAGCGCAAGACGCTGCGCGTGCTCCAGCTCCTCGGCGAAAGGAACCTGCTTCCGGCCCAGGCGGTGAGCGAGCTCGGCGCGGCCTATGTGTTCCTGAGGAAGGTCGAGCACCGCCTCCAGTATCTCGACGACGCCCAGCGCCACGAGCTGCCGCAGGACACTGACGACCAGGCGCGCCTCGCTCGCATGTCGGGATTTTCGTCCTGGAGCGAGTTTCGAGAGGTTTTGGAAAAACATCGTCTGGCGGTCTCGCGCCACTTCGAGGCGGTGTTCGCCGAGTCGAAGGCCCAGGCCGAGCCCTGGCCGGAGCACCCGCGGCTCGCGGCGCTGCGCGCGAGCCAGCGCTATGCAGCGCTGCCCGACGAGTCGCGCCGGCGCCTCGACGCCCTCATCCCGGCGCTCGCGCGCGCCGCGCAGGCGACGTCCGACGCCGAGACCACGCTGACGCGCGGCCTCGACCTGGTCGAGGCCATCGCGGGCCGCGCCGCCTACCTCGCGCTGCTCGCGGAGCACCCGCCGGCGCTCGAGCGCGTCGCGCGCATCGTCGGCGCCTCGAGCTGGGCCGCCGAGTTCCTCACCCGCCACCCGGTGCTGCTCGACGAGCTGCTCGACGACCGCGTGCTCTATGCGCCGCCGGACCTCGAGGCGTTCGCGCGCCAGCTGCGCACCCAGCTCGCGGCGCACGCCGACGACCGCGAGCGGCGCATGGTGCTGCTGCGCGAGATGCACCAGGGACAGGTGTTCCGCCTGCTCGCGCAGGACCTCGCAGGGTTGCTGACGGTCGAGCGGCTCGCGGACCACCTCTCTGCGCTCGCCGACCTCGTGCTCGAGGTGTGCATCGAAGTCGCGTGGGACGAGCTGCCGCGGCGCCACATGGGAGATGAGGCCGCGGCCGCGCCGCGCTTCGCCATCGTCGCCTACGGCAAGCTCGGCGGCAAGGAGCTCGGCTACGCCTCCGACCTCGACATCGTGTTCCTCTACGACGATCCGCACGAGCAGGCGCAGGAGGTGTACTCGCGCCTCGCGCTGCGGCTGCAGAGCTGGATCACCACGCGCACCTCGGCCGGGGTGCTCTTCGACACCGATCTCGCGCTGCGGCCGAGCGGCAATTCCGGCCTGATGGTGTCCTCGCTCGAGGCGTTCGAGCGCTACCAGGAGCGCGACGCCTGGGTGTGGGAGCACCAGGCGCTCACCCGGGCTCGCTACAGCGCGGGTGACGCGGCTGTCGGATCCGCCTTCGAATCGCTCAGGGAAACAATCCTGCGGCGCAGCCGGGACCCGGTCGAGCTCGCCGCCAAAATCGCCGACATGCGCGCCAGGATGCACACGGCGCATCCCAACCGCTCGGGGCTCTTCGACCTCAAGCACGATAGCGGCGGCATGATCGACGTCGAGTTCGCGGTGCAGGAGCTCGTGCTCGCCTTTTCACGACAGCATCCGCAGCTCACCAGGAACCTCGGCAACATCGCGCTTCTCGGCATGGCCGCGGAGCTCGGCCTGATCCCGGGCCCGCTTGCCGAGCGCTGCCGTAATGCCTACCGCGAGTTCCGCCGCCTGCAGCACGCGCTGCGCCTGAACGGCGCCCAGTACGCGCGCGTGCCGCCCGAGCAGGTCGCGGCGCACGCCGATGCCGTGCGCGAGCTCTGGCGGCTCACCGTTTGCCGAAGTTCTTGATCTCGGGCGAGTCGGTGTCGAGCTCGCCGTCGCGCAATTTCTTGCGAGCTACCCTGGCGAGCGCCGCGTAGTGGCGCCGGTAGCGCGCGAGCTCCTCATCCTCGAGGTGCTCGAGATTGAGCAGCGCGTTGTGCGCGCCCTGGGTCGCGCGGATCAGCTCGTCGAGCTTGATCTGCATCGCCTCGGTGTCGCGGTTCTGCGTGTTCTGGATGAGGAACACCATGAGGAAGGTGATGATCGTGGTCGAAGTGTTGATCACGAGCTGCCAGGTATCGCTGAAGCCGAAGAGCGGCCCTGACAGCGCCCAGAGCACGACCGCCCCGCTCGCGAACATGAACGCGAGCGGAGTCCCCGACCAGACCGCCAGCCGGCGCGCCAGATCGGAAAAGCGCACCCGGCCCATTGCACCTTGATTGCTCGTTTTCATTCGGAACCTCGCCAGTCCATGGTCAGTTCACGGCTAGAATAGTGGCTTAGACCCGAGGGAGAGTACCTCCGATGGCGAACGAGAAGGAACCCGGCGCACCGCTGTCGATGGCGGACCGCGACGGCTGGATCTGGTACGACGGAAAGCTGGTGGAATGGCGCTCGGCCACCACCCACGTCCTCACGCACTCGCTGCACTACGGGCTCGCGGTGTTCGAGGGCGTACGCGCGTACAAGACCGCGATCGGGACTGCGATCTACCGGCTGAAGGAGCACACCGATCGCCTGTTCAACTCGGCGCACATCTACATGATGAAGATTCCGTTCAGCCGCGCCGAGCTGATGGACGCTCAGCTCCAGGTGGTGCGCGAGAACGGCCACGAGGCCTGCTACGTGCGGCCGATCGCGTTCTACGGCTCGGAAAAGATGGGCGTGTCCCCGGTCGGCGCGAAGGTGCATGTCGCCATCGCGGCCTGGCCGTGGGGCGCCTACCTCGGCCCGGACGCGCTCGAGAAGGGCATCCGCGTCAAGACTTCGTCGTATGCCAGGCACCACATCAACGTGACCATGGCGCGCGCCAAGATGTCGGGAACGTATCCGAACTCGGTGCTGGCGACGCTCGAGGCCACGCAGCACGGCTACGACGAGGGGCTGCTCCTCGACGTCGACGGCTTCGTCGCCGAAGGCGCGGGCGAGAACATCTTCATCGTCAAGGAAAACAAGATCTACGAGCCCGAGCTCACCTCCGCGCTCACCGGCATCACGCGCGCCTCGGTCATCGAGCTCGCGCAGCAGCTCGGCTACCCGGTGATCGCCAAGCGCCTTACGCGCGACGACATCTACATCGCCGACGAGTGCTTCTTCACCGGCACCGCCGCCGAGGTGACCCCGATCCGCGAGCTCGACGGCCGCACCATCGGCGAAGGGCGCGCCGGGCCGGTCACCAAGGCGATCCAGAAGGCATTCTTCGACGTCGTCAACGGCCGCGACGAGAAGCGCAGGCACTGGCTCACGCCGGTCGGCCAGCGGGGCCGGCGTTGAAGGCGGACGAAGCGAGAGAGGTCGAGATCACCGAGAAGCAGCTGCCGCTGCACTGCCCGCTTCCGGGGGCGCCGCTCTGGGCGCGCCATCCGCGGGTATTCCTCGACGTCGCCAAGGAGGGAGAGACCCGCTGCCCGTATTGCGGCACGCTGTACCTCTATAGGGGTGCTCCAGTAAAGGGGCACTAATGCCCCGCATTCTCGTGGTCGCGCCAAACTGGATCGGTGACGCCTTGATGGCGCACCCGCTCCTCATGCGGCTGCGCGAGAAAAATCCCGGCGTGGAGATCGACGTGCTCGCGCCCGCCTGGGTCGCGCCGGTCGTGCGGCGCATGGCCGAGGTCGGCGACGTGATCGCGGCGCCCCTCCGCCACAAGGCGCTGCAGCTCGGGGAGCGCTGGAGGCTCGCCCGAGCGCTCAACGGGCGCCGCTACGGCGAGGCGATCGTGCTGCCGAACAGCTGGAAGTCGGCGCTGCTGCCGTTTTTCGCCGGCATCCCGGTCAGAACAGGCTACGTCGGCGAAGCGAGGTATGGCCTTCTCAACGTTCTTCACAAGAAAGACGAAGCGCCGATGCCCTTGCACTACGCTCGGCTGGCCGAGCCGCCCGGCGCGCAAGTGAAGCGGCCCCTGCCCGAGCCGCGGCTTCGGGTCGAGCCGCGGGAGATCGAAGCCGCGCGGCGGCGCTTCGACATCGAAGGACCCTACGGCGTCTTCTGCCCCGGCGCGGAGTACGGCCCGGCCAAGCGCTGGCCGTATTTCCCGGAATTGAGCAAACAACTTCAAACGCAAACGCTCATCCTGGGCTCGGCCAACGACCGCGAGGCGGCGCAGGGCATCGCCGGGCGCAACCTCGTCGGCGAGACCTCGCTCGACGAGGCGATCGCGCTGATTGCCGGCGCGGACTACGTCGTGACGAACGATTCGGGACTGATGCACGTAGCGGCGGCGCTCGGGCGGCCGCAGGTGGCGCTCTTCGGCTCCTCGAGCCCCGCGCACACCCCGCCGCTCTCCTCCGCCGCCCGGGTGCTGTGGCTCCGCGTCGAGTGCAGCCCGTGCTTCGAGCGCGAGTGCCCGCTGGGGCATTTCCGCTGCATGCGAGAAATGACGGTGGAAACCGTGCTCCAGGAAATACAGAATCTCGCCGCGTGAGCACCAAGATCTTCCCCACCGCGCAGGACGCCGAGAACGCCTTCTACGAGGCGCTCGAGCGCGGCGACCTCGAGGGCATGATGGCGGTGTGGGCCGAGGACGAGGAGATCATCTGCGTGCACCCGGGCGGCCCGCGCCTGTCGGGCCCCGAAGAGGTCCGCGCGAGCTGGGCGCGCATCTTCTCGGGCGGCGTCGGGCCGCGCGTGCACATCACCCAGCAGGTGGCGGTGACGGCGATGATGATCGCCGTGCACAGCGTGCACGAGAATTTCACCGTCGAGGGCGACGCGCGCGCCCAGGTGCCGGTGATCGCGACCAACGTCTATCTACGTACCGCCGCCGGGTGGCGCATGATCGTCCACCACGCCTCGCCCGCGCCGATTCAGGCGCCGCCGGTGCAGCCGCAGGACGCTCCGCCGAAGTTCCTGCATTGAGCTTTTCCTCGCCCTGGTGGCTGCCGGGCGGCCACCTGCAGACGATCGTGCCGTCGCTGTTCCCGCCGCCGCGCGTGCCGCTGCGGCGCGAGCGCTGGGACACCCCGGACGGCGACTTCATCGACGTCGATTTCTGCGGCGACCCGGGCGCCGAGACGCAGCTCGTGCTGTTCCACGGTCTCGAGGGCGGTTCCGACAGCCACTATGCACGCTCGATCGCGGCGCAGGCCATCCGGCAAGGCTGGCGCCTCGCGCTCCCGCACTTCCGCGGCTGCTCGGGGGAGCCGAACCGCACGCGCCGCGCCTACCACTCGGGCGATACTGAAGAAATTGACTGGATGCTGAAGCGCCTCGGGGGAGGCCGCAGCGGGCCGCTGTACGCGATGGGCGTGTCCCTGGGCGGCAACGTGCTCCTGAAATGGCTGGGCGAACGCGGCGACGAGGCGCGCGCGCTGGTGCGTCGCGCCGCGGCGGTGTCGGCGCCGCTCGACTTCGCCGCCGCCGGGGATGCGCTCGACCGCGGAATGAACCGCGTCCTGTACGTGCGGCACTTCCTCTCGACGATGAAACCGAAGGCGCTTGCGAAGCTCGAGCTCTTCCCGGACCTTTTTGACAAGGAAAAGGTGAACGCAGTGCGCACCTTCCGCGAGTTCGACAACCTCGTGACGGCACCGCTGCACGGCTTTCGCGACACCGACCACTACTGGGGGGCGGCGGCGTGCGGGCCGTATCTCGAGCACATCCGCGTGCCGACGCTGGTGCTCAACGCCCGCAACGACCCGTTCCTGCCGGAGCGCGACCTGCTGCGCGCCGCGCGAAAGGCCGCGCCATGCGTGGTGCTAGAATTTCCGCGCACCGGAGGCCACGCCGGATTCCTGGCCGCGCCGTTCCCCGGTCGGCGTGGCTGGCTCCCCCAACACCTTTTTGAATTTCTGAATTTGTGAGCGTTCCAGCCGAGATTTTCCGGACCTACGACATCCGCGGCGTGGTCGGCCGCAGCCTGACGCCCGAAATCGTGCGCGACATCGGCCGCGCGCTCGGCTCGCTGGGGAGGGAGCGCAAGGCGCCGGTCTTCGCGGTGTGCCGCGACGGACGGCTCTCGGGCCCTGAGCTCGTGGCGGCGCTCACCCAGGGCCTGAACGCGGCGGGCGCGGACGTGATCGACATCGGCATGGCGCCGACGCCGGTCGCCTACTTCGCGGCGCATCACCTGGGAACCGGCAGCTGCGTGGCGGTGAGCGGCAGCCACAATCCGCCGCAATACAACGGCCTCAAGATCGTGGTGGCGGGCGACACGCTGTACGGGGAAGACATCCAGGAGCTCAGAAGGAGAATCGAGAAAAAGCAGCTCGGCTCCGGCTCCGGAAAGAAAAGCACGGCCGACGTGCTCGAGGCGTACGTGCGGCGCATCGCGGGCGACGTGAAGCTCGCGCGGCCTTTCCACATCGCGGTGGACTGCGGCAACGGCGTCGCCGGCATGCTTGCGCCGCGGTTGTACCGGCAGCTCGGTTGCGAGGTGACCGAGCTCTTCTGCGAAGTGGATGGAAACTTCCCGAACCACCATCCCGACCCCGCCCAGCCTGAGAATTTGCAAGACCTGATCGCGACGTTGCGCTCTTCTTCCTGCGAATTGGGCCTGGCCTTCGACGGCGATGGCGACCGCCTCGGCGTAGTGACGAAGGACGGCGAGAACATCTTCGCCGACCGCCAGCTCATGCTGCTCGCGAAGGACGTGCTCGGCCGCAATCCGGGAGCCGAGATCATCTACGACGTGAAGAGCACGCGGCTGCTCGCGCCGTGGATCGAGCGCCACGGCGGCCGGGCGACGATCTGGAAGACCGGCCATTCGCTCATCAAGGCGAAGCTCAAGGAAAGCGGCGCGCTCCTCGCCGGCGAGATGTCCGGGCACACCTTCTTCAAGGAGCGCTGGTACGGCTTCGACGATGCGCTCTACGGCGGAGCCCGCCTGCTGGAGGTCTTGTCCAGAGAGCAGGATCCGAATCGAGCGCTGAAGAGCCTGCCCAACGCCCCGTCCACCCCCGAGCTGCACTGGCAGCTCGAGGAAGGCGAGCCGCATCGCCTCGTGGCAAAACTCCAGCAAGCGAAGCCTTTCCCGGGCGCCGAGCGCGTCCTCACCATCGACGGCGTGCGGGTGGAGTATGCTGACGGCTTCGGACTTGCACGCGCCTCCAATACGACCCCGGTGATCGTGATCCGGTTCGAAGCCGACAACCTTGCCGCGCTGGAGCGCATCAAGCGCGATTTCCGCGCTGCGCTACAGCCTCTCAAGCCCAATGCGCCCCTTCCTTATTAGCGTTCTCTTTCTCGCGAGCTTCCCTGCCATGGCTGCCTGCCCGGCGCTCCTCGACCGCAACATGACCACCCTGCTCGACCAGCCCCAGTCGCTGTGCGAATACGCCGGCAGCGTGCTGCTGGTGGTGAACACGGCGAGCGAGTGCGGCTACACGCCGCAGTACGAGGGGCTCGAGGAGCTCTACCGCAAGTACAAGGCGCGCGGCCTGGTGGTGCTCGGCTTCCCGTCGAACGACTTCGGCGGCCAGGAGCCGGGCTCGAACAAGGAAATCTCGTCCTTCTGCGTGAATCAGTACGCCATCGACTTTCCGATGTTCGCCAAGACCGACCTGAAGAAGAATCCGCTGTACGCCGACCTCGTGAAAGCGAGCGGACAGGCGCCGCACTGGAACTTCCACAAGTACCTCGTGGACCGCAGCGGCGCCAAGGTGCAGAGCTTCGATACGCGCGTCGCACCCGACGATGCCAAGCTCGTCGGCGCGATCGAGCGCCTGTTGCAGGCCCGTTAACCGAGGAGAAAAGGATGAGGAAGCTCGCTCTCGCCGTATGCCTGATGTTCGCCTTCGCCCCGTTCGCAACGGCGCAGGACAAGAAAGAGACCAAGAAGGAACCCACCGCGGCGCAGAAAAAGCAGCAGGAGCGCATGAAGGACTGCAACGAGCAGGCGGGCGCGAAAAAGATGGAAGGCGACGCGCGCAAGAAATTCATGAGCTCGTGCCTGAAGGGCGGCAGCGCGAAGGGCGGCGAGATGACGCCTCAGCAGGCGCGCATGAAAGACTGCAACAAGCAGGCGTCCGACAAGCAGATGAAGGGCGACGACCGCAAGAAATTCATGAGCACCTGCCTCAAAGGTTAGGCAAGAAGCGCGAGCGCGAGGCAGGCGAGCAGGAACGCGGCAGCGATGTAAAGGAGCTTCATAAGCCGGGCAACGCGGACCGGGCGCGCCGGTTTACCGGGTAGTTTCGAGAAGCAGATTGCCGCGCTGCACCGCGGCGTTGAGGGCGTCGAGCGGCGTCTTCTTGTCGTTCCACACCGACTCCAGCTCCTCGTCGATGATGCCGCGGATGAACCGGAACCTGCCCAGGCGGATGCCGGCCGAATCCTCGGTCGGCTTGGCGAGGAGCTGGCGCACCGCCACCTCCTGGTCGGGGTGATCGCGGTAAAAGCCCTGCTTGCGCATGAGGTCGTACGCCGCGGTAGTGAGCGGAACGCCGCCGGTCCGGCTCTGCCATTCGACCTGGACCTGCGGCTGCGCCAGCCAGGCGAAAAAGCTCGCCACGCCGCGGTATTGCGCCGCGCTCGCGCCCGCGAGGGCCCACAGGGCAGAGCCGGCGACGAGCGTGTTCTGGGGCGCTTGGTCGAAGTCGTCGTAATAGGGCAACTGCGCCAGTCCGACATCGAAGCCGGCGCGCTTGCGCACGTCCGGGTAGGCAGCGGAGGATGAAACAAGGATCGCGCATTCGCCGGTGGCGAAGCGCGCCTCAGCCTCGTCCCCGCGGCCGGAGTAGCTGAAGTAGCCCGCCTTGTGCCAGGACGAGAGCGTCGAGATCCAGCGCACCATCAGCCGGGTATTGAACGCGAGGCGCGGACCGCCTGCGGCCGCGGCCACGCCGTTGCCCGTGCCCGCAGACATGCCGTTGCCCGTGCCCGCGGACATGCCGTTCCCTTGCGTGGCGAAACGCTGGTTGTGCCACGCGCTCATGTTTTCGACCAGCACCCAGGACTGCCACGCAGCGGTCAGGCCGCAGCTCTGCCCGGATTGGACCAGCACCCCGAGCGTCTTCGCGACCTCGTACCAGGTTTTCGGCGGCAGCTCGGGGTCCAGTCCGGCCTGGCGGAATGCGTCGCGGTTGTAGTAAAGCACCGGCGTCGCCGCGGTGAACGGCAGCGCCAGCAGCCGGCCCTCGGCGTCGGAAAAGTAGGCTGCAACCGCGGGCAGGTATTTCGCTTCGACGAGCGGCTGCGGTTTCAGACGCGACTTCGGTCGCGGCTTGCGCCCCGACTCCGCCACGAGCTGCCAGAGCGCTCGCGCGAGGCCGCTGCGCATCATGTCGGCGGTGGCGGCGTCCTGCACCTGCACGATGTGCGGCGAGCGACGCGTGCCTTTGCGCAGCTCGATGTCGTTCGCCATCACCTCGTCGTACGGTCCCTGGAAGTACGAGACGACGCGATAGTCCTTCTGCGAGGCGTTGTACCTCGCGACGAGGCGGTCGAGCTCCGCGCCGGCGGCACCGGCGATGCCGTGCCAGAGGCGGATCTCCTCCGCGGCCTGCGCGAGGCCCGCACCGCACAAAATAAGAACTACAGCAATGGTTCTCAGCATCGGACCCGCGCGAGTATATATTCGGGCGATGGCCGGCGTTTCGAATCTGACGGCGGCGCAGCTCGCGAGCGGCTACGCGCGCGCCGAGCTCTCTCCGGTCGAAGTCACGCGTGAGCTCCTGGAACGCATCGACGCCTGGGAGCCGCGCGTCAACGCGCTTTACCGCCTGCATCGCGACGCGGCGCTCGCGCAGGCCCGCGCCGCCGAAGCGCGCCACCGCGCCGGCGCCGCGCTAGGTCCGCTCGACGGCGTTCCCGTGACGATCAAGGAGAACATCGCCACGCGCGGAGATCCGGCGCCGATCGGCACGCGCGCGAACGACGACGCCCCGGCGCAGGCCGACGACGCGCCGCCCGCGGCGCGCGTGCGCGAAGCGGGCGCGGTGATCCTCGGCAAGACCACCATGCCCGACTACGGCATGCTGTCGTCGGGCCTGTCGAGCCTGCACGGCGTCACGCGCAATCCCTGGCGCCTCGACCGCAATCCCTCCGGGTCGAGCTCCGGCGCCGCCGCGGCCGCGGTCGCCGGCTACGGCCCGCTACACATAGGCACCGACATCGGCGGCTCGGTCCGGCTGCCGGCGACCCACTGCGGCCTCTTCGCGCTCAAGCCCTCGCTCGGCCGTGTCCCCATCCATCCGCCTTACATGGGACGCGTGGCCGGGCCGATGACGCGCAGCGTGGAGGATGCGGCGCTGCTTCTTGATGTCATTGCACGGCCGGATGCGCGCGACTTCATGTCTTTGCCTCCGCCAGGAAAAAATTTCCGCGGCGGCCTGGACGCTCTCGATCCGAAGGGAATTAGCATCGGATTCATCGCCGAGATGGGGGCCGGGCTGATGGTGCACCCGGAGGTGCGCGCCGCCGCGCACGCGGCCGCTGCGGCGCTCGAGGCCGCGGGCTGCCGCGTCGAGCCGGTGCGCTCGTTTCTCACCGAGGAGATGCTCGACGGCGTGTGCCGGTTTTTCGAGGCCCGCTCGCACAACGATTTCGTGCAGCTTTCCGAGGCGAGGCGTGCTCGCGTGCTGCCCTTCGTCGCCGAGTGGTGCACCTGGCGCGCGGCCGAGTTCAGCGGACGCGACGTGATGCAGGCGTATTCGCAAGTAATGGCGATGCGCGAGGCGGCGGTCGCAGCCACCGCGCGGCACGACTTCCTGCTCTCGCCAACGTCGCCGATCCTCGCCTACGAGGCCGAGCTTCCTGCGCCGGGCGACGACCCGCACAACGCCCTGCCCCACATCGCGTTCACGGTCCCCTACAACATGTCCGAGCAGCCGGCCGCGTCCGTCAACTGGTCCTACAGCACCGCAGGCCTGCCGATCGGCGTGCAGGTCATCGGCCGGCGCTTCGACGACGCCGGCGTGCTGAAGCTTTGCCGCTTGATCGAAACGCTGCGCCCGCCGCAGCGCGACTGGCCCGAGCCCCGATAAACTAGTGCGATGGAGCGGCGGTACGAGCTACATTTGGACCCGCTACGGGCCGAACTGATCGAAGTGCCGGGGGTCGAGGTGCGGGTGGTGGAGCGCTGCACCTCGACGAATTCGGTTCTCCTGTCCGAGAAATCCGGCGCGAGGATCCTGCTCGCGGCCGAGGAGCAGACCGCGGGCCGCGGCCGGCACGGCCGGCGCTGGGAGAGCGCGCCGGGCGCCGACATCGCGTTCTCGCTACTGTGTCCCGTGCGGCGGCCGGCGCGCGAGCTGGCGTCGCTCTCGCTCGTCGCCGCGGTGGCCGCGGTGAGCGCGCTGCGCTTGCTCGGCGTCGGCGCGGTCTCGGTGAAATGGCCGAACGACCTCCTTGCCGGCGGAGCCAAGCTGGGCGGCATCCTCGTCGAGACGCGCCAGGAAGGCGCCGCCACGCGCGCGGTCTTCGGCTTCGGCATCAACTGCGCTCGCCGGCCCGGGCTCGAGCGGCGCCTGCGCCGCCCGGTCGCCGCGCTCGACCAGTTCGTGCGGCCCTCGCGCAACCGTGTCATCGGCGCGGTCGCGCGCTCGCTCCTCGGCGCGCTCGAGCGCTTCGAGGCCGAAGGCTTCGCCGGCGCGCGCGCCGAATGGGAAGCGATGGACGCGCACGCCGGGCAGCGGTTGCGGCTGAGGCTCGCGAACGGGCGCTCGATCTCGGGCATCGGCGCCGGGCTCGCCGCCGACGGCGCGCTGCGCCTCGTGACCCGGCGTGGCGAGCGAACCGTCCATAGCGGCCGCATCGTCTCGGCGAGGCTCGCGTGATTCTTGCCATCGACGCCGGAAATTCGCGGGTGAAGTGGGGCTGGCACGATGGGCGCGGCTGGGCCAGCATCGCCACCGTCTCGCTGATCGAGTTCGCGGCCTCGAGCGACCACGTCAACCCGTTCTCGGTGACCCACGCCGACCCCGAGCGCATCGTGATCTCCAACGTGGCGGGCGAAGGCGCGCACCACCTGCTGGTGAACTGGACCAGCATCTTCGAGGCCGAGCCGCTGTGGCTGCGGGCGGAGGCCGAGCGCTGCGGGGTGCGCAACCACTACGACCGCCCGGAGCAGCTCGGACCCGATCGCTGGGCCGCGCTGATCGCCGCGCGCGCTCTGCATGCCGGGCCCTGCCTCGTGGTCAACGCCGGCACCGCGACTACCGTCGATATGCTGAGCGCGGAAGGCGCCTTCCTCGGCGGCTGCATCCTGCCCGGCGTCGAGCTGATGCGCTTCGTGCTCCACGAGCACACCGGGCGCCTGCCCATGTCGGAAGGCGCATATAGCGACACGCCGCGCAACACCCTCGACGCGATCGAGAGCGGCTGCCGGCACGCCCAGGCCGGCGCGGTCGAGCGGATCTACCGCGTGTTCCGCGACGTCGAGCTGAACCCGCTGTGCATCGTCTCCGGCGGCGCGGCGCGCACGCTGGTCGACCAGCTCTCCATGCCGCGGCGCTACGTCGAGAACCTGGTGCTCGACGGGCTGGCGCGCATCGCGCTGGGGCTCCCCGGGACGGCGGGATGAGGGCGGTCTTTCTCGCCCTGGTGGCGGCGAACCTGCTGTTCTTCGCCTGGTCGCGCTATTACTCCGCCGACGAAACGGCGGCCGACGGCGTGGTCCTGAAGCGCAGCGATCCCGAGAAGCTGAAGATCGTGCCGGCGACAATCGCCGGGGCGAGCGGCTGCCTCGAGTGGGGCAGCTTCACAGCCGCGGAGTCTCCGCGCGCGGAGAAGGCGCTGGAGCCCCTCGCGCTCGGGCCCCGCCTCGGGCAGCGGCGCACCGAGGAAACCGCGGGCTGGTGGGTCTTCATCCCGTCGCAGGCCAGCCGGTCGGGGGCGTTCAGGCAGGCCGCCGAGCTGAAGGCGCTGGGGGTCAACGACTTCTTCGTCATGGGAGAAGAAACCGACATTCCGTGGGCGCTTTCGCTGGGGGTTTTCCGCAGCGAGCGAGCGGCGGCCGCGCGGCTCGCGTCGCTGCGCGAGCGCGGCGTGCGCAACGCGCTCGTCGGCAAGCGCGACACGTTGGTCCCGCGGATCTGGCTGCAGGTGAAGGGAGTCGATCCGGCGCTCGAGGCGCGCCTCAAGGACATCGCGCGCCAGGCGGAAGGGAGCGAGCTCCGGCCCTGCCCCTAACCGATGGGGTACGCCCCGCCGGGCACGTGCTGGACCACCATCGAGAGGAGGCGATCGGCCCGGATCGGCTTGGTGAGGTAGCCGACCACGCCGAGCTCCTTGCCGCGCTCGTCGCCCTCCTCGAACGTGGTCAGGAAGATCACCGGGATGTCCGGGATGGTGGTGTCGGCCTTGAGCGCGGACACGAACTCGAAGCCGTCCATGTGCGGCATGTTGACGTCGCAGATCAGGAGGTTCGGCGGGCTCCTCAGGACGAGGTAGCCCGCCGCGATGGCATCGGCCGCCACGTGCACTTCGTAGCCGGCGGCGCTCAGATGGAGCTTGAGCAACTCCCGGACGTTGGCGTCGTCGTCGACGACGAGGATGGTGGCCGGCATTGTCTTTTGGTGCTGGTGGCCCGACTCGAACGGGCGACCTACTGATTACGAATCAGTTGCTCTACCAGCTGAGCTACACCAGCGAATTCCCCTGATTTCCTTGCCGCTCGAGCGTACTGCGCGGCGCCGGGAATTATACCAACGGCACCCCAAATGGAGCTTGCATCCGCATTCCGTCACGCGTGCGTTTTCCGCATCCTCGCCGAGCGTGAAATATGCGTCTGCGCGCTCGCGGACACGCACGTCGTGACCTAGTACTCCGCGCTGCGCAGCGCGTTCGCCGTTCGGTTCGCGATTCGCGCCGCCCGTCGACGTCCTTTGCCGCCCTTGCGGGCCCTTCCTAGCATGGTTGATACGAAAAAAGGGAGATCCCAAATGCAGCACACAAAAGGCTTCACGTTGATCGAGCTGATGGTCACGGTCACGGTGATCGCGATCCTCGCCGCGATCGCGTTGCCCTCGTACAACGACTACGTGCTGCGCTCCAAGTTTGCGGAGGCGACCGGCAACCTCGCCGACCTGCGCGTCAAGATGGAGCAGTTCTACGCCGACAACCGGCGCTACAGCACCACCGCCGCCGGCGGCGTCTGCGGCATCCCCGGTGCGCCGGACGGCAACACGCCCTTAGCGGCGGACCAGCGCTACTTCACCTACCGCTGCGCGTCCACCAACCCGGCCGCGAACCCCGCCGGAGACCAGGCGTTCACGCTCTTCGCCGACGGCGTTGCCGCGCAGAGTCTCGGCGGCCTGCACTTCACCGTCGATCAGTCGAACGTCAAGGCCACCGTGATCGACGGCGGCTCCGCCATGGCGAACAAGGGCTACGCGGCCAACGCGGGCTGCTGGGTGCGGAAGAAACCCTCGAATTGCTGATCCCATGAACAAGCGCTCACACGGCTTCACCCTGATCGAGCTGCTGACCACCCTCGCCGTGGTGGCGCTGCTGCTCATGGTCGGGTTGCCGTCGATGAACACCTGGCTGCAGAACCAGCAGCTGCGCACCTCGGCGGAATCGCTCCAGGCCGGGCTGCAGTTCGCGCGCGCCGAGGCTCTGCGGCGCAACGCCCCGGTGCGCTTCCAGCTCGTCGACACGCTCACGGCGGCGTGCGCGCTGGCCGACACCGGTACGAACTGGATCGTGAGCCTCCAGGATCCCACGGGCCTGTGCGACGTAAACCCCTCGGACACGGCCGCGCCGCTCGCGATCCAGAAGCGCAGCGGCGCAGAAGGCACGCCGAACGCGGTGATCGCCGGCACGAACGCCCCGGCCACCGTCAATACCGCCAACACGGTGATCTTCACCGGGCTGGGCCGCGTGAGCAGCGCGGTTGCCGTTCCGCTCACGCGCATCAACGTCAGCAATACGAGCGGCGGCGCTTGCCAGCCCGCGGGCGCGATGCGCTGCCTCCGCCTCGACATTTCGACCGCGGGGCAGGTGCGCATGTGCGACCCGGCCGTGACCGACAACACCGATCCAAGGTTCTGCAACTAAGGAGACCGCCATGCGCACAAACCAAAAACAGGCGGGCGTGATGCTGATCGAAGCGCTGATCGGGATCCTCATCTTCTCGATCGGCATCCTCGCGCTGCTCGGCATGCAGGGCACCGCCATCAAGAACACGACCGACGCGCGCTACCGCAGCGAGGCGTCGTATCTCGCCACCCAGATCGTCGGCCAGATGTGGGTCGACGACAACGATCAGCTGGCGCGCTACAACACCGCCAATGCCGCGGCCTACGCGCCGCGCGACAACTGGGTCAACAACGTCGTGGCAACCCTGCCCGGGGTCAAGGTCGGGGGGCCGCTCGCGCCGAACATCACGGTCGGGCCGGACATCGCCACGGGCCTCGCGGACCGCGAGGTCCGCGTGCAGGTGCAGTGGCTGCAGCCGGGCGAGACCCAGGCGCGTCAGCTCGTCATCCTCAACCGCATCCACACGGGCTCCGGCGTATGAACCAGGCCCTCCTCCATCGGCGCGAAGCCGGCATGAGCCTGGTCGAGCTCATGGTCGGGATGCTGATCGGCCTGATCGGCATCGTGATCATCACGCACCTGTACATCACCAATGACCGGTACAAGCGCTCGACGACCGGCGCCGGCACCGCGCAGGTCAACGGCGCCGTCGCGCTCTACCAGCTCGAGCGCGAAATCCGGATGAGCGGGTACGGCATCAACCATTCGCTCGCGCTCGGCTGCACGTGCGCAGGGGCCGGTTGCAGCCCGGTCCAGTACTACTACAACGGGAATTCGTCCTTCCCGCCCGCGGGCGGCGCCGGCGGCGCGCTGCCGCCGCGCGTGCTCGCTCCCGTCCTGATCACCGACAACCCCGGCGGCCCGGACACCGTCACGGTGCTCTACAGCGCCGCCAACGAGCGCATGTTGCCGGCCCAGATCGTCGAGCCCACCGCCGGGCCTAATCACGACTACAAGATCGACGGCACGCAAGGCTTTACCGACAACAACCTCGTCCTCGTCGTGCAGGGCGGCACCTGCCTGCTGCGCCAGATCTCGAAGGTGCAGGTGGCCACGACGACGCTGGAGCACACCACGGGGCCGTACGACCCGGTCGCGAGCTTCGTGCCGGCGCTGACCGCGGGCGCCGCGGTGTTCAACCTCGGCACCCCGACGGCGACCGGCGGCCCGGTCTGGCGCACCTTCTCGATCGCGAACACCGGGAACGTCTACCGCCTGCAGTCCGAGGACGTGCTGCGCACCCTCGCACTGTTGCCCGCAACGTCGGCCGCGCCGCTCGTCGACGACATCGTCGATCTGCAGGCGCAATACGGCAAGGACGACGGCACGGGGGGCCAACCCGCGGACGACGGCATCGTCGACAACTGGGACGCGATCCTGCCTGCCGATGCCACCGCGTGGAAACGCGTGCTCGCGGTCCGGATCGCGGTGCTGGCGCGCAGCGAGAACTACGAGAAGCCGAGCGTCGCGGGCGGCCCGTGCGACGCGACCACAGTCGCGCCGGTGTGGGCGGGCGGCGCGCTCACCGTTCCGGGCGGATTGCCGAGCTGCTACCGCTACCGCGTCTTCGAGACGACGATCCCGTTGCGCAACATGATCTGGAGGCCGGCATGAGCCCGCGCACCCGCCTCGCCGCAGGGCGCCAGCGCGGCGCGATCCTGTTCATCGCGCTGATCGTGCTGGTGGCGATGACGCTCGCCGGCATCGCGCTCATGCGCTCGGTCGACACCAACGTCCTCATCGCCGGCAACCTGGCGTTCCGCCAGGGCGCGACTGCCGCCGGCGACTACGGCGTCGAGGACGCGCGCACATGGCTCACCGCCAACGCCGCGATCCTGGACAAGGACCAGCCGCCCGGCGCGACTTTCTACTGGGCGAACTGGCAGCAGAACCTCGACCTCATCGGCAATGACCCGGCGATGCCCGACTACGACTGGGCCTCGGCGGGGAGCCCGGCGAAAGATCTCGGCGCCGATCTGGCCGGCAACCGCGTGCAATACGTGATCCACCGCCTCTGCGACGTGGCCGGCGCGCCGAACACCGTGCAGTGCGTGAAGTCGACGCTTTCCGTCAGCGGGACGGGCAACGGCGGCAGCAACCAGATCCAGCCGGTCGGCGGCGGCAACATCAACCTCGCCACCGTGGTTCTCTACCGCGTCACGGTCCGGGTGACCGGACCGCGAAACACCGTCAGCTACGTTCAGGCGGTCTTGCACTAGCGTTCAGGAGAAAAACATGGACACCATGGCTCTTTTCCGTCAACGCTTCATCCAGGCAGCGGTCGTCGCCGCAGCGCTGTGCGCGCCAGCCGCGCAAGCGGCGCCGACGCTCAGCATTCCGCCGGATCCGCTCGCCACACCGTCGACGTCGATCCAGCCGAACGTCATGCTGATCCTCGACGACTCGGGGAGTATGGGCGGTGACATCCTGCCCGACTACATCACCGACAACAACGACACGGCCAGCATAAGCGGAAGCCATCCCAGGCCGAACAGCACGGCCGCGTGCGCCGACGCCGGCGACGACGACGATTTGATCCAGATGAACTACACGTTCAGCGGCTCGAACAACAAGCTGCCCGACCCGTGCGTGTTCGGCGATCCGCCTTACAACAGCCCCGACTTCAACGGCGTCTATTACAACCCGGAGATCTACTACCGGCCTGCCGCCAACGCCGACGGCACCGACAAGACGAGCATGACGGCGGCGAATACCTCGAGTTGGACCAAGGTGCCTACCGACGTTTACCTCAGCGCCGCGACCACCAACATCGTGACCGGCTACCTCGACCGGGTATGGTGCACGTCGCAGAGCGACACCGCGACGAGCGGTAACTGCCGGCAGAACAGCGCCTACCAATTTCCGAACTTCGTCTTCAAGTATGGCCGGACGACCGGAGGCTCGGTCAAGACCGTAACCGGGGCGCCGTACTACTACCGCATGCAGTCGGCCCAATACTGCCAGCCGCCGGCGATGACGAACTGCGCCAGCGGCTCGAGCATCAACCCCTCGATCCATACCCAGCTCGCACCGGAGTTCTGCTCCGACATCCAGCTCAGGAACTGCGCCGCCGGCGCCACGGTGACGAATAACCCGACGGCATGGCCGTTTTTCGGCGTGCGCTGGTGCTCGGACAGCGCCACCCTGACGACCTGCCAGAAGGCGAAGATCTTCGACACGAAGACGAACCGGAACTACCTCTTCGCCAAGCACCTCGGGGTGACGACGTCCATCAACTGCACCGCCACGCCGTCTTTGTGCGACGCGGTGCAGAACGAAGGCAACATCCAGGTATCGACGGTGAACGCCGCGGGCGGCACGCTCACGATCACCATCAACGGCGTGCAGGTCACCTCCGCTCCGATCAGCTTTGGGGCCAACTCGACCACCAGCGCGCTCGCCGGCCAGATCACCACCGCGATCAACGGCTTCGTCTCCGCGCCGGACTATACCGCCTCGCAGTCGGGCGCCAACGTGAACGTCACGATGGTGACACCAGGCGCCGCCGGCAACGGCAACGCCGTCAGCGTGACTGCGAGCACGATCGGCACCGTGGCTTCGATCGGCGCCATCACCGTCGGTACCAGCTCGTCCAGTTTGACGCTCACGGCTCTCAGCGTGAACGGGACGAACCTCCTTTGCACTTCCGCCACGGCCCTCAACTTCAACAACGGGG
>DATLUZ010000236.1:0-11556 GCA_035577785.1 Burkholderiales bacterium | reverse complement strand
GAGCGCGCTCGACGTCGAGCGCGCGATCGACACCGCGCGCGCGGTCAACATCCCGACCGACCAGCAGATCCTGCACGTCCTGCGCCAGGAATTCATCATCGACGGCCAGGAGGACGTGCGCGAGCCGATCGGCATGTCCGGCGTGCGCCTCGAGGTCAAGGTTCACATCGTGACGGGCGCGGTGTCGGCGGCGCAGAACATCGTGAAGTGCGTGCGCCGCTGCGGCCTGGAGGTGAACGACCTTATCCTGCAGCCGCTCGCCTCGTCGCGCGCGGTGCTGTCCGAGGACGAGAAGGACCTGGGCGTGTGCCTGCTCGACGTCGGCGGCGGCACCACCGACATCGCCATCTTTACCCACGGCGCCATCCGCCACACCGCCGTGATCCCGATCGCCGGCGACCAGATCACCAACGACATCGCCATGGCGCTGCGCACGCCGACGGCCGACGCCGAGGCGATCAAGACGCGCCACGGCGTGGCGCTGCGCCAGCTCGCCGAGGCGGGCGACCTGATCGAGGTGCCCGGCATCGGCGAGCGCTCGCCGCGCTCGATGTCGCGCCAGACCCTCGCGGAGGTGATCGAGCCTCGCGCCGAGGAGCTGTTCTCCCTGGTGCAGCAGGTGCTGCGCGAGTCCGGGTTCGAGGAGCTCTTGTCGAGCGGGGTGGTGCTCACGGGCGGGTCCTCCACCATGCACGGCATGGTGGAGCTCGGCGAAGAGATCTTCCACATGCCGGTGCGCCTGGGGCTGCCGCGGTATCAGGGCGGGCTCGCCGACGTGGTGCGCTCGCCGCGCTACGCCACCGCGGTCGGGCTTCTCTTCGAGGGAGCGTCGCAGGTCCAGCACGGACAGCTTTCGCGCCAGAGCGGGTCGTTCAAGGCCGTGCTCGGGCGCATGAGGGAGTGGTTTCAACGCAATTTCTAGAGGGTTTTTTGAAGCGTAACCAGAGGGCTTTTGAAGCGTAACTACAGGCAAGGAGATAACAACATGTTCGAAATCGTAGACAGCGAAGTGAGCGGGCCGATCATCAAGGTGATCGGCGTCGGCGGCGCGGGGGGGAACGCCGTGAACCACATGATCGACCAGGGCGTGCAGGGCGTGGAGTTCATCGCGGTCAACACCGACGCGCAGGTGCTTTCGCGCAACAAGGCGGCGAACCAGATCCAGCTCGGCTCGAGCGGCCTGGGCGCCGGCGCGAAGCCCGAGGAGGCGCGCGCGGTGGCGCTCGCCGACCGCGACCGCATCGAGGAAGCGGTGGCCGGCGCCCACATGGTGTTCATTACCGCAGGCATGGGTGGAGGCACGGGCACGGGCGCGGCGCCGGTGATCGCCGAAGTGGCCAGAAGCCTGGGAATTCTCACGGTGGCGGTGGTCACGAAGCCGTTTTCCTTCGAAGGCTCCAAGCGCATGAAAATCGCCGAGCGCGGCATCGAAGAGCTCGGACCCCACGTCGACTCGCTCATCGTCATCCTGAACGACAAGCTGGAAGAGGTGCTGGGCGAGGACGTGACGCAGGAAGACGCGTTCTGCGCCGCCGACGACGTGCTCAACAACGCGGTCGCCGGGATCGCCGAGATCATCAACAACCCGGGCCTCGTCAACGTGGACTTCCAGGACGTGCGCACCGTCATGTCCGAGCAGGGCATGGCGATGATGGGCTCGGCGCTGGCGAGCGGCATCGATCGCGCGCGCATCGCGGCGGAGCAGGCGATCGCCTGTCCCCTGCTCGAGGGCGTGAACCTGGCGGGCGCGCGCGGCGTGCTCGTGAACATCACCGCCTCGAAGGCGAGCCTGAAGCTGCGCGAGACGAAGGAGGTGATGAACATCGTGCGCACGTTCGCCGCGGAGGACGCGACGATCATCTACGGCGGTGTGTACGACGACGCGCTCGCCGACGGCCTGCGGGTGACCGTGGTGGCGACCGGGCTCGGGCTTGCACAGGCGGCCAAGCAACCGAAGCCTCAATTGGTTGTTTCTCAGAAGACTGGAACGGACAACCTGCCGGGCCCGGTGGATTATCACCAGCTCGACGCGCCCGCAGTCATCCGGCGCAACCGCGCTTCGACCGTCGAGGCGCTGCAGCAGTCGGGTGTCGACAAGTACGACATCCCCGCTTTCCTGCGCAAGCAGGCTGACTAGGGCGACAGCATCGCGGCGGAACGCGCAACCTTGCCGCGCGTTCCGCCGTGTACGGCTGTTGTGAGCTAGAATTGCGATGCAGCAACAGTGATCCCAATGCAGCACTGTTGATCCGCCGATCCCATGCTTCGGCAACGCACCTTCAAATCCTTTATCAGCGCGTCCGGCGTCGGGTTGCATACCGGGCGCAAGGTGCGCATCACGCTGCGGCCCGCGCCGCCGGACACCGGCATCGTGTTCCGCCGCGTCGACCTCGACCCGGCCGTCGACATCCCGGCGCGCGCCGAGCTCGTCGGCGAAGCGCGCCTTGCTTCCACGCTGGTGCAGGGCGACGTAAAGATTCACACCGTCGAGCACCTCATGTCGGCGTTCGGCGGCCTGGGCGTCGACAACGCGTTCGTCGAGCTCGACGCTGCCGAGCTGCCCATCATGGACGGCAGCGCATCGCCCTACGTGCTGCTCGCGCAGCAGGCGGGCATCGAGGAGCAGCCGGCGCCCAAGAAATTCCTGCGCATCCGGCGTCGCGTTGAGGTGAACGATGGCGACAAATGGGCGCGCCTGGAGCCCTACGACGGCTATCGCCTGTCGTTTTCGATCGAATTCCGCCATCCGGTGATCGAGCGCACCACGCAGGCGGTGACGGTGGATTTCGCCGAGAGCTCGTATCTCAAGGAGATCGCGCGCGCGCGCACCTTCGGCTTCATGCACGAAGTCGAGCAGCTGCGCGACGCCGGCCTCATCATGGGCGGCGCCCTCGACAACGCAGTGGTGCTCGACGAGTACCGCGTGCTCAACAGCGACGGGCTGCGCTTCGCCGACGAGTTCATCCGCCACAAGCTGCTGGACGCCATCGGCGACCTGTACCTCATCGGCAAGCCGCTGCTCGCCGCCTACAGCGCGCACAAGTCGGGACATGCGCTGAACAACAAGCTGTTGCGCGCCGTGCTCGCCGATTCGACCGTGCTCGAGGAAGTCGTGTTCGAGCGCCCGGAGGAAGCGCCGGCGGGCGTCGTGCGCCTCGCCGCACAGTACGCCTAGGCCCTAGTTCTCAAGTACGGGGTTTACGCTTTGGCGCTGGCCCTGGCTCTGTTCGTCGGGGAGGCACTTTTTCACGCTGGATGGCGCCGCGCCGCGCGAGCAGCCGCTCGAGCGCATCGCGCGCCGGCGAGGCGCTCATCCTCTCGTAAAGCTGGCGTAAGGTATCGATCGTAGGTGTGGATAACTGCGCTGTTTTTTGCGACGCGGCAGCGCCGTTCCGTGATGCGTTTGGTTGCACCCTCACTACCGCTGAACTAACCTGCCAGCGCTGGTTGGACAAGAAGCGACACAGGGATGGAGCCAGCAGCCGCAGCTTGGCCGCGGCCGCGGAATGAGCTGCAGAAAGCACCACCTCTCCCTCCCTAAAGTTGACCACCCGGGCCTGGCTCGCCAGGTCCGCAGACAGAAAACGCTGCACCAGCTGCGAAAGCGCGCCAAGGTCGCGCGCCTTCGACACGAGCGGTTGCAGATCGCGTTCGGCCGAGAGGATCCGGTCGAGTTTTGATAGGCGCACGGGGGATAGAGAAGCGGGAGGCAGTAAGTGCAGATTATCCTGATCTCTGACCGGCTGGCAAAAACGAAGTCGGTCACGCTGTCGTCACGGCACCTGGTCGGAACGGCCATTGCCGCGATGATGGCCGTGTGCGTTTCGACCGTGGGTCTGTACTGGCTCACCCTGCGCTACGCCGACGCCCGGATCCCCGGGTTGCAGCGGCTGGTCCTTGCGGCAAACGAGTCCGAAGCCCGACGCGACCGGACGTTCGTCCAGCAGAACCTGAACGCGATGGCCGTCAAGCTGGGCGAGATGCAGGCGCAGCTCACGCGGCTCGACGCGCTCGGCGAGCGCCTGTCGTCGCTCGCCGGTTTCCGGCCGCAGGAATTCCGCTTTTCCGAGGCGCCGGGCCTGGGCGGCGCGGCGCCGACGCTGATGCCGCCGCAGAACCTGTCGCTCGCCGAATTCAGCGACAAGCTCTCGTCGCTCTCGCGCAATGTCGAGACGCGCGCCGATATGCTGGGCGTGCTCGAGGCGCAGCTCTTCGAGCAGGCGGTAAAGAAAAGGATGCTGCCCACCATGATGCCGGTGAAGGCGCCGTACAACGCCTCGGGCTTCGGGCGGCGGGTCGATCCGTTCACCGGGCAGTGGGCGATGCACGAGGGGGTCGACTTTCTCGCCGATGCCGGCTCGCCGGTGGCGGCGGCGGCCGCCGGCGTGGTGGTGTTCGCGGGCTTCCATCCGCAATACGGCTACATGGTCGACATCGACCATGGCAACGACCTCGTCACGCGCTACGCCCACCAGTCGAAGCTGTACGTGAAGGAAGGCGACGTCGTGCAGCGCGGCCACAAGATCGGCGAAGTGGGCTCCACCGGGCGCTCGACCGGCCCGCACCTGCATTTCGAGGTGCGCTACCGCGGCTCGGCGCAGAACCCCTCCAAGTTCCTGGTGTCGAACTCAGCGTCGGCGCAAGCGCGAGCCAAGCAGTAGCCCGGCTTTGGCCGGGTGACAGTCCGGGTTTCCGGATAAAATCAACGGTTTTTGCGGGTTCGGGGAGGCACTGACCTTTCCCGGGATCCCGTTTACAAAGAGCCTAATCCTCAAGTGCTCCGGAAGATATTTGACTTCCTCGTAAGCCTCCCGACGCGGATCTTTGGTAGTCGCAACGAGCGCCTCCTGAAGCAGTACTCCGGAGTCGTGGCGCAAATCAACGCGCTCGAGCCGGCGATGGCCAAGCTTTCCGATCCGGAGCTGCGCGGCAAGACCGAGGAGCTGAAGAAGCGTTACGCCGAGGGCGCCACGCTCGACGAGCTCCTGCCGGAGGCCTTCGCCGTGGTGCGCGAGGCCTCCAGGCGCGCCCTGCGCATGCGCCACTTCGACGTCCAGCTGATCGGCGGGATGGTGCTCCACTACGGCAAGATCGCCGAGATGAAGACCGGCGAAGGCAAGACGCTGGTCGCCACGCTTCCGGCATACCTCAACGCGCTCACGGGCAAAGGCGTTCACATCGTCACGGTGAACGACTACCTCGCGCGCCGCGACGCCGAGTGGATGGGCAAGATCTACAAGTTCCTGGGCCTGACCGTTGGCGTCAACCTGCCGTACCACGAGCTCGATCTCGAGGACCGCAACGAGACCAAGCGCGCGGCCTATGCCGCCGACATCACCTACGGCACCAACAACGAGTTCGGCTTCGACTACCTGCGCGACAACATGGCGATGCACGTCGCGGAGCGCTTCCAGCGCGGCCTCGCCTACGCCATCGTCGACGAGGTGGACTCGATCCTGATCGACGAGGCGCGCACCCCGCTCATCATCTCGGGCCAGGCCGAGGACCGCACCGAGATCTACCAGCGCATGAACCAGGTGCCGCCGCTCCTCACGCGGCAGAAGGAGGAGAAGAAGCCGGACCAGCCCGAGCCGCCCGGGGATTTCTTCGTCGACGAGAAGAACCACCAGATCGTGCTGTCGGAAGCAGGCCACCAGCACGCCGAGGAGATCCTGGCGCGCCTCGGCATGCTGCCCGAGGGCGCGAGCCTGTACGAGCCGGCGTACATCAATCTCTTCCACCACCTCACCGCGTCGCTGCGCGCGCACCACCTTTTCCACCGCGACCAGCACTACGTGGTGCAGAACGGCGAAGTCATCATCGTCGACGAGTTCACCGGCCGCCTGATGCACGGCCGGCGCTGGTCCGACGGCCTGCACCAGGCCGTCGAGGCGAAGGAAGGCGCCGGCATCCAGAACGAGAACCAGACCCTCGCCTCGATCACGTTCCAGAACTACTTCCGCATGTACGGCAAGCTCGCCGGCATGACCGGAACCGCCGACACCGAGGCCTACGAGTTCCAGCAAATCTACGGCCTGGAGGTGGTGGTGATCCCCACCCACAAGCCGATGATCCGTGCGGACCGTCTCGACCAGGTCTACCGCACCGCGAAGGAGAGGTACCGCGCGGTGATCAACGACATCAAGGACTGCGAGGCGCGCGGCCAGCCGGTGCTGGTCGGCACCACCTCGATCGAGAACAACGAGCTGCTTTCGGGGATGCTGCAGAAGGAGAAGCTGGCGCACCAGCTCCTGAACGCGAAGCAGCACGAGCGCGAGGCCCAGATCGTCGCCCAGGCGGGGCGGCCGAAGATGATCACCATCGCCACCAACATGGCCGGGCGCGGCACCGACATCGTGCTCGGCGGCAACGTCGACAAGCAGTGCGATTTCGTCGAGGCCGATCCCGACCTCAGCTCCGAGGAGAAACGCGAACGGGTGGAGAAGCTGCGCGGCGAGTGGCAGCACCTGCACGACCAGGTGTTGAAGGCCGGCGGCCTGCACATCATCGGCACCGAGCGCCACGAATCGCGGCGCGTCGACAACCAGCTGCGCGGCCGCTCCGGGCGCCAGGGCGACCCCGGCAGCTCGCGCTTCTACATGTCGCTCGAGGATCCGCTGCTGCGCATCTTCGCCGGCGAGCGCATCAACCGCATCATGGTGATGCTCAAGATGCCCGAGGGCGAGGCGATCGAGCACACCATGGTGACGCGCTCCATCGAGAGCGCGCAGAGGAAGGTCGAGGCGCGCAACTTCGACATCCGCAAGCAGCTGCTCGAATACGACGACGTCGCGAACGACCAGAGGAAAGAGATCTACGCGCTGAGGAACGAGCTGCTGGAGTCCAGCGACGTCCTGCCGCGCATCGCCGACTTGCGCACGGGCGTGATCACCGACCTCTTTCGCGGCTACATCCCCGAGGACAGCGTCGAGGAGCAGTGGGACATCGCGGGGCTCGAAACCGCGCTCAAGGCCGAGCTGCAGCTCGAGCTGCCGGTGCGCGCCTGGCTGGAAAGCGAGCCCGAGCTGCAGCCCGAGGCGTTCCTCGAGCGCATCGTGGCGAAAGCCGGCGAGGCGTACCTCGCCAAGATTCCGGTCGGCGCAGAGGGTCAGCTGCGCAACTACGAGCGCTACGTAATGCTGCAGATCCTGGACGCCCATTGGCGCGAGCACCTGGCCGCGCTCGACCACCTGCGCCAGGGAATTCACCTTCGCGGCTACGCCCAGAAAAACCCCAAGCAGGAGTACAAGCGCGAGGCGTTCGAGCTGTTTGGCGCGATGGTCGAGTCGGTCAAGCTCGAGGTGACCAAGCACCTTATGCTGCTCAGGGTCGGCACGCCGGAGGAAATCAAGGCCGACGACACGCTGCACGTCGAAAACGTCCGCATGCAGCACGCCAGCTCGAATGGCGTGGACGAGGCCGAGCCGGAATACGCCGGCAACGGCGACGTGGCGATCGCCGAGGCGGCGACCAAGAAGCGGCCGATCAGCCGCGCGATGCCGAAGGTGGGGCGCAACGAGCTCTGCCCCTGCGGCTCGGGGAAGAAATTCAAGCACTGCCACGGCAAGCTGAACTAGGGAGACTCGACGGGAGATGAGGGCATGGCGGTAAACCTGCCGCCGCCGGATCCGGCCGCGCTGCATCCGGTCTCCGGACTGGAGCTCGGCGTCGCCATGGCCGGCATCAAGAAGGCCAACCGCCGCGACCTGCTGGTCATGCGCCTCGCGCCGGGGAGCGCCGTTGCCGGCGTTTTCACGCGCAACCGCTTCTGCGCAGCTCCGGTCCTGATTTGCAGGAAGAACCTGAGGAACACGGTGCGGGCTCTCGTGGTGAACACGGGCAACGCGAATGCCGGCACCGGCGGCGACGGCATGAAACGGGCGCTCAGGGTCTGCAGCGAGCTTGCCAGCCTGGCCGGGTGCAAGCCCGGCGAGGTGTTGCCGTTCTCGACCGGCGTGATCATGGAGCCGCTTCCCGTCGAGCGGCTTGTCGCGGGCCTGCCTCAGGCGCTCGCCGCGCAAAGCGACTGGCTGTCGGCGGCAGAAGCGATCATGACGACGGACACGGTGCCGAAGGCGTTCTCCACCAGGATCAGAATTTCAACAGGAGAAGTCACCGTGACCGGCATCGCGAAGGGCGCGGGCATGATCAGGCCGAACATGGCGACCATGCTCGGCTTCGTCGCCACCGACGCCTCGGTTCCAAAAAAAGACCTGCAGGGCATGCTGAGCCGCGTGGTGGACCGATCGTTCAACTGCGTCACCGTGGACGGGGATACCTCGACCAACGACTCTTTCATCCTCGCGGCGACCGGCGCCGGGCCGAGTGCGCGGAACCGGAAGGACCTCGCCCTCCTGGAGGAGGCCATCGCAGGCGTTTCGGGACAGCTCGCCCAGGCCATCGTGCGCGACGGCGAGGGCGCGACCAAGTTCGTGACGGTGCGCGTCGAGCGCGGGCGCAGCGACGCGGAGTGCCGGAGCATCGCCTACTCGATCGCGCATTCGCCGCTGGTGAAGACGGCGTTCTTCGCCTCCGATCCCAACCTCGGGCGCATCCTGGCGGCGATCGGCAACGCCGGCGTGGCGCTCGACACCGGAAAGGTGGACCTGTACATCGACGAGGTGCTGGTGGCGAAGCGCGGCGGGCGCAATCCAGCCTACCGCGAAGAGGCCGCCATCGCGGCGATGAAGAAACCCGAGTTCACCGTCCGGGCGCTGCTGAACCGCGGCAAGGCCGAAGCCACTGTGTGGACTTGCGACTTCTCGTTCGACTACGTGAAAATCAACGCCGAGTATCGTACTTGAGCAAGGACCTCGAGAAGATCCTGGAGCGGCTCGCCGAGCTACTGCCGCCGCCCGCGCCGCAGACCGACTGGGATGCGAGCGTGGCGTTCCGCTGGCGCGCTTCGGGCCGCCGCGGCGCGGGCAACGCTGGCGCGGCAGGCTGGCTGCAGCCGGTGCGCCATGTGCACAAGATCAGGCTGTCGGACCTGCGCGGCATCGACCGCCAGATCGAGCGCGTGGAGCAGAACGCGCGCCAGTTCATCGAAGGCAGGCCCGCGAACAACGTGCTCCTCACCGGGGCGCGCGGCACCGGCAAGTCCTCGATCGTGAAAGGCCTGCTGAACAAGTACTCCCGGCAGGGCCTGCGGCTGATCGAGGTCGAGAAGAACGACCTCGTCGACCTGCCTTACATCGTCGACCTGGTGGCGCCGCGCAAGGAGCGCTTCCTGCTCTTCTGCGACGACCTTACGTTCCACGGCGCCGAAGACGGGTACATCGCGCTCAAGGTGGCGCTCGACGGTTCCATTTCCACCACCTCCGACAACCTGCTCATCTGCGCCACGTCCAACCGGCGCCACCTGATGCCCGAGTACATGGCGGAGAACCTCGAGACGCGTTACGTCGGAGACGAGATCCACCCGGGCGAAACCGTCGAGGAGAAGATCTCGCTTTCCGAGCGCTTCGGCCTCTGGGTAACCTTCTATCCCTTCGACCAGGACGAGTACCTCGCGATCGTCGACCACTGGCTGAAGACGCTCGGCTGCGCTTCCGACGATGCGCACGAGGAGGCCCTGCAGTGGGCGCTGCAGCGCGGCTCGCGCAGCGGGCGCGTCGCCTATCAGTTCGCTCGAGACTGGGCTGGCCAGCATTCAAAGAAAAAATGAAGTAGTGGAGGTCGCGGCGGCCGTGATCCAGCGGCCCGACGGCGCCTTCCTCCTCGCCCAGCGGCCGCCCGGCAAGGTCTACGCCGGCTACTGGGAATTCCCCGGCGGCAAGGCGGAGCCCGGCGAGCCGGCGGCGCAGGCGCTTTCGCGCGAGCTCCACGAGGAACTCGGCATCGACGTCGAGACCGCGTATCCGTGGATCACGCGCGTATTCACCTATCCGCACGGTACCGTGCGGCTGCGGTTCTTCAGGGTGGTTTCGTGGAAAGGCGACCCTCATCCGCGGGAAGAGCAGGCGATCGCGTGGCACAGGGCCGGCGACGCGATGCTCTCGCCGATGCTTCCCGCGAATGCGCCGGTGCTCGCCTCGCTCGCGCTTCCCGTGGAATACGCGATTACCGATGCCGCCGGACGCGGAACCGCGGCGATGCTCGCCGCGCTCGAGCATGCGCTGGAACGCGGCCTGAAGCTCCTGCAGCTGCGCGAGCCCCGCCTCGGCGACGAAGAGCGCCGGAGTTTCTGCGACGCCGCGATCGGCCGCGCGCATCGCTACGGCTGCAAAGTCATGGTGAAGACTCCGCATCCCGACGCGGACGGCATTCACTTCACCGCATCGGAGCTGATGAAGCTGGATGAAAAACCGGGCGGCATGCTGGTCGCCGCCTCATGCCATAGCCGCGAAGAGCTCGAGCGCGCCATGCAGCTCGAGCTCGATTTCGCTGTTCTCGGGCCGGTCAGAGAAAAAGCGAACGCGGCGCCGCTCGGCTGGGAAGGTTTCGCGGAGATCGTTCGCGCGACGTCGATCCCTGTGTACGCAATCGGCGGGCTGACGCGCGCCGACCTGGAAGACGCCTCGCGCGCGGGCGCGCACGGCGTCGCTATGATCCGGGGGGCTTGGAGCTAGGTTCGTCCGACGCGGGCTCCTGGTCCTCGGCGGGCACGCGGTAGGACTCGGTCGCCCACGCGCCGAGGTCGATCAGCCTGCAGCGTTCGCTGCAGAACGGGCGCCACTTGTTGTCGCTGCTGAAGGCGCTCGGCGCGCCGCAGCGCGGGCACGGCACGGTTTTCACAGGTTGCAGAAGGTGAGCTCGAAGCGCACGTCCCAGTCGGCGGTGCGCGGCCGGTTGTCCTCGGTGTTCTGCGCCATGAAGCGGATGTTGAGCACGTACTTGTTGGCGCTGATCTCGGGCACGCAGGGCATCGAGGGATCGAGGCGCAGGCGCAGCATCTGCGCGGTCTTGCCGCCGAGCATCTGCTGGAACATTCCCTGCGGCGCGTTCAGCGACTGCGGCTTGCCCGACTCGCGCAGGATGCGCAGGATGATCGCCGAGCCGTCGCGCAGCGGATAGAGGGGCGCGGTCCACGCCGCGAGCTGGCCGGTGCGCTCGGTGGCCGGGCGGTGCAGCCAGTAGTGGTACGAGGGCAGGTCGAACTCGCAGGCGCCCCCCGGGATCCCGGTGCGCTGCTTGATCGACATGAGCCAGTCGTTCTCGCGCAGATACTGTCCGATCTTGCCCGTCATCGAGAAGAGGGCCCCCGCGGCCTGCTCGATGTCGCGCAGCACGCCCGCGAGCGCCTCCTCGGCGATCTCGGGATTGTTGCGGAACGACATCAGCACCTGCTTCTGGCGCTCGAGCTCCTGCAGCAGGTCGGATTTGAGGTCGGCGCGGCTGGCGACTTCCAGGATCTCGAACAGCGTGAGCAGCGCCATGTGGTGGTCCTGCGGATCGCTGCGCGCCACGAAATGCCGCGAGCGCTCGAACAGGTCCTCCAGCCGCAGCAGGGTGCGGATGCGCTCGTTGAGCGGGTATTCGTACGTGATCACTGGGCTGCCTGGCTGTATTCGAGGTACTTGCGGTGAAGCGCCGCGACCTGCTCGCGCAGGGCTT
>DATLUZ010000235.1:0-2977 GCA_035577785.1 Burkholderiales bacterium | reverse complement strand
CCGATCGGTCTCGGCTCGGGCATCTGCGCGGCCGCGGCGGTGCGCAACGCGCTCGGCTCCTCGGCCGAGATCGTGGGCGTCGTGTCGGCCCATGCAAAAGCATATGCCCTCTCTTTTTCTTCACATAAACCCATGGCAGCGGAAGTCACGACGCGCCTCGCCGACGGGATGGCGGTGCGCACGCCCGATGCCGGCGCTCTCGAGCTGATCGTCAAGAACGTCGACCGGATCGTGGAAGTGACCGACGACGAGGTCGCGCAGGCAATCGCCATTCTCTTCCAGTGCACGCACAATTGCGCCGAGGGCGCCGGCGCGGCGGCGTTCGCCGCCATGCGGAAGGAGCGCTCAAGGCTCGCGGGGCGCAAGGTGGCCGCGGTACTCTCGGGTGGGAACATCGACCGCGAAATGTTCGCCAGCGCGCTTGCCCGCCATGAATCTCGATAATCTCGTTGCCATCGACGTCCACACGCATGCCTGGAAGTCGGCGCTGCAGGTCGACGACGCGCCGAACGAGGCGCAGGCGGCCATGGGCCGCTACTTCCGTTACCAGCCTCAGCACCAGACCGTCCCGGAGATGGCGGACATGTACCGCAAGCTCAAGATGGCCTTCGTGGTGTTCTCGGTGGACGGCGAGAAAAGCTCGAGCCGCAACATCACCAACGAGGAGATCGCCGAGCTCGCGCACCAGCATGCCGATGTCGCGATCCCGTTCGCGAGCGTCAACCCGCACCGCGGCGTGGAGGGTGTTCGCCTCGCAAGAAAGCTGATCGAGCAATACAAGGTGAAAGGCTTCAAGTTCCACCCCTCGGCGCAGGAGTTCCATCCGAACGACCGGATGGCCTATCCGCTCTACGAGGTGATCGCCGAGGCGAAGCTGCCGGCGCTGTTCCATACCGGGCAGACCGGCGTCGGCGCCGGCACGCGCGGCGGCGGCGGCATCCGGCTCAAGTACTCGAACCCGATGCTGCTCGACGACGTGGCGGTCGATTTCCCGGACATGCCGATCGTGCTCGCGCACCCGTCGTTCCCCTGGCAGGAAGAAGCGCTTTCGGTGGCGACTCACAAGCCGCAGGTCTACATCGACCTCTCGGGCTGGTCGCCGAAGTACTTTCCGCCGATCCTCGTCCAGTACGCGAACACGCTCCTCAAGGACAAGATCCTGTTCGGCTCGGACTACCCGGTGATGAGCCCCGAGCGCTGGATGGCGGACTTCGAGAAGCTCGCCATCAAGCCCGAGGTGCGGCCGCTCATCCTCAAGGCGAACGCGGCGAAGCTCCTGAAGCTCGGCTGATCAGTAGGGCGAGCGCTCGTCGAGGAAGAGCTGCACCTCGCGGAAGAGCTGCATGCGGTTCTTTTCCATCAGCACGCTGTGCGTGCCTTCGCCGATGATCACCAGGCGCTTCGGATCGGCGTTGACCAGCTTCGGGAAGAGCGTCTGCGCCATATACAGGGGCGTGTCGGCGTCCCACTCGGCCAGCACCAGCATCGTCGGCACGCGGATGTTCGCGGGGTCGTAGAGCGCCTTGCCAGCCGACCAGTATTCGCGCGAATCCTGGACGACGCCGTTCGGCGCGCGCACGAAGCGCGGATTCGCCTTGGCGCCGACCGGGTCGCTCGCGAACGTGGCGCGCACCCATTCGTCGGCCCAGGCGTCGGGCATCGGCTTCTTTCCCTCCGGAATGCCGGCGGCCTTGCGCTTGAGCGCGGCTTCGACCGTGACCTGCCGGTAGGCGCCGAGCGCTCCGCCGGAGTCGGTGAGCGACTTCGATTCGCGTAACCACACCGGCGCGTAGAGCACCAGGCGGTTCACTTTGGCGTTGTTCTGGGACGTGTAGAGGGCGGTGATCGCGGTGCCCCACGACCAGCCCAGCACGTTGAGCTTCGCCACGCCGCGGCGCTTGAGGATGAAGTCAACCGCCGCACCGTAGTCGCGCGCCGCGGTGTCGGTGCGTACGATCGGCGCGTTGCGCTCGGCCGGCTGGTCCATCTCGGCCGGGCGCGTCGATTTGCCGTAGCCGCGCAGGTCGACGAGATAGGCGTCGTAGCCGCGGCTCGCGATGTAGTCCATCCAGGACAGGCCGTCGAGCTGCAGGTCGAAAGAAGTCGACGCAGGGTAGGTCGCGCCGTGGACGAAAAGCACGATGTTGTCGGCGGTGAACCGGTTCGTGCCCTTCGGATGCTTGTTGCGCACGTAGAGCTGCACGCCCGGGTCGGCGGCCGGGATCATGAATTCCTCGGTGACCAGCGCCTGGCCGGCGGGCTGGGCGTTTGCTTGCGGGATGGCCATGAACGTAAGGAAGAGGAACGCGGCGATCGCGGCGGTTTTCATCGGACGACCCCTTAGAATCCGCGCAGTATGAGACCAATTCGAACCGCTGTCAGCCTTGCGCTCACGTGTTTCTTCCTTGTTGCACAAGCGCAGCCGTATCCCGTCCGGCCGGTCAAGATGGTCGTGCCGTTCTCGCCCGGCGGCCCGAACGACATCATCGCGCGGCTGATCGGATTCAGGCTCGGCGAAGCGCTCGGCCAGCAGGTGGTGATCGACAACCGGCCCGGCGGCGGCGGCAACATCGGTACCGACGCGGTGGCGAAGGCTCCGCCCGACGGCTATACGCTGCTCTCCGCCGGTCCCGGCAGCCTGATCATGAATCCGGTGCTGGTGAAGGTGCCTTACGACACCGCGCGCGATTTCGCGCCGGTCAGCCTGATGGCGCACGCGCCGAATGTGCTGGTGGTGCATCCGTCGGTGCCCGCGAAGACGGTGAAGGAGCTCATCGCGCTTGCGCGTGCCCAACCCGGCAAACTCAATTACGCCTCGAGCGGTCCGGGCAGCAGCGCTCACGTCGCGGTCGCGCTCTTCGCGTCGATGGCGCACATCGACATTACGCACGTGCCTTACCGTGGAACCGGTCCCGCCGTGAACGACCTCGCCGGCGGGCAGGTGCAGCTCGCGATCGTGGGCATCCCGCCGGTGCTG
>DATLUZ010000234.1:0-3927 GCA_035577785.1 Burkholderiales bacterium | reverse complement strand
AGGCCGTTAGTGCGCTTATTTGAAGTGGCAGGATACCCACCTATGAAGTGGAGGCAAGAAAAAATGTCACGCATGGGGAGACAAAGTTTGTTATCGCGCCATCCAGTTTCGCGATTCACTTCAAGTGAACTCGAGAGCTCGCGTGCGGCGCGCGGCGAGGAATTCGTCACGCTGCCAAAAGCGTCCATGTGATTTCCCGCACGCAGTGCGAAGCGCTCGGCGAATTCCGGCTCGGACGAAAGCGTGAGGATGTTCTCGGCACGCGGCGAAAGCGCATCGCGGCCTTGCCGGCCGGCAAGGACATGTCCCGCGTCGAGGTCCTGTATTTGCATGCGCTGCCTACACTTCCAATCAGAAATAAGAATGAGCGCCACGACACTACAGCCTCGCGGCGCACGCGTGCGCAAGCGTTCGTCAGCGAAGCGCAAGCGTTGTTCAATCCGGATTTTTTCCACGCTGCGCGCACACGAACCCGACGTAGTGCGCAGTGCTAAAACTTCATGACAGCGAGGCGCGGTTAAGGCCTGTCAAGTCTCTTGTTCACGCGAGCTCGCACTGAGACGATGAGCACCGTGCTTCAACCCCAACCAAACACAGGGAGCTCGACAATGAAACTGATCAAAGCGATGGCGCTGGTGATGCTCGTGGCGGTGACCGGCTGCAAGGAATCCGTCGAGCAGGTGGCGATGGTTTCGACGGCGAACGCGGCGCAGACGGAAGTGCGCTACTGGTACTCGGGCGCGAACATTCCGGACAGCGCCCCGCGCGGCCAAGTTTTCGAATACTAAGCCGCGGCAGGAAGAGCTTCCTCGAACGGCGCTCCGCCGCGAAGGCGGAGCGCCGTTTTCTTTTTAGGTCGCGCCGAGCGCGGCCTTCACGCGCTCCGGGCTGAGCGGCGCCTTGCGCATGCGCACGCCGGTCGCGTCGTACACCGCGTTGGCGAGCGCCGACGGAATGACGCGGATGGAGGGCTCGCCCGCGCCGCTCGGCGCGAGCTCGGGACGATCGATGAGCACGATCTCGATCGACTCGGGCGCGTCGGGCATCTCGAGGATCGGGTAGCTCGCCCAGTCGACGCTCTTGACCGTGTCGCGGTCGAAGCGCACCTCCTCCAGCAGCGCGCGCGAGGTGCCCTGCACCACGTTGCCCTCGATCGTCTGGCGCAGCCCCATCGGGTTGATGATCAGGCCGCAATCGTGCGCGATGAAGAAGCGCCGCGCCCACACGCGGCCGGTGGCGCGGTCGACCTCGACCTCCGCCACCGCCGCGACCGAAGTGCCGTTCCTTTCGGCGAAGGCGAGCCCGCGGCCCTTGCCGCTCTTGGAGGGAGAAGTCCGCGGCTTCCAGTTCGCCTTTTCGGCCACCGCCTTCACGACCGCGGCGTGACGGGGGTTGCTGAGGTACTTGAGGCGGAAGGCGACCGGATCCTCGCCCGCTGCGGCGGCGAGCTCGTCCATGAACGATTCGCTCGCGAAATGCAGCTCCGGCCCGACGGGATCGCGCAGGTGCGCGGTGCGCAGCGGCGAGTAATTCTCCGCGAGCGGCGCGATCGTCTCCCACGCGAGTAGCTTGTTCTCGAAGGTGTAGGACTCCTCCGGCGCGCCGAAGATCCAGGTCGGCTTCGCCTCGATGCCGAGCGCCTGCCCGATCAGGCTGTCGGCGGGCTTCGACTCGTTGGTGGCGATGTGCTGCCGCGAGAAGCCTTTCGCGAGGAACTCGTAGGCCACGACGCGCCCCGAGGCATCGATCGCGGCGCGCGCGCTGTGCAGGCTCGCCGGACCCTTCGGGTCCCAGGCGGTGCCGTCGGCGCGCATGCCCTGCACGCGCACGGGCTTGCCCACTGCCTTGGCGAGATAGGCCGCCTCGAGCGCCGCGTCGCCGGCGTCGTTGCGTCCGTACGAGCCCGGGCCGGTGACCCAGATGGTGCGCACCTTCTCCTGTGGCATGCCGAGGAGCGATGCGACGCCGTCGCGGACGAAGTGCGGCTTCTGCGAGCCGGACCACACGGTGCACGAGTCCCCTTTGACTTCCGCCACCGCACAGGCCGGCCCCATGCAGGCGTGCGACTGGAACGGCCACTCGTACTCCGCCTCGACGATGCGCACGCCTGGCTGCTTGAAGGCCGCCGCCGTGTCGCCCACCTTGACCGGCTCCGCGCGCTTCACCGCCTTGGCGCTGCGGATGTAATCGTGCAGCTTGGCCATCTCGGGGAACGCGTTGTCGGGCCCCTGCCAGTCCACCTTCAACGCCTGCGCCGCGCGCACCGCGTCCCACTCGCGCGGCGCGAGCACCGCGACGAAATCGCGCTCGCGGAACACGCGCACGCCGGGGATGCCCTTGACCGACGCCTCGTCCACGCCTTGTACCTTGCATGCCGCGCGCGGCGGACGGATCACGCGCGCGTGCAGCATCCCGGGCAGCCGCAGATCCGTGACGTAGTCGCCGGTGCCGTAGACCTTCCACGCGACATCGCGCCGCGCAAAGGACTTGCCGACGACTTTGTAGTCCGAAGGGGCCTTGGGCTTCGCCTGGACCTTGATGTCCATGGCGTTGCCGGTTTGCTTGTTCCATTCGACCTGCCGGTTGAAGCGCTTGCCGCCGATGAGCTTGGCGTACGTGACCGACTTGCCGCCGCCGGAGACGACGCCGTCGCTCACGCTGAGTTGGGTTTCAGGGATTCCCAGTTCTTTCGCGGCTCGCTCGACGAGGAGGCGGCGCGCTTCCGCCGCGGCGTTGCGCAGCGGCTTTGCGCCCTGCTGGATTCCCGTGCTGCCGGAAGCGCCGCCCTGGTTGCAGGAGGTGCCGGTGTCGCCCATCAGCACGTCGACCCGCTCGAACGCGACGTCGAGCTCGTCTGCGACGATCTGCGCGATGGCGGGCTCCAGGCTCTGACCCATGTCCATCTTGCCGAAGAAGGCCTGCACGCGGCCGCTCGGCAGCACCGCGATCCAGGAATCGAGCTCCGTGGGAACCAGGTTTTGACGCCCCGGGGACAGCGGAACAGCCGCCTCTGCCAGGGGAATGAAGCCAGAGACGACCAGGGCGCCACTCGCTTGCAGGAATTCGCGGCGGGAAGTGGGTGCGTTCATGATTTCCTCCTCACGCCATGCTCTGTTGCGCGCGCTTGATGGCGCGCAGGATCGAAACGTGCGTTCCGCAGCGGCACTTCAGGCCCGACAGCGCATCGCGCAGCTCGGCGTCGCTCGCTTTGGGGTTCTTCTTCAGCACCGCGGCGGCGGTCATGATCCAGCCGTTGACGCAGTAGCCGCACTGCGGCACCTGCTCTTCGACATAGGCGGCCTGCAGCGGATGGGGCTTCTTGGGCGTGCCCAGGCCCTTGATGGTGGTGACGCGCTTGCCGCTCGCCGCCGACACCGGCAGCACGCACGAGCGGACCGGCTCGCCGTCCAGGTGCACGGTGCAGGCCCCGCACTGGGCGAGCCCGCAGCCGAAGTGCGGGTTGTTGAGGCCGAGATCGTTGCGCAGCGCGTACAGCAGCGGCATCTCGGGCTCGGCGTTCACCGAAACGCGCTTGCCGTCGACGGTCATCCGGAATGTGGCCATGTCGGGTTCTCCTAGGGGGTGCGGGAATCTTACGCCTAATGACTTACGCTGGGCAGCCAGGTCGCGAGAGGCGGAATGTAGATGACCAGCAGGACCAGCAGCACCACGCAGGCGATGAAAGGCATCCCGACGAGGTAGATGTCGCGCATGCGCGTGCCGGGCGGGGAGACGCCCTTCATGACGAAGAGCAGCAGCCCGAAAGGCGGCATGGTGTAGCCCATTTCGAGCGAGAGCAGCATGATCAGCCCGAACCAGGTCAGGTCGAAGCCGAGCGACTTGGCGAGCGGGAAGAAGATCGGCGCGGTGAGCAGCATCTTGGACAGCGGGTCCATGAAGCTGCCGAGGAAGATGATGACGCCGATC
>DATLUZ010000233.1:0-3177 GCA_035577785.1 Burkholderiales bacterium | reverse complement strand
CAGCATGATGGCGAACTCGGCGCCGCGCGCGGTCCAGAAGTAGCCGTTCGGCAGCTGGATCGCAGCCACGATGAACGCCATCTCGATGGCGAAGGCGAACGCGACCGGCCGGGTGAGCAGGCCGAGCGCGAGCAGGATCATGCCGTAGAACTCGAGATACGCCACCGCCCAGGCCCAGAACAGCGGCGGCTGAAGGCCGGTCTTCAGCACGTTGCCCGCGGCGATGCGCGCCGCGCCGTCCTGGAATACCTTTTCGTAGCCGCTCGGCAGGATAAGAGCGGCGTAGTAGAAGCGCGCGAACGCGTAGGCGAGCGGTATGAGACGTTCGTCGCGAGCCTTGAGCCATATTCCAGCTGCGTACCGTCCCGCGCCGCCGATCAGCACTGCGAGCAGCATGCCGAAGACGAACACGTGGTACTGGACCCCGCCGCGCGTCCACAGCCAGCCCTTGCCGAGATTGGCGAGGATGATCGCGGCCACGTCGAGCAGGAGGAGAAGAGCGATCGGACGCGTAAGAATGCCGAGCGTGAGCAGCGCGCCGCCGACAAGCTCCAGCACGCCGAGCCCGAAGCCCGTGGTGGTGGCCGCGCCGCCGAGGAAGAGCTTCTGCAGGCCGTGCGGGATGAAGACCGCGCCGGCGCTGACGCGGATGAGGGTGTACGCGTAAGGCTCGAGCGCGCGGTAAAGCGGCGCGACGAAAGGGATGATCGGCGCAGTTTTCCCTGCCGGAATACTCGACATGGTTTCTCCCTTCTGGACCTTCAGGTCAGGACAGGCCTTCCACCAGCCGCATGTCGCGGTCTGCGCCGTCGCCGAGCGCGCGGAGCGCCACCTGGTAGTCCGCGCTTTCGTGCGCCGCGGTCGCCTTATCCACGCTGTCGAACTCGAGGATCACCACGCGCTGGTTCATGCCCTTCTCGTAGGTCTTCGACGGCATGCCGCGCACGATGTAGCGGCCGCCTGCCTTCTGCATCGCCGGAGCGGCGAGCTTCGCGTAGGCCGACCACTTCTCCTGGTCGTTGATCGCGCGGTACGTGACGACGAGGTAAGCCTTGGCCATTGTCGGTTCTCCTTCAGTTCGGTTGTCCGGGAATCTGCCTGGCTGCCGGGTCCATATGGGACCAGGAACGAGCGCTCTTGGTCCAGATGTGGGCGGTGATCTTCATGTCGCCCGCATTGTCGAGCGTGCCGGCCCGCACCACGACCAGCGCCGGGTTGCTTTCGCGCTGGCTGTAGATCGGCGAGCCGCAGTCGGCGCAGAAGAATCGGTACAGGGTGCGGCCGCTGTCGGCCTTCGCGGCGTAGCGCTTCGGCGTGCCCTGCGTGATCTTGAAGCTGTCAGTCGCGATCGGCAGGTTGACGCTGCCGCCGGCGCCGGAAGTCTTCTGGCAATGCGTGCAGTGGCAGGCGCGCAGCTCCCCGAGGGGTGAACTGAGGGGAGCGCTGATGGTGTAGCGGATCGCGCCGCAGAGGCAGCTGCCGGAGAGCGAAGCAGGCATAAGTTCATTCCTTTCAGGCCATTTGCAGCCGGCTACTTTAGCCCCAACATGGCGACCATGACTGCCGAACGTGCGGAACTCGCCGTCCTTTTCGAACACCCGGAGTGGCAGAAGCCGCTGTTCCAGGCGCTCGAGCGCCGCGGCATGCGCTACGCCGCCGTCGACCTGAAAAAGGCGGCGTTCTCCGACGCAGACGCGCCGCTCGCGCCGCTCTATTTCAACCAGGCGAGCCCGTCGGCCTATGTGCGCGGAAACACGCGCGCAGTGCCCTTTGCGCTCGCCTACATGCGCGCGCTCCAGATCCGCGGCGTGCGGGTGCTGAACGGGGCGGATGCCTTCACGCTCGAGCTTTCCAAGACCGCGCAGGCCGCGCTGCTGCGGAGCCTCCGCGTGCCGACGCCCCGGAGCTGGACGTTCAACGATGTCGAAGCGATTCGCAGCCGCGTACCGGAGATTACCTTTCCGGCGCTCCTCAAGCCGGAGCAGGGCGGCAGCGGCGCGCGCATGGTGCTGGTCGAGAGCTTCGCTCATCTCGAGGCGCTCCTCGCGCAACGGCCCGAGCACTGGCTGCCCGACAACCTGCTCCTGCTGCAGGAGTACCTGCCCACCGATCCCGCGCGCGGCATCGTGCGCATGGAGTTTCTCGGCGGCGAGCTTCTCTACGCCATGCGGGTCGTCTCGCATGGCCGGTTCAACCTGTGCCCGGCGCCCGTGTGCAATCCCGAGGACGGCGAGGCCGGCGCCTGCGAAATTCCAGCGGATCAAAAACCGGCGCCTCCGGCTGAATTCTTTCCGTATCCGGAGGTGCCTGCCCGGGCGGTCACGTGGGGCAAGCGCATCATGGCCGCGGGCAAGCTCGACGTCGGCGGAATCGAATACCTCGAAACCGCCGACGGGCGGCTGGTCTTTTACGACATCAACGCGAACTCCAACCTGCGGCCTTCGGTCGCGCAGGCTTTTGGCTTCGACCCGTTCGAGCGGGTGGTCGACTACCTGGTGCGCGAGGCGAGGCGTGCGGCAGGGCCCGTCCCGCGCACCGCCGCGCTCTGATCAGGTGCCGCGGCCCCAGAGACCGCAGTAGCGCCGGACGACCAGAGCGCGGCCGTTCTCGTACCCTGGCCAGTCCTTGTATTTCTCGAGCTGGAGCTCCTTCTCCGCCGGCTCCCAGCACTTGCCTTCGCGCGCCACGGCCTTCACGGCGCTGGAGGCGTCCTGCAGCAGCGTGAGCTGGTCCTGCGCGTCCTTCTTGGTGCCGAGGCGGTCGTTCACGCCCGGGTGGCCGGGAATGAGGCGCTCCCAGTCCATGGCGAGGATGCGCTTGATCGACTGCTCGGCCTCGAGCGGGTAGAAGTCGATCATGCCTCGGCCCGGGAAAGTGCCGACCGGCAGCACATCGACGACGAAGATCAGCTTCTCCTTCGGCAGGCGCATGACGAGGGTGCTGTCGGAGTGGTTCAGGCCGACGTAGCGCAGCTCGAGCGTGGTGCCGCCGAGCTTGAGGGTGCGGCCCTTGTCGTCGACGGTCTCGTCCGGAAGCGGGGTCGCCGGGTCGCCGAGCTGCTTCAGGCGCTGCGCCGCCTTGCGGTGCGCGATGATGGTGGCCCCGGCGTCCTTGAACGCCTTGCCGCCGGCGACGTGGTCGTAGTGGTGGTGGCTGTAGATGAGGTACTTGATGGGG
>DATLUZ010000232.1:0-8657 GCA_035577785.1 Burkholderiales bacterium | reverse complement strand
CGCCTCGCGCGTCTCCAGGTCGAGGTGGTTGGTGGGCTCGTCGAGGAGCAGGAGGTTGGGCCGCTGCCACACGATGAGCGCCAGCGCGAGGCGGGCTTTCTCGCCGCCGGAGAACCGCTCGATCGCGCTCGTCGCCATGTCGCCGGGAAAATTGAAGCCGCCGAGGTAGTCGCGCAGCTCCTGCTCGCGAGGAAGGGCGCGCTCATTTTCCGCTATGCGCGCCAGGTGCCACAGCGGCGACTGGTCGTCGCGCAGCATTTCCACCTGGTGCTGCGCGAAATAGCCGATCGCGAGGCCCTTGTTCACGGTCACCTGCCCGGCGAGCGGCGCGAGGACGCCCGCCACCGTCTTGATGAAGGTGGATTTGCCGGCGCCGTTGATCCCGAGCAGCCCGATCCGCTCGCCCGATTGCAGCGACAGGCTGATGGCCTCCAGCACCGCCTTGCCGCCATAGCCCGCCGCAACCTCCTCTAGCACGAGCAGCGGGTTGGGCGCGCGCAGCGGCTCGCGGAACTCGAACGAGAACGGCGCGGCGACGTGCAGCGGCGCGAGCGCCTCCATCTTCGCCAGCATCTTCATGCGGCTCTGCGCCTGGCGCGCCTTCGTCGCCTTCGCGCGGAAGCGGTCGATGAACGACTGGAGGTGGGCGCGCTCCCGCTGCTGCTTCTCGTGCTGGCTCTGCGCGAGCACGAGGTTCTGCGCGCGCTGCGCCTCGAACGCCGAATAGTTGCCGCTGTAGCGGCGCAGCTTCCTCTGATCGATGTGCACCACGGCGCCGACCACCGCGTCGAGGAAGTCGCGGTCGTGCGAAACCAAGATCAGCGTGCCCGGGTAGCGCTTGAGCCATTCCTCGAGCCAGATGATGGCGTCGAGATCGAGGTGGTTGGTCGGCTCATCGAGGAGCAGCAGGTCGGACGGGCTCATCAGCGCCTGGGCGAGATTGAGGCGCATGCGCCAGCCGCCGGAAAAACTGGAGACGGGCTCGCCGAGCTCGCTCTCCTTGAAGCCCAGCCCGGTCAGAAGCGTGGCGGCGCGCGAGCGCGCCGTATAAGCGTCGGCGTCCGCGAGCGCTGCATGCAGTTCGGCCATCAGCACGCCATCATGCTTTTCCTCCGCTAAGGCGAGGCGAGCCTCCAGGTTCCTGAGCGCGGCGTCGCCATCGATCGCGTAGTCCAGGGCGGCCCGATCGAGCGCCGGGGTTTCCTGAGCGACGTGGGCGAAGCGCCAGTGCGCCGGAAAACCGACCTCGCCGCGGTCGGTATGGAGCTCGCCGCGCAGCAGCGCGAACAGGCTCGACTTGCCCGAGCCGTTGGCGCCGATCAAGCCGATGCGCTCGCCGGGGTGGATGGAGACGTCCGCGGCTTCGAGGAGCGGCTTCGCGCCCCGGCGCAGCGACACGTTCGAAAAGCGGATCACGGACCGGAAAAAGCCGCGATTTTACAAGGTACGATTCGCCGGATGGACCGCCTGCGCGCCGATGCCCTGAGAGCGTTCACCGAAAAAGCCTTCCGCCAGGTCGGCGTACCCGCCGAGGATGCGAAGACCATCGCCGCGCTCATGATCGAGGCCGACCTGCAGGGCTCGGACGGGCATGGCATCTTCCGCCTGCCGCAATACATCCGCCGCTTCCAGGCGGGCGGCGCGAACCCCAGCCCGAAGATCCGTGTCGAGCGCGAGCGTGCGGCGATGGCGCTGGTGAACGGCGACAACGGCATGGGCCACCTCGCGATGACCTACGCGGCGAATCTCGCGATCGAAAAAGCGCGCGCCGCCGGCTCGGCCTGGGTCGGGGTGCGCTGGAGCAACCACGCCGGGCCGGCTTCCCTCTACGCCAGGATGCCGCTGCGCGAAGGCATGATCGGCATGTACTTCGCCGTCGGCAACGCCAACCATCTCCCGCCCTGGGGCGGCGTGGAGATGCTCCTTTCCACCAACCCGGTCGCGGTCGCGATCCCGGCGGGCGAGGAGCCGCCGATCGTGCTCGACATGGCGACCACCGTGGCTGCGTTCGGCAAGGTGAAGACCCGGGCGCAGCGCGGCGAGACGATACCCGAGGGCTGGATGGTGGACCGCGAGGGACGCCCGCTCACCGATCCAAAGCGCATGAACGAGGGCTTTCTGCTTCCGATCGGAGGCTACAAGGGCTACGGCATGGCGCTCGTCTTCGGCATTCTCGCCGGCACGCTGAACAACGCAACGATGGGTCGCGACGTAGTCGACTTCAACGCCGACGATGCCACGCCGACCAACACCGGCCAGGCGATCCTCGCCATCGATGTCTCGGCTTTCGATGATGTAAATAAATTTAAAGAAAGAGTGGATGAGCTCGCCCGCGACATCCGCGGCTCCGAGCGCATGAAGGGCTACGAGCGCATCTTCCTTCCCGGCGAGCAGAGCCACGAGCGGCGCGAGGAACGCTCGCGCCTCGGCGTGCCGGTCCCGCCCGCGCTGCTTGCCACCCTGAACCAGCTCGGCGAGAAGCTGGGCATCGGCAGGCTCGCATGATCGACTACCACAGCCACGTCATTCCCGAAACCATCATCGCCGCGATGCGCGCCGAGCCTGAGCGCTACGCCACGCGCATCGAAGCCGAGGCCGGGAAGCGCTATCTGGTCCGCGGAAAGCTTCGCCTGGAGCTGCTCGACGAGTTCAGCGTCGCCGAGGCGAAGCTCGAGGCGATGGACCGCAAGGGCATCGAGATCTCCGTCATTTCTCCGGGCCCGCAGGTTTTCTTTTACAACCTGAAGGAAGAGCAAGGACTGGAGGCCGCGAGGCTCGTCAACGACGGCGTGGCCGCGATGGTGGCGAAGAAGCCGGCACGGCTGCGCGGCATGGCGACGCTGCCGATGCAGCATCCCGAAGCGGCCGTCGCGGAGATGGAGCGCGTGGCGCGCGAGCACGGCTTCAAGGGGATCGAGCTCGCCACGATGGGGCCCGCCGGCGAGCTTGCCGACCCGAAGTACCGGCCGGTCCTGCGGCGCGCGCAGGAGCTGAGGATGACCATCTTCGCCCATCCCAACACCATCGGCTCGAGCGGGCGCCTTGACTGCTATTACCTCACCAACCTCATCGGCAACCCGCTCGAGACCACCATCATGGTGGCGAACCTGATGTTCTCGGGCGCGCTCGACGAGCTGCCGCGCCTGAAGATGCTGCTCGCGCACGGCGGCGGCTTCGCTCCCTACCAGGTCGGGCGCTTCGTGCACGGACACAAGGTGCGGCCCGAGACGCGCGCGTACACCGCGTCCTCGGCGAAGGACCTGCTCAAGCGCTTCTACTTCGACACCCTCACCCACGACTCGCAGGCGCTGCGCTACCTGGTAGAGCTGGTCGGAGCCGAGCGCCTGGTGCTGGGCACCGACGCCCCGTTCGACATGGGCGACGACCACCCGCGCGACACGCTGTCCGTCCTGTCAAGAGACGAGGTCGCGACGTTGCGGAAAAACGCCCTTCGTTTACTGGAGGAGTGATCCGCAGCTGGGGATGCGCGGCTCGAGCTCCAGGAGGTCGAGCATGTTGCGCACCGTGCACACCGAGGTGGAGGTGACCGGCAGGCCGAGCATCTTCTCGGCGGCCTGGATCGCGGGCAGCGACTGCATCTGCACGCAGGCCGACAGGACCACCGCATCGGCGTTGGCGATCTTCAGCCGTTTGACGTCGTCGAGCAGGCGCATCGGGTCGCGCCGTGCCACCTCGAGGTTGTCGGGGATCTCGAAGGAGATGCGGTCGAGCACCTCGATGCCCTCGTGCTCGATGTAGGCCACGACCTTCGCCGTGAGCGGCTTGATGTAGGGCGCGAGGAGCGAGATTTTCTTTGCGCCGAGCTTTTTCAGCCCGTGGATCAGGGCGCCGGCCGAGGTCATCACCTTGGCGCGCGCGCCGTTCTCCGCCGCCACGCGCTTGAACTCCTCCTCCACCTGCCGGTGGTAGCCCGGGCCCTGCGCCATGATCGCGACCAGGCAGGCGGTGCTCATCACGTCGACGCGCGCGTCGGCGAGCTCGGCGGCGCAGCGCAGCCCCTCCTGGTTCATCGCGGCGAGCTCCTCGGGCGAAACGCGCTTCATGCGCATGCGCGAGGAATGGAAGGTAAAGCGCTCCGGGAAATGCTGCTCGCGGGCGCGCAGCATGGCCGGGATCTCGGTCTCCATCGTCGTGTTGGACGACGGCACGATCTGGCCGATGCGCACGATGCGGCTCGGGCGGCTGTCGGCGGGGGCCATGCTCTTCCCGCTAGGACGGCGGCTCGTGCGCGTGCCCGACGCCGTTACGTACGCGCATTACCTTCCAGAGCAGGATGTTGGAGACGTGCTCCACTCGGGCCGAGCCGTTCACCAGGCTGTGGAGGTCGAAATCGGGATGGAACCCGATCTGGTCCGAGAAGCGCGCGAGGCCCCTTTCCACCGCGCCCATGATCGGGTTGGTGGAGTGCACGTGGTTCACGATGAAGATGTCGCCCTGCGGCTTGCACACGCGGTGCAGCTCGGCGAGCAGCCGCGCCGGCTCCTGCACCACCGACACGACGTACATCGCCACGACCTTGTCGAAGCTCGCGTCGGGGAAGTCCATCGCATGCGCGTCCATCTCGTGCAGCCCCTCCACATTGGCGAGGCCGCGGCGCTGCACGCGCGCGCGTGCCTTTTCGAGCATCTCGCGCGACAGGTCGACCCCGGTCAGCCGCACCGACGGCGGGTACAGCGGCAGCGACAGGCCGGTGCCGACGCCGACTTCGAGAACGCGCTCGCCGGGGCGGCATTCGAGGGCTTCGAGAACCGCCTTGCGCCCGGGCTGCAGCACCGGGCCGAACAGGGCGTCGTAGAAACTTGCGTACCGCCGGTAGGCGGCCTTCACGGCGTCGATCTGCATGGGCTCCTTTTTATAGCAATCGATGGTCCCGGCACAACAATTGCGCGTTTACCGCGTTCCTGCATGAAGATCGCTCAAGTCGCCCCGCTTGCCGAGAGCGTCCCAGCCCGGCGGATTCGATTGATCGCGGTCAAGACGCTGCGGCCGTCCTTGGCTGGCGACGGTATACCACGGTCTGCCGCCCGACGTCTGCCCTTCGACCCCGCTGGGCTCAATGAAGCGCGAGAATGGCGCCGGGCGCCGACCCTCCACCGGCTGCTCCGAAGCTCGATTGCACGATCTTGGAGCGGCGTCGCTCGGTCTCGCGGCCCCGCGGGCTTGAGGCTCGCGCGCGACGCGCCAGCGTGACCGATTACGTGGCGGCGCGCGCGCGCAAAAGGCAGCATTGCGCCCGTGATACCTCGCTTTCTCGTATTGACCGCATTGGTCCTCCTGATGGGCTCCGCGCAGGCTTGCCGGTTCGCCCGGGATGCGCAGCCGGGCGAGTGGTACGAATGGGCGGACGCGCTCTTCTCCGCGGAGGTCACTTCGGTAGAGGCGGACACGGGCAAGTCGGCCGACGTGATCGGCTTGCGCGTGGTGGAAACCTTCAAAGGTCCCGCGGGCGCATCTGCCGCCATGTTGCGCGTGCCGAGCCGCATGTGGTCGTCGTGCCGCCTCGAACGCCCCGCCGTAGGCGCGCGCGTCCTGGTCGCGCTGAATCCGAACAGCGATACGCTGCTCGTGCCGCTCGCGCCAGGCTACAGCGAGCGGCTGCGTCGCCACAGTGGCTACCAGCCGACGCAGCAAAAGGCGCTGCAGCCGCCGCAACCGGCACCCTCGCCGGCGGCCGAACAGCCTTTCAGCTACTAGTCTTGCCAAACCATGACTGAAGGCGACGCCTTCGACTGGCTGCCCGCCCTGCTCGTGCTGCAGGGCGTGATGGGTGCGCTCGACACGATCGCCAACCACGAGCTGATCGAGGCGCTGCCGCGGCGACCCGAGGCGCGCGGCGAGCTCGCATTTCATTCCGCGCGTGAGGCGGTCTACGCCGCGCTCTTTCTGGGATTGGGCTGGTTCGCGTGGCTGGGTGCCGCGGCCTTCGTGATCGTCATCCTGCTCATCGCGGAGATCGTGATCACCGTGAACGACGAGCTGATCGAGAACCGCCTCCGGGTGCTGCCGCAGAACGAGCGCGCGCTGCACATCTTCCTCACCCTCAACTTCGGCGCGCTGCTCGCGCTCCTAGTGCCGGTGCTCGCCGACTGGATGGCGAATCCCACCGCGCTCGAGCCGTCGTATTCCGGCTGGGCCTCGTGGGCACTCGCCGCTCTCGGCATCGCCTCCGCGGGGTGGTCAGTGCGCGACCTGGTCGCGTTGCGGAGACTTAAACTTCGGGCGTGAGCCTCGGCGGGACCTCGTTCAGGACCTTTGTCCTCTATCCGGTGCTGGTGGTCGCGTTCGAGCTCTGGTTGAACGACGGCCGGCTCCGGCTCCAGGGATGGGCGCTTCCGCTTCTCGCATGGGGATACCTGCAGTACCGCCTGACCGGTCGCTACCGCCTGCGACTCGGCGGCGGCGGACCCGGGATGGAGACGCCGCCCGTGCGCCTCGTCACGAGCGGGCCTTTCGCCCTCTGCCGCAATCCCATGTACCTCGGCCACCTGATTTTTCTCGCCGGCCTCGCGCTCGTTCTGCGGTCCTGGCTCGGCGCCGCCGTCGCCGTGGGCACCGCGGTGTGGCTACAGTTTCGCGTCAGGCGCGACGAGCGGCGCCTGGGCGAGCGCTTTGGCGAGCCCTACTTGCAGTATTGTTCACGGGTCAAGCGCTGGATTCCCGCGCTGTTCTAGGAGGGCCACATGGGCGACGCTGCGAGACTGGACGAAGAATTCGATGTCGGCGGCGTGCGCCTGCCGCGCCCCTTCAAGCTGCTGCGCCTGGGGCACTTCGGGGTCAACGCAATCGATCCGGAGGCCGCGCGAGACTTCTATTGCCGCATCCTCGGCTTCCGCGTTTCGGACCCGATCGACTTCGGTGCGCGCTTGCCGCCGGAAGAGCGCGGCAAGCATGGCCCCGGCGTCGGCTACTTCACGCGCCACGGCGGCGACCATCACTCGCTCGTGCTGTTCCCGCGCCGGGTGATGGCCCAGGTCAATCCGCACTACCGCAAGTACCCCGAGCTCACGGTGAACCAGATGACCTGGCAGGTGTCGAGCCTGCGCGAAGTGGTCGAGGGCTTCGAATGGTTCAAGCGCCGCGGCAACCCGGTGCTGCGGCAAGGACGCGATCTGCCCGGGTCGAACTGGCACTTCTATCCGCCCGACCCCGACGGCCACATCAACGAGCTCTACTACGGCATCGAGCAGATCGGCTGGGACGGCTATTCCAAGCCGCATGCCCTGCACCGCCAGCGCTACGACAAGCCGCCGGGCCTGCCGCACCGCTCCGAGTACGCCGAGATCGCGCAGGCGCTGAAGGAAGGCCTCGACGTGCGCGCCGGCTCGCGCGCCGAGGAAATCGAGGAGACGTTCGACGTCGGCGGCATCCTCATGGCGCGGCCGTTCAAGGTCGCGCGCATCGGGCCGATCCGCCTCTTCGTGCGCGACCTCGACGTGGCCCTGCGCTTCTACCGCGACGAGCTCGGCTTCGCGCTTACCGAGGAAACCGCGTACCGCGGCCATCGCTGCCTCTTCCTGCGCGTCAACACCGAGCATCATTCGCTCGCGCTCTACCCGCGCGCGCTGCGCGCGGAGCTCGAATTGAGCGAGAGCACCTCGCTCATGTCGTTCGGCCTGCAGCTCGCGAACTACCGGCAGCTCCGCGACGCGATTCCCTTCCTGCAGCGCGCGGGCGTGCGCGTGCGCTACCTCCCGGCCGAGCTTTCGCCCGGCATCGACTACTCGGCGTTCGCCGTCGATCCGGACGGTCACGCGATCCAGCTCTATTACTACATGGAGCAGATCGGCTGGGACGGAAAGCCGCGCCCCGCGCACCTGCGGCCGAAGGTGGACTCTGCCAACTGGCCCGAGAACGTCCCTGCGGCGAGCGACGCCTTCAACGGCGAGGTTTACCTCGGCCCGTGGAGCTGATTTACTGCTTCTCGATCTTGCGGGCGGCGACGACCTTTTTCCACTTCTCGATTTCGGAGGCGATGAAGGCGCGCATCTCCTCCGGGCTCGTGGCGCCAGGCTCGCCGCCCAATTCGAGAAAGCGCCTGCGGATGTCGGGAATTTCGAGCGCCTTGCGCACGGCGGCGTTCAGCCGCTCGACGACCGGGGCCGGCGTGCCGCCGGTAACGCCCAGCCCGATGAACGAGTTCACCTCGTAGCCCGGCAGGGTTTCCTGCGCCGTGGGCGTGTCGGGCAGCGCCTTCCATCGCTCGCGGGAAGTGACGGCGAGCGCCCGGAGCTTGCCGGCCTGGATCTGCCCGATGGAAAGCGTCATGGCCTCGAACAGGACGTCGGCGCGCCCGGCCAGCACTTCCGTGAGCGGCGCGTTTCCGCCGCGGTAGGGAACGTGCACGATATCCGTACCGGCAAGAGCGTTGAAGAGCTCGCCCGAAAGATGGTGGACGGTGCCGATCCCCGAGGAAGGATAGTTCAGCTTGCCCGGATTGGCCTTCGCGCGCTCGATCAGGTCGCCAAGGCTCCTGAGCGGTGAGTCGGGCACCACGCTGATCACGAAGGGATACGAGGTGAGCATCGACACCATCGCCACGTCCTTCAGCGGATCGAACGGCATCGCTTTCAGCATCGCCGGGTACACCGGGTAGGCACCCGAGATGAGGATCAGCGTGTAGCCGTCGGGCGGCGACT
>DATLUZ010000231.1:0-3446 GCA_035577785.1 Burkholderiales bacterium | reverse complement strand
CCAACCCCCACCTCCTGATCCTGGACGAGGCGACCGAGGGGCTCGCCCCCCTCGTGCGCGAGGAGATCTGGCGCTGCCTCGAGCGCCTGCGCGCCGAGGGCCAGACCATCCTCGTCGTCGACAAGTACATCGATCGCCTGGTGAAACTCGCCGACCGCCACACCATCATCGAGCGCGGCAGGGTCGTCTGGCACGGCAGCTCGGCCGAGCTTGACTCCGACCGCGGCCTCTGGCATCGCTATCTGGGCGTATAGGAGACACCCATCAAGCTCATCGTTTTCGTCCTGGTTTTTCTCAGCCAGGCAGCGATCGCGCAGGACTATCCCGCCAAATCCGTGCGCCTCATCGCCGCCGCGGCGCCGGGGGGCAACCCCGACGTGCTCGGCCGGATGCTCGCGGCGAAGCTCGCGGAAAGCCTTGGTCGTGCGTTCGTTGTGGAGAACATCCCCGGCGCCGGCGGCGTGGTCGCCGCGGAGCTCGTCGCCCGCTCGGCTCCGGACGGCCATGTGCTGATGATGGGCGACTCGGGGGCCATGGCGATCAACATCGCCCTTAACCCGAAGGTTCCCTACCATCCGCTCAAGGACTTCACGCTGATCACCGCTCTAGCCGCGGTGCCAACCGTCCTGGTCGCGAATCCGTCCGTTCCCGCCGCCTCCCTTCAAGAGTTTGTGACCTGGGCAAAAAGCCGACCTGGGAAGCTGAGCTACGGCTCGGCGGGGAACGGCTCGGTCCACCACCTCACGATGGCGGTGTTCGCGTCCCGCGCCGGCCTCGACATGCTCCATGTTCCTTACAAGGGCGGCACCGCGCTCGTGGCGGCAGTGCTTTCGGGCGAAGTGCAGTCGGGCTGGTCCGGCATTCCCAACGTGCTCGCCCATATCCGCGCGGGCAAGCTGAAGGTCTATGCGATCAGCACCGCGCAGCGCTCCGGCACGCTGCCCGACGTGCCCACCGCCGCCGAGCTCGGTTTTCCCGGATTCGACATCGCGACGGTCATCGGGCTGCAAGCGCCCGCCGGAACGCCGCGCGAGGTGGTCGCGCGCCTGCAGGCGGCGGTCGCGAAGGCCCTGCGCGAGCGCGACGTCGCCGAACGCATGGCGAACCTCGCGATGGAGCTGAGGGAAAACGGCACCGAGGACTACGTGCGCTTCGTGAAGGAGGACCTGGAGCGCTACAGTGCCGCGGTGAAGGCCGCCGGCGTCAAGCATGACTGAGCTCGATCGCATCCGCACCGACGTGGTCGGCAGCCTGCTTCGCCCGCCGAGGTGGAAGGCCGCGCGCGCCGGGATGGAGCAAGGCTCGACCTCGAAGGCCGATTTCGCCCGGATCGAGCTCGACTGTGTACGGGAGAACGTGGCATTGCAGGAAGGCATCGGCCTCGACGCCGTAACCGACGGCGAAGTCGGCCGGCTCAATTTCCAGGACAGCTTCGGCCTCGCCGTCTCGGGCTACGAAACCGGGTCCGAGAGTCTCGCCGAGCACGAGAGGCGCGCGGCCGGCGGCGCGCCGCTCGCACGCTTCGACATGCCCGACCTCGCCGGCGCGGGCACGCCGGTGGTGCACCGGCGCCCGGTTTCGCGCCGGCTGAAGCTCGAGAGGAACGTGCCGCTCGAGGAATTCAAGCGCGCCGCGCCGCTGGCGAAGAAACCGCTCAAGGTCTCGCTGATCGGCCCGGACCGCGTGCTCCAGCGCTTCGACCACGCGAACTCGAAGGGCGTGTATCCGAGCGTGGACGATTTCGCCGAGGACGTGGTCGCGATTCAGAGGCAGATGATCCGGCAGCTGGTGGAGGCCGGCTGCCGGTACATCCACATCGACGAGCCGGGCTACACCGCCTATGTCGACGAGCCTTCGCTCGAGGCGATGCGCAAGCGCGGCGAGGATCCCGCGACGAATTTCTCGCGCTCACTGCGCGCCAACGCCAGCGTGATCGAGGGTTTTCCCGGCGTGACGTTCGGCATCCATCTTTGCCGCGGCAATCAGCGCAGCATGTGGCACCGCGAGGGCAGCTACGACGCCATCGCAGAGCGCCTCTTCAACGAGCTGCCGCACCAGCGTTTTCTCCTCGAGTACGACAGCCCGCGCGCCGGCAGCTTCGCGCCCTTGCGCTTCGTTCCAGAGGGCAAGCTGGTGGTGCTCGGTCTCGTCAGCACCAAGGTCCCCGCTCTGGAACCCCTGGACCAACTGCTGCGAAGAATCGAGGAAGCGGCAAAGTACATTCCGATCGAGCGCCTCGCGGTCAGCCCGCAATGCGGGTTCGGCTCCGATGTGGCCGGCAACCTCGTCACCGAGGACGATCAGAAAAGAAAGCTCGAGCGCGTGGTGGAGCTCGCGCACAGGGTGTGGGCATGAACGAGCGGCTGCGCTTCGGCCTGTTCGACTGGATCGAGGCCTCGCGCCGCAGTCCGGGCGAGGTGTACCGCCACAAGCTCGAGCTCGCGCAGGCGGCCGACGAGGCGGGCTTCCACGCCTATCTCGTCGCCGAGCACCAGGGCACGCCGCTTTCGATCGACGGCTCGCCGAGCGTCATGCTCTCGGCGATGTTCCAGCGCACCCGGCGGCTGCGCGCCGGCGGCCTCACCTTCTGCCTGCCCTGGTACGACCCCTATCGCCTCTACAACGAGGTCTGCATGCTCGACCAGATGTCCGGCGGACGCCTCGAGCTGGGCGTCGGCCGCGGCGTCTCGCCGATCGAGTCCAGGATTTTCGGGCTGCGGAGCATCGAGGAGTCTCGCGAAAAATATCGCGACGCTTTGGAGATCTTCTTCGGCGCCTGCCGGGGAAATGTCATTCAATACCGGGGCGAGGAGGTCGAGCTCTACAACAAGCCGGTGCAGAAGCCCTGGCCACCGCTCTGGTTCCCGAGCTCGAACCGCGAATCGATCGAGTTCACCGCGCGCCACGGCTACCACACTGCGTTCCTCGGCAAGCTCGCCGACTGCAAGCCGCACTTCGACCGGTACCGCGAGCTGTGGGAGCGGCACCGCAGCGACCCGGAGCGGCACAACGCGCACGTCGCCGAGCCGTTCCTCGCCAAGACGCAGCACATGGTGATCGCCGAGACCGACGCCGAGGCCGAGCGCCTGGGGCTCGAGGCCTACGCCACCTGGGCGGGGCACATCCATCACCTTACGCGCAAGCACGGCCGGCCCGACGTGCACAAGACCGAGCCTTTCGCCCCGGACTCGACCCAGCCCCTGGTCGTCGGCTCGCCTCGCACGGTGCTGGCGAAAGTGCAGGACGTGCTGCGCATCACCAGCGCGAACTACCTGCTCTGCGTGTTCTCCTTCGGCGATCTCGCTCCCGAGCACGCCATGCGCTCGCTCGAGCTCTTCGCGCAGGAAGTGATGCCCGAGCTCAGCACTTGAACGGTTGAGCGACGCCGTACATCAGCGAGCGCCACAACCACTCGATCGGCCCGAAGCGATATCGGCGCAACCACC
>DATLUZ010000230.1:0-17809 GCA_035577785.1 Burkholderiales bacterium | reverse complement strand
CAGCAATCGACGATGACATACAGGCCGAAAGTGCAAGCAGAGGCAAGAGCGTCCTGATATTCATAGCGAGCGTCTCCTTGGCGCCTTGGTCGTCGAAGCACTGCGGAACCTTACGTAAGGTACTTGAGGTTTTGGCTCCCCGACCAGGGCTCGAACCTGGGACCTGCGGATTAACAGTCCGTCGCTCTACCAACTGAGCTATCGGGGATTCGCTGCGGAAACAAAATTATAGCGGAGATCCGGTGAGAGCTTTGCGGGGCGCATCGCCTATTCACGAGTCCATGAGAGAACGCCGGTCCTAATTTAGTCACGCAGTCAAGACACCTTTTCCTCGTTTTCCGGCGTTGTGAGGCGGATAGATGACGTGGAAAACATGATTGATAGCCCGCCGCTCTGCCGCTCAAAGTCTTGCGCGGGGAGGCGGGATTTTGCCTTATGGACGCGGCGCTTTTCCCGCTAAGGTCGTCCCATCATGGGGGTCATGGGGAAGGCGGTGCGCAGCACCGTGGGGGGGATTGCGCTTGCGGTGGCGTTCGCGCTCGCCGTGCCGCTCCTCGTCCCGATGTCCTACTTCATCCCCGAGATCACGCGGCTCGCGTCGGAGCGCCTGGCGCAGCCGGTGGAGATGGAGGACCTCACGCTGCACCTGCTGCCTACGCCCCGGGTCATCGGCCACCGCATCACGGTGGGCCGGAAGGGCGAGATCATGATCGGGGAGCTCGAGGTCGTTCCCGCTCTGCATTCGCTTATCCACGGGCCGCGCAGTCTCCGGCTGATCCGTGCGAGCCGTGTGGCGTTCGACGAGGAGGCGTTCGCCATTGCGCGCGGCATGCCCAAGCGCCACGGCGATCCGGTGCCGCTGGAGCGGCTGGTCCTGGACACGGTGAAGTTCAACCACGCCAGGGTGGACGTGCCGCTCTTCAACCTCGACGTCAAGCTCGGCGAGCGGCTGCGCGTGCGCGAGGCTCGCTTCGAGACGATCGACGGCGCGCTGACGCTCGTGGTGCGGCCGAGCAGCGACGGCACGACCGCGCTCGCCCTCAGCGCGAGCAACTGGACCCTCCCGGTGGGTGCGCCGCTCACGTTCGAGACGCTCGCCGCGCAGGGCATGCTGAAGGGCCAGAGCCTCGAGGTCGCGAGGATCGATGGCAAGCTCTATGGCGGCAGCGTCTTCGGCAGCGCACAAGCCGACTGGGGAAAGCAGCTCCAGCTCACCGGCAAGGCGCACCTCGCCGGCGTCGACCTCGCGCCGGTGCAGAAGGCGCTCGGCAGGCCGGCGAAGCTCTCGGGGCGGCTCAAGGCCGACGCGGCCTTCTCGACCAACGCCAGGACGCCCGCGGAGCTGCGCGAAGCGCTCGCGCTCGACGGGCCCTTCGAGGTCGCGGGCGGGATCTACCAGGGCGTCGACCTTTCCCGCGCCCACGAGCTCGCGGGCGAGCGCCGGTCGGGCGACGCCACCACGTTCGAGGAGCTGAAGGGCACGCTCGAGCTGCGCGGCGAGCACGTGCGGCTGAACCAGCTCTGCATCCGCTCGCCCAAGCTGGTAGCGGGCGGCAACATCGACATCGCGCCCGACAAGGCGCTCTCGGGGAAGCTTCACATCGCGATGGCGCAGACCGGCGGCTTCGTGGGCGTGCCGGTGGCGCTGGGCGGCACCACCGACGACCCGAGCATGCGGCCCTCGAAAGGCTACCTCCTCAGCGCGGTCATCGGCACCGCGCTGCTGCCGGGAATCGGCACCTCGCTCGGCCTGACGCTCGGCGGTCAGCTCGAGCGAAGCTCCGGTTGCAAATAGAAATGGGCCCCGCCTTCGCGGGGGCGACGCTACCTGGTTACGGGTCGCAAAATGAGGGAACTGCAAATGACTAGGAAATTACTTTTGCGATCGCGTCGGCGACGTAGTCGACGTTTCCGGTAGTCAGCGCGGCGATGCAGACGCGCCCGGTGTCGATGGTGTAGATCGAGTATTCGTCGCGCAGGCGCCGGACCTGCTCCGTGGTCAGGCCGGAGTAGGAGAACATGCCGCGCTGCCTGAGCACGAAGCCGAAGTCCGCCGTCGGCACACGCGCCTTGATCTTCTCGACCAGCAGCTTCCGCATCGCCTTCATGCGCTCGCGCATGACGCCCAGCTCGCGGTCCCACAGGCTTCTGAGATTCGGCGTACCGAGGACGGTTGCCACGACCTGGCTGCCGTGGGTCGGCGGATTGGAGTAGTTGGCGCGCACGACGCGCTTCACCTGGGAGAGGACGCGCACCGCCTCCTCGGCGCTAGCGGTGACGACACTGAGCGCGCCCACCCGCTCGCCGTAAAGCGAGAAGGACTTGGAGAACGAGCTGGAGAGGAACACCGGGCTCATCGCCTCGGCGAAGAGACGCGCGGCGTAACCGTCGGCTTCGAGGCTCTCGGCGAAGCCCTGGTAGGCGAGGTCGAGGAACGGCACGAGGCCGCGCGAGCGCACGATCTCCAGGACCGCCTGCCATTGCTCCTGCGTGAGGTCCACGCCGGTCGGGTTGTGGCAGCACACGTGCAGCACGACGATCGAGCCGGCCGCGAGGCCCTCGAGCGCGGCGCGCATCGCGGGGAAATCGAGCCCGTGGGTCGTCGAATCGTAGTACGGGTAGTTATTGACCGTGAAGCCCGCGGCCTCGAAGAGCTGGCGGTGGTTTTCCCAGCTTGGGTCGCTGATCCACACCGCGGCGTCGGGGTTGATGCGCTTCAGCAGGTCGGCGCCGATCCGCAGCCCGCCGGTACCGCCCAATGCCTGAACGGTGACGATATTTTCTTTTCTGGAACCAAAGACAAGTTCCTGCACGGCCTTGTCATAGGCCCCCAGGCCGTCGATCGGCAGGTAGCCGCGGTGCGGAACGCTCTTCAGGCGCTCGCTCTCCGCGTGGCGCACGCATTCGAGCAGCGGGATCTTGCCGGCGTCGTCGGTGTATACGCCGACGCCGAGGTTCACCTTCCTCGGATTGTGGTCGGCGACGAATGCCTCGGTGACGCCGAGGATCGGGTCGCTCGGCGCCATGGGCAGCGCGGCGAGGGGGGACGGGGAGTGGGGAGCATTCATGCTGATAAAATGATCGGTTCGCCGTTCTGGATTGTGCACCGCATTCTATCGTGAGCGTCACCTTTCCCGACAGCCCCTTCCGCCTCAACCAGCTGTTTGCGCCCTCGGGCGATCAGCCGGAGGCGATCGCTCGGCTCGCCGAGGGCCTCGAGGACGGGCTCGCGTTCCAGACGCTCCTCGGCGTCACCGGCTCGGGCAAGACCTACACGATGGCGAACGTGATCGCCCGCCTCGGCCGGCCGGCGCTGGTGCTCGCCCCCAACAAGACGCTCGCGGCGCAGCTCTACGCCGAGTTCCGCGAGTTCTTCCCGCAGAACGCGGTCGAGTATTTCGTCTCGTACTACGACTACTACCAGCCCGAGGCCTACGTCCCGGCGCGCGACCTCTACATCGAGAAGGACTCCTCGATCAACGACCACATCGAGCAGATGCGGCTTTCGGCGACCAAGTCGCTGCTCGAGCGGCGCGACGTGGTGATCGTGGCGACGGTGTCCTGCATCTACGGGATCGGCGATCCCGCCGAGTACCACGGCATGATCCTGCACCTGCGCCAGGGCGAGAAGATGGCGCAGCGCGACGTCCTCGCGCGCCTGGTCGCGATGCAGTACACGAGGAACGAGCTCGACTTCCGCCGCGGCACGTTCCGCGTGCGCGGCGACGTGATCGACGTGTTTCCCGCGGAGCACGCGGAGCACGCGATTCGAATCTCCCTGGACGACGATCTGGTTGAAAAGCTGGAAGTGTTCGACCCGCTCACCGGGCGCGTGCATCACCCCATGGCGCGGTTCACGGTGTACCCGTCGAGCCACTACGTCACCCCGCGCGAGACCACGCTGCGCGCCATCGAGGCGATCAAGGCGGAGCTGCGCAGCCGCATCGAGTTCTTCCAGAAGGCCGGGCGCCTGGTGGAGGCGCAGAGGATCGAGCAGCGCACGCGCTTCGACCTCGAGATGCTGGCCGAGCTCGGCTTCTGCAAGGGCATCGAGAACTACTCGCGCCACCTCTCGGGGCGGCAGGCCGGCGAGCCGCCGCCGACGCTGATCGACTACCTGCCCTCCGACGCGCTCATGATCATCGACGAGAGCCACGTCACCGTCCCACAGCTCGGCGGCATGTACCGCGGCGACCGCTCGCGCAAGGAAAACCTGGTCGAGTACGGTTTTCGCCTGCCCTCGGCGCTCGACAACCGGCCGCTGCGGTTCGACGAGTTCGAGGCCGTGGTGCGCCAGACGGTCTTCGTGTCCGCCACCCCGGCCGACTACGAGCGCGAAAAGTCGGCCCAGGTGGTGGAGCAGGTGGTGCGGCCGACCGGGCTCGTCGACCCGCAGGTGATCGTTCGGCCGGCGTCGACCCAGGTGGATGATCTGCTGTCGGAAATATCGCTTCGCGTCGCACAGAGTGAGAGGGTTCTTGTGACGACCCTTACGAAGCGCATGGCCGAGGAGCTCACGGAGTACCTCGCCGAGCACGGCGTCAAGGTGCGCTACCTGCACTCGGAAGTCGACAACATCGAGCGCGTCGAGATCATCCGCGACCTGCGCCTGGGCGAGTTCGACGTGCTGGTCGGGATCAACCTTCTGCGCGAGGGCCTCGACCTGCCCGAGGTCTCGCTGGTGTCGATCCTCGACGCCGACAAGGAAGGGTTCCTCCGCTCGGAGCGCTCGCTGATCCAGACTATGGGGCGCGCCGCGCGCCACATCAACGGCACCGCGATCCTCTACGCCGACCAGGTGACCGATTCCATCAAGAAAGCCATCGCCGAAACCGACCGGCGCCGCGCCAAGCAGGTCATCTACAACGAACGCCACGGCATTACGCCGATGGGCGTGAGCAAGCGCATCAAGGACCTGATCGACGGGGTCTACGACGCCGACGAAGCGCGCGTCGCCCAGGAAGAGGCGCGCTACGAGGCGATGAGCGAAAAACAGGTCGCGCGAGAAATCAAGGCGCTCGAGAAGAAGATGCTCGAGCACGCGAAGAACCTCGAGTTCGAGGAGGCGGCCGCGGCGCGCGACCGGCTGGTCGAGCTGAAAAAGCGGGTGTTCGGGGTCGAGCTCGCCTCGGAGTAGCAAAATGCGGGCACAATAGGCCGCAACAGGGTCCACAGGGGGACCGTTGAAGGGCGGCAAGCCGAAGGCGAAAGGCGCGAAGAAAGGCGCACAGGGACTCCAGGAGCGAGTCCTGGCGGCGATCGCAGCACAGCGCGCGGGCAGGCTCGACGAGGCCGAGAAGGCCTACCTGGCGGTGCTCGAGGCGGAGCCGGTTAACGTCGACGCGCTGCATTACCTCGGGGTGCTGCGCCACCAGCAGGGCCGCACGGCACTCGGCATCGACCTGGTGCTGCGGGCGATCACGCTCAGGCCGGATTACTTCGACGCCCTCAACAACATCGGCAACATGTATCTGCGCTTCGGGCCGGCCGAAGCGGTCACGGCGTACAACAAGGCGCTCCGGCTGCGGCCCTCCGACCCCGGGGTGTTGCGCAACCTGGGGATCGCGCTGCGCCAGCTGAAGCGCCACGAAGAAGCGGCCGAGCTCTTCCAGCGCGGCATCCGCGAGCGTCCCGACGACATGGAGAACTACTATTCCCTCGCGGTCGCCTACAAGGAAATGGGGCGCTCGGACGACGCGGTCGCGACGCTGAGGAAGGCTATCGAGGTGAAGCCCGAGTCGGAGGGCTTCCGCAGGCTCGGGCAGATCCTCTACGGGCTAAGGCGCACCGACGAGGCGGCGCAGCTCCACGAGGCCTGGCTGCGCATCGAGCCCGACAACCCGATCGCGAAACACATGCTCGCCGCGTGCACCAGCCGGGACGTTCCGGCGCGCGCGGCCGACGCGTTCGTGAGCCGGGTGTTCGACGGCTTCGCCGAGAGCTTCGAGGAGGTGCTCGTGAACCGGCTCGAGTATCGCGCGCCGGAGCTCGTCGGCAAGGCCCTCCGGCGCATCGCCGGCGAGCCGCGCGGCGACCTCGACGTCGTCGACGCCGGCTGCGGCACGGGGCTGCTCGCTGAATATCTCAAGCCTTTTGCGCGCCGGCTGATCGGCGTCGATCTGTCGTCGAAGATGATCGTCAAGGCGGCCCCGCGGCCCTATGACCGGCTCATCGTCTACGAACTCGCCGCGTTCCTCGATTCGGCGCCCCGGTCATTCGACGTCGTCGCCTCGGCAGACACGCTGGTCTATTTCGGCGACTTGCGCGAGGTCCTCGCGGCCGCGCGCCGCTCGCTGCGGGACGGGGGCAGGCTGGTCTTCACGCTTGAGCACGCGGCGGACGAGGCAGAAGTTCCGGTGGGCTACCGGATCCATCCGCACGGCCGCTACAGCCACACCGAGCCCTACGTGCGCGGGACGCTGGCGGAAGCGGATTTCGAGGTGCTCGAGATCCAGAAAGCGCATTTGCGCCGGGAAGGGGCCGCCTACGTGGACGGCCTGGTGGTCGCCGCGCGAACGGCTGGCCGTACCGGCGACACGTCCTCGAGCCCGAATCCGTAGGATCAGTAAGGGGCGCTGCCTGGCGTGCGCGGGAAGGGAATCGCGTCGCGCACGTTCGAGAGCCCGGTCACGTACGCGACGGTGCGCTCGAAGCCCAGACCGAAGCCGGCGTGCGGCACGGTGCCGTAGCGGCGCAGGTCCCGGTACCAGGCGTACGCTTCCTTGTGGATCTTCAGCTCGTCCATGCGCGCGTCGAGCACGGAAAGACGCTCCTCGCGCTGGCTGCCGCCGATGATCTCCCCGATGCCGGGCGCGAGCACGTCCATGGCGGCCACCGTGCGCCCGTCGTCGTTCGCGCGCATGTAGAACGCCTTGATGCCCTTCGGATAGTTCATCACGATCACGGGCTTCTTCGCGTGCTGCTCGGTGAGGTAGCGCTCGTGCTCGGACTGCAGGTCCATGCCCCACTTCACCGGGAACTCGAACTTCGCTTTGGCCCGCTCGAGAACCTGGATCGCCTCGTCGTAGCGCATGCGCACGAACTGCGAGTCGACGATGCCCTGGAGCTTCGCGATCACGCCTTTCTCGACGCGCTCCTCGAAAAAAGCCATGTCGTCGGGCCGCTCGCCAAGCAGGGATTTGAAGACGTATTTCAAAAGGGCTTCTGCGAGATCGGCATCCGCGCCGAGGTCGGCGAAGGCGATCTCGGGCTCGATCATCCAGAACTCGGCGAGGTGGCGGCTGGTGTTCGAGTTCTCCGCGCGGAAGGTCGGCCCGAAGGTGTAGACCCGCGAGAGCGCGAGGCAGTATGCCTCGACGTTGAGCTGCCCCGAGACGGTGAGGAAGGTCTCGCGGCCGAAGAAGTCCTTGCTGTAGTCGATGCGCCCCGCCTCGGTGCGCGGCAGGTTGGCGAGATCGAGCGTGGAGACGCGGAACAGCGCGCCGGCGCCCTCGGCGTCGGACGCGGTGATGATCGGCGTGTTGACCCAGAAGAAGCCCTGCTCGTGGAAGAAGCGGTGGATCGCCTGGGCGATCGTGTGGCGCACGCGCGTCACCGCGCCGATCACGTTGGTGCGCGGCCTCAGGTGCGCCACCTCGCGCAGGAACTCGAAGCTGTGCGGCTTCGGCTGGATCGGGTAGGAATCCGGATCGTCGACCCATCCGACCACGCGGATCGCGGCGGCCTGCATTTCGAAGGGCTGACCCTTGGCCGGGGAGGGGACGATGCTCCCGGTCGCCTCCACCGCGCAGCCCGCGGTCAGCCGCAGGACCTCGTCGGCGTAGTTCGGCAGCGTATTCGGCGCCACGACCTGGACCGGATGGAACGACGAGCCGTCGGACACGTTGACGAACGAGATCCCGGCCTTGGAATCGCGCCGCGTGCGCACCCAGCCGCGGATCGTGACCGGCGCGTCTTTCGGCGCGCGCCCGGAAAGCACCTCGGCGCAAGCGATAGCGGCTGCGAAAGTCATAATAGCGATGATAGTTCGCTTATCAGGCTGGGAAATAACCTTCTGTCGATTTGGTCTAGCCCAGGCTCACCGCAGGGTACGGCGGTTGCGTCCACCGTTCCAGGAGGCCGCAATGACCGACGACCGGCGCGCGTCGCGGCAAGACGACGACGAAAGAATCAATAGCGACGATGACGCCGATGTTGCACGCTGGGCCGAGACATTGTGTACGTCGCCGCAGGAAGTCGTCGCAGCGATAGCCGCTGTCGGTTGCGAGGTGCGCAGGGTGAAAGGGTATCTCTTCACGATGTTGGTTCGCCGGCAAAGAGGACGAAGTTGAAGAAGGGCCAAGGACCGCGCGCTGCTCCAGCCAGAGTGCTCTTCGTCTGCACCGGCAACATCTGCCGTTCGCCGACTGCCGAGGGCGTGCTGCGGCACCTGGCGAGGCGGGCGGGTGTCGAGCTCCACGTCGAGTCCGCGGGCATCGGCGACTGGCACGTCGGCCATCCGCCCGACGAGCGCGCGCAGCACCACGCCCGCGGGCGCGGCTATGACCTGAGCGCGCAGCGCGCGCGGCAGGTGACGCCGCGCGACTTCGGGGCGTTCGACCTCATCGTGGCGATGGACCGCGGCCACCTCAGCGCGCTGCAGGCGCAATGCCCGGGCGAGCATCGCGCGAAGCTGCGGCTCCTGGTACCCGGGCGCGACGTGCCCGACCCTTACTACGGCGGGGCAGAAGGCTTCGAACGCGTCCTCGACATGGTCGAGGACGCCTGCGCCGGGCTGCTGCGCGAACTGACCGGCGCTACTTCCTAGTCTCGACCTGCTGCAGCTCCTCTTCCTGCGAGGCCGGCTTCGGCCGCTCGCGTCGCGGCCGGCCGAGCTGCTGCGGCGCCTCCGCCGGAGCGGCGACCTGCGCCCTGCTGCGATCGGTCTCGATCATGACGAGGCCCGAGCTCTCGAGGAGCGCCTTCGAATCCATCCGTGGCTCTTCGCGCCGCACGGGTTCCTCGTGACGCACCACCGGCTCTTCGCGCTGCACCACGGGTTCTTCATGCCGCACTGGAGTCGGTTCTTGCCGAACAGGCTGCTCGGTGCGCACTTCCTCTGCGCGCAGCGCTTCCTCCAGCCGTTGCGCTTCGCGTCGCTGGTCTTCGCGGATCGCTTCATGGCGCGGCTGCTCGTGGCGCGGTTGCTGGCCGCCGGGCCCTCCGCCGCTCCCGCCGGCTCCGGCAGGCTGCTCGTCCCGGCGTGGCCGATCGCGGCGGTGCCGCCGGCCGCCGCGGCGTTGCTCCTCGCCTTCGCGAGGACCACCTTCGCGAGGACCGCCTTCGCGAGGCTGCTGGTCGGGGCGGGGCTGCGACTGCTGGGGCGGACGCTGCTGTTGCTGCGGATGCTGGCGCTGCTGATCCGGCCGGCGCTCGCCGCGCTCGCCGCGTTCGCCGCGCTCGCCCTGGCGCGGTTGGCCGTTGCGCCGCTGCTCGAGGCGGCCTTGCTGCTGGCGGTCGCGGTGCTCGTCGCGCCGCCCGTCGCGGCGGCCCTCGCGTCCCTCGCGCCCATCGCGCCGCTCGCCGCCGCCTTGCCGGTGATCGCGCCGCGGTTCACCGCGGCGCGGCTCTCCACCGCGTTGCTGCGGTTGTGTCTGCTGCGGGCGTTGCTGCGGTTGTGCTGCAGCAACCGTCGCCGGGGCAGGCTCCGCCGAATCCACCGGAGCGCGGAAGATGCTCAGAAAACGCGAGAAAAAGCCCTCGCTGTGCGCGCTACCCGCCGTGACGCCCTGGTGAGCCGCCTGCTGCATAGTGGGTTGCAATGCGGGTTGCGGCGCGGGCACCGGCTCCCTCGGCGCGGGCGCATCGGGCACCACGGGGGCGGGCTGCGACGGGGTGATTCCCTTCACCACCGCCTCCTGGCGCTCGCGCTTGCCTTCCTCCTCCACGCCCGGGGCCTTCGGCTCCTCGGGCCGCTCGACCATCTCGTAGCTGGAGGGCACGTGCTCCATTTCGTTCAGCTCGTCGTGCCGCAGGCGCTGGACCTTGTAGTGCGGCGTCTCGAGGTGCGGGTTGGGGACCAGCACGATGTTGACCTTCAGGCGCCCCTCGAGCTTCTGGATCTCGCTGCGCTTCTCGTTCAGCAGGAACGAGGCCACGTCGACCGGCACCTGCGCGTGCACCGCGCCGGTATTCTCCTTCATCGCCTCCTCCTGCATGATGCGCAGGACGTGGAGCGCGGTGGACTCGGTGCCGCGGATGAAGCCGGTGCCGCTGCAGCGCGGGCAGTTGATGTGCGCGGTTTCCTCGAGCGAGGGCTGCAGGCGCTGGCGCGAGAGCTCCATCAGGCCGAAGCGCGAGATCTTGCCGATCTGCACCCGCGCCCGGTCGTAGCGCAGCGCCTCGCGCAGCCGGTTCTCGACCTCGCGCTGATTCTTCTGCGACTCCATGTCGATGAAATCGATGACGATGAGGCCCCCCAGGTCGCGCAGGCGAAGCTGGCGCGCAACCTCGTCGGCGGCCTCCACGTTGGTGCGATAGGCGGTTTCCTCGATGTCCCCCCCGCGCGTCGCGCGCGCCGAGTTGACATCGATGGCCACGAGGGCTTCGGTATGGTCGATGACGATCGCGCCGCCGGCCGGCAACGCCACCTGGCGCGAGTAGGCGCTCTCGATCTGGTGCTCGATCTGGAAGCGCGAGAAGAGCGGCACGTCGTCGCGGTAGAACTTCACCTTGTTGACGTTGCCCGGCATCACCGTCTGCATGAACGCCTTGGCCTGCTCGAAGATCTCCTCGGTGTCGATCAGGATCTCGCCGATGTCGGGCTGGAAGTAATCCCGGATCGCGCGGATCACCAGGCTCGATTCGAGATAGATGAGGAACGGCTTCTTCGACTGGTCCCTGGAAGCGCCTTCGACCGCGCCCCAGAGCTGCATCAGGTAGTTCAGGTCCCAGGTCAGCTCTTCGACGCCACGGCCGATCGCCGCGGTGCGGGCGATGACGCTCATGCCGTCGGGGAGCTGGAGCTGGTCCAGAGTGTCGCGGAGCTCGTTCCGGTCCTCGCCCTCGACCCGGCGCGAGACCCCGCCGCCCCTCGGGTTGTTGGGCATCAGGACGAGATACCTTCCCGCCAGGGAAATGAACGTCGTAAGCGCGGCGCCCTTGGTTCCGCGCTCGTCCTTCTCGACCTGGACGATGATCTCCTGGCCCTCGCGCAACGCGTCCTGGATGCGGGCGCGGCCTACGTCGACGCCTTCCTTGAAATAGCTGCGGGCGACTTCCTTGAAGGGCAGGAACCCGTGCCGTTCCTCGCCGTAGTCGACGAAAGCGGCCTCGAGGCTGGGCTCGATCCGGGTGATGATTCCTTTATAGATGTTGCTCTTGCGTTGTTCCCTCGAGGCGGACTCAATATCGAGGTCGACGAGCTTCTGCCCGTCGACGATCGCGACCCGCAGCTCTTCCTGCTGGGTCGCGTTGAACAGCATGCGCTTCACTTGTTGTTCTCCTGCGCGCGCAGGGGCCCCCATGCCTGGTCGGTCCGTGCTCTCCTGAAAGCTGAGGCGTCAAAAGAAGGAAAGGAGGGCGGCCATTAAGCTGCCGCGCGCGCTTCTAGTAGTATCGCTACTTCCGGTGAGCGAAATTAACCAGCGCTTCAGGTCCGGCTATGGCCGAACAGGGGGCGTGTGGCAGGCGCAACGTCGTTCATCGCGCGCCGGGCAAATCGACCCGCTGCGCGCCTGGTTCACCTGTGCCCCGCAACTCGAAGCAACCCCGAGATAGTACGGATAATGAATGACTTGAGCAAGGCTCGGGCAACGACGCTGCAGGTAGGGGACGATGCCGCGGCGCAGCGCATCGACAATTTCCTGTTCCGGCACCTGAAGGGCGTGCCCAAGAGCCACGTCTACCGGGTGCTCCGCAGCGGTCAGGTCAGGGTAAACAGCGGGCGCGTGAAGCCCGAGTACCGCTTGCAGGCGGGAGACCGGGTCCGCGTCCCGCCCATCCGGGTCTCGCAGGAAGAAAGGGCAAAAGCAAAGCCGGCGGAATTTCCGCTGGTGCACGAAGACGGGGCGCTCCTCGTGGTGGACAAGCCGGCGGGGGTGGCGGTGCACGGCGGTAGCGGCGTCAGCTACGGCGTAATCGAATCCCTCCGGGCGTCACGGCCGCAGGCCAAGTACCTGGAGCTGGCGCACCGGCTGGACCGCGACACCTCGGGACTTCTGATCGTGGCGCGAAAGCGCGGCGCGCTGGTCGAGCTCCACCGGATGCTGCGCGAAGGCGAGGTCGAGAAGGTTTATCTTGCCGTCGCGAAGGGTGCCTGGGAGGGCGGTCCGCGCGAGCTGCGCCAATCGCTCCATAAGTATGTGGACGCCAAAGGCGAGCGCCGGGTCGCGGTGCGGGAGGACGGCATGAAAGCCGTGACCCAGGTGCGGGTGCTGAAGAAGTCTCCCGAGTTCAGCCTTCTCGAAGTCAGGCTCCTGACAGGTCGAACCCACCAGATCCGCGTCCACCTCGCGCACGCCGGCCATCCGGTGCTCGGCGACGCCAAGTACGGCGACTTCGAGCTCAATCGCCGGCTGGAAAAGCAGGGCGTGCGGCGGCTTTTCCTCCATGCCAGCCGGCTCGGCTTCGTTCATCCTGTCACCCGGGAAAAGTTGGCGCTTCAGGCGCCCCTGCCAGCCGAGATCAAGCAGTTCGTCGACACGCACCTGGCATGAACCACGAAAACAGGGACAGACCACGTTTTTTCCGGCCCCCTGTGAAGGCGGCCGTGAGCCGAAGGCGAGTCGGGGGTTTGGTTTCAGGAAAAACGTGGTCTGTCCCTGATTTGGGGTTGGGATGAAATACGGGTTGATCGTGTTCGACTGGGATGGCACGGTCATCGACTCGCCGGGCGCGATCGTAGAGTGCATGCAGGAGGCGAGCCGCGACCTCGGCCTGCCGGTGCCGGAACCCGAGCGGGCGAGCCACGTCATCGGCCTCGGCTTGCAGGACGCGATGAAGATCGTGGCGCCGGGTCTCCCGGGCGAGCGCTACCCGGAATTCATCGCCGCCTACCGGCGCCATTTCCTCGCCCGGGAGGACACGATGCGCCTCTTCGCCGGGATGGAGCCGCTGTTACAGCGTCTTTCCAAGGAAAGAATTCTTTCGATCGCAACGGGCAAGAGCCGCAAGGGCCTGGAGCGCTCGCTCGAAGCGACCGGGGTGCGGCGGCTTTTTGCGGCTTCGCGCTGCGCCGACGAGACCACGCCCAAGCCGCACCCGGCGATGCTCCTCGAGCTGATGCAGGAGCTGGAGGCCGAGCCCGACGGCGTGCTGATGATCGGAGATACGTCGCACGACATGGAAATGGCGCGCGCCGCGGGAGTCGACGGTCTCGCCGTAACCTACGGCGCCCATCCTGAGCACCAGCTGCGCTCCTGCGGCCCGCGCGGCTGCGTCGCGAGCGTCGCCGCTCTCGACCGATGGCTGAGCAGGAATGGATGAGACGCAGCGGCTGATCTGCGCCTCGCAGGCGCTCGCCGACTCGGGGCGCGGGGTGCGCTTCGAGGTCGAATACTTCGGCGAGCGCGCGCCGGCGTTCGCGGTGCGCTACGCGGGCGAGGTGCACGCGTATCTCAACCGCTGCGCGCACGTCGCGATGGAGCTCGACTGGCAGGAAGGGGTATTTTTCGATTCCGACGGACGCGATTTGCTATGCTCGACTCACGGTGCGACGTACGACGCGCGCAGCGGCCGCTGCGTGGGCGGCCCGTGCAGCGGCAGGCCGCTGGTGAAGCTGCGGGTCGAGGAGCGCGACGGCCAGGTCTATTTCATGGGGTTCGGCGATGACTGACGGCAATGGGCAGTGGGAACGGGAAATCGTAGCGAGGCTCGCGACCGCGGCGCTGAAGGAGCAGCGGCGAGCGCGGCTCTGGGGCATCTTCTTCAAGCTGCTCACCTTCGCCTACGTCACGCTGATCCTCATCATGACGGTCGACTGGCAGGCGCGCACCGACCTCGCCGGCGGCAAGAAGCACACCGCGTTGGTCGAGCTGAACGGGGTCATCGCGCCCGGCGCGGACGCGAGCGCGGAAAGGATCATGACCGGGCTGCAGGCGGCGTTCAAGGACAAGAACACGCAGGGCGTGATCCTGCGCATCAACAGCCCCGGCGGCAGCCCGGTGCAGTCGCAGCTCATCTACGACGAGATGCGCAGGCTGCGCAAGAAGTACCCCGACACGCCGCTCTACGTCGTGGTCGAGGACATCTGCGCCTCGGGCGGCTACTTCGTCGCCTCAGGCGCCGACCGCATCTACGTGGCCAAGGCGAGCATCGTCGGCTCGATCGGCGTGCTGATGAACGGCTTCGGCTTCACCGGGCTCATGGACAAGCTCGGCGTCGAGCGCCGCCTCATCACCGCGGGCGAAAACAAGGGCATGCTCGATCCGTTCTCTCCGGTCGACCAGAAGGACGTGCAGCACGCCAAGGTCCTCATCAACGACGTGCACCAGCAGTTCATCAGCGCGGTGAAGGAGGGTCGCGGCAAGCGGCTCAAGGAATCGCCCGACATGTTCAGCGGCCTCATCTGGACCGGCGAGAAGAGCGTCGATCTCGGGCTGGCCGACGCGATCGGCAGCCTCGAGTCGGTGGCGCGCGACGTGGTGAAGGCCGAGGACATCGTCGACTTCACGCAGAAGGAGAACGTGGCCGAGCGGCTGGCGAAGCGCTTCGGCATGGGCGCGGCGAGCGCGGTCATGGAATTTGTCTTGCGCGCTTCGTCAGGTACGACGATCCACTAGTAGTTGTCTTGCGCGCCTCGTCAGCAACGACGATCCACTACGTCTCTTGCGCGCTTTGTCAGCAACTAGCATGGTTGCAGTAACACCAAAGCAGTAATCTCCGCTCCCGTCGTCAAGCCGGCTAGTCGGTCAGTGCCGTACACAGGGGAATCATGGGAGCGGTATCGCTCGAGCATGTCGCGCAGGAAGGTTCGCCGGTCAACGGCGACGCCTCGAAGAAGTGATCCCCTGGCGAGTCAAGAATTTTCTGTCGGACCAGTTTCCGCTCCTTTACCACTTCGTCGCCAACGTTGGCACCCGCGGGAACGGCGCCGAGCACTGGGACACACGGCTCGCGGAGACCTGGGATTCGGCGCAGTGGCATTGGCCATCCAAGAACGCGCTCATCGCGTCGCTGACCGAGCCTTCCGACGTCATTCTGGACCTCGGCTGCGGCAGCGGCGGCCTGCTGCGCGATCTTCAACGGCGCGGTTACCGCAGCTTGCACGGCTTGGAGATCTCCCGTTACGCGATCGGCCGTCTGCGTACGGAAGGATTCGAAATGCACTACGGCAAGCTGCCCTGGATTCCCTTGCCGGACGCGCAGTTCGACGTGGTCATCGCCTCTCAGGTCCTGGAGCACGTCATTCGCCGCCGCCGCTTCCTGGCTGAGATGGCGCGCGTGCTTAAACCGGGCGGGAGCGCGTTCATTTTCGTTCCGGACAACTGCCTTGGTCCCATCAGCGAGCCCGAGCACGTCATCAAGTACGACGCCGAAAGCCTGGCGCGATTCGTCAGCCGCCGGTTCACGCTTGTCGCGATGAAAAGCATGCACGACGCAAATCACGCGATGCCTATCCTCTTCGCGCATCTGTGCAGGACCGACTAGGGCGAGCAGAACAGGAATACGGCGGGCCGCCGGCCGATCGCGGGCTTGCTTTTCCGCCACTCGGCAATTTCTCGCGTGGAAATGCTCTCGCTCGGAAGCGTAAGGTCGGCGGCGACGCAAAGCCGCGTCTGGGCGCTGCAAGTCTCGAGCAGGGCGGCGAGCAGCGCGTCGCTTCGGTAGGGCGTCTCGATGAAGATCTCGGTTTGCCGCTCTTTTCTGGACCGCAGCTCGAGCTCCCGGATCCGCCGCGTGCGTTCGGGTGCTTCCCGCGGAAGATAACCGCAAAAGGCAAAGCGCTGACCCTCAAGACCCGAGGCCATGAGCGCGAGCGTGATCGACGAAGGTCCGACGAGCGGCACCACGCGGAAGCCCGCGAGGTGAGCCGCTTCGACAAGGGCCGCGCCCGGATCGGCGATCGCCGGGCAGCCGGCTTCGGATAGAACGCCGAGCGGTCGGCCCTCGCGCAGCGGTTGCAGCAGGGACTCCGGGTCTTCTCCCATCTCGTGAATCCGGAGCTCGCGGATGGCCACGGGCATTTTGACTTCGGAGAGGAAGGCGCGGGCGCTCTTGGCGTTTTCGACTGCAAAGTCCTTCAAGCTGCGCACCGTAGCGAGGACGCTGGACGGCAAAATCTCCGCGGGCGCGCCGCCGAGCGGCGTCGGAATCGCGTAGAGGATCAAACGACCTGCAGCCCGGCGCGCTCGAGCAGCTCGCACAGCGCGATGAGCGGCAGCCCGATGAGCGAGCTCGGATCGTCGGTCTCGATGCGCTCGATGAGCGCGATGCCGAGGCCCTCGGCCTTGGCGCTCGCCGCGCAGTCGTAGGGCTGCTCGCGGCGCAGGTACGCCTCGATGCGCCGCGCGTCGAGCGTGCGGAACACCACGCGGCACGGAACGACGCGCGACTCGGTTTTACGCGCGCGCGCGTCGAGCACGGTCACCGCGGTGTGGAAGTCCACCGCGTTGCCGCTCAGGCTGCGGAGCTGCCGCACCGCGGTGGCGTGGTCGCCGGGCTTGCCGAAGCGCTCCCGGCCCATCGCCGCGACCTGGTCCGAGCCGATGATCAGCGCGTCGGGAAACATCCGATCGACCGCCTGCGCCTTGAGGGCGGAAAGGCGCAGCGCGGTGTCGGCCGGGGCCTCGCCGTGAAGGGCGCGCTCGTCGACCCGCGGCGGCGCCGTTTCGAAGGCGAGGCCGAGCCGCTCGAGCAGCGTTTGGCGATACTTCGAGGTGGACGCCAGCACGAGGCGCCGCGGCTGCACTTTTATTGCGCCATCCATTTGTTTCAGCGCGTGTTTCCCAAAAAATGATATTATCCGCCCCCTTTATGCCGCAGCCGCAGCCGGTGATCGACGGTTTCGAGTTCGCGTCGGCCGGCGCAAGTCTCAGGGGCGCTTTGCCGATCCGCGATTTTCCCCGCCTGCACGACATGCTGGCGGGGCACGATGGCGAGGTGGCCTACGAAGTCGAGGGCGTACGCGACGGGCGCGGCCGCCCGGCGCTGCGGCTGACGGTGCGCGGCACGCTCGCGCTGCGCTGCCAGCGCTGCCTCGATGCGCTGCCGCTCGAGGTGCGGGCCGACGAGGTGCTGGTGCTCGCCGGGACGCAGGCCGAGATCGACGCCGAGCCGGCCGACGTGCACACGGCCGACCGGGTGGTGGCGGCGAAGGAGATGCCGGTGCGCGAGCTGGTGGAGGATGAGCTCATCCTCGCGCTGCCGTACGCACCGCGGCATGCAGAATGTAGCGCGCGCGCGTCGACCGGCGCCGCGGAGAAGGTTCTGCCGTTCGCCGGCCTGCGCGGGCTGATGCGCGGCAAGCATTGAACGAGAAGAGGAGTTAGAACATGGCTGTCCATCAGAACAAGGTCTCGCCGTCCCGGCGCAACATGCGGCGCTCGCACGACAAGCTGTCCGGGCCCGCGCTCGCGGTCGAGCCGACCACCGGTGAGCGCCATCTGCGCCACCACGTCAGCCCGACCGGCTTTTACCGCGGCAAGAAGGTCGTCAAGAACCGCGACGAGTAATCCCTGGTCACCGTTGCGGTCGATGGCATGGGGGGTGACCACGGCCCCCATGTGACGGTCCCGGCCGCGCTCGCATTCCAGGCGCGGCACCCCGACGTCGACATCGTGCTCGTGGGGCAGCGGGAGCCGCTCGAGGATGCGCTCCGGGCGCGGGCCGCCCGGGCCGGCGCGCGCCTGCGGCTGCACCCCGCAAGCGA
>DATLUZ010000229.1:0-3224 GCA_035577785.1 Burkholderiales bacterium | reverse complement strand
CGGGCGCCGAACGGCTTCCGGGTACCGTTCAACTTGGAGACGGGCGAACTCATCGGGGAGCGCTGGCGGAAGTGGCTCCGGCACGACCCGGTCAATCTCGTCGATCAATACCGCGCCAACCTCCGGTCGCTGCGCGGCATCTACATCGATTGCGGCTGGCGCGACCAGTACCACATCCATTACGGCTCGCGCATCCTGTCGAAGCGCCTCGCCGCGGCCGGCATCCGCCACACCTACCAGGAATTCGACGACAACCACTCCGACATCGACTACCGGATGGACGTCAGCCTGCCCTTTCTCGTCAAAGCGCTGCGCTAGAACCAGAAATCGGGCTCTGACCCCGATTTCTTGACCTAGAATGAGCGCTCTCCTGGGAGGAGGTTTCATGCGCACTCGCCTCGCTTTTGTTCTTTCAGTCTCGTTCATTTCGGTTGGTGTTTTCGCCGCAGACCCGCTGCCAAGGGCAAAACCCGAGACCGTCGGCATGTCCTCGGAGCGCCTCGCGCGAATCGGCGAGGCGCTGCGCGCCGACGTCGAGAAGGGCCGCCTGCCGGGCGCGGTGGTCGCGGTGGCGCGCAAGGGCAAGCTCGTTTACTACCAGTCGTTCGGCTACCTAGACAAGGACGCGGGCACCAAGATGCAGAACGACGCGATCTTCAGCATCGCGTCGATGACCAAGCCGATGGTGGCGGTCGGCGCGCTGACGCTGCTCGAGCGCGGGCAGCTCGCGATCGACGAGCCGGTCGGCACCTACCTGCCGCCGCTCTCGAAGATGCAGGTCGCGGTGCTGAAGGCGAACGACGGCGGCGCCGGATTCGACACGGTGGCGGCGCAGCGCCAGGTCACGATCCAGGACCTGATGCGCCACACCTCCGGGATCATCTACGGCGGTCGCGGCGCGACCCCGGTGCACAAGCTCTACCCCGCCTCCTCGAGCGCTGCAGGAACCGGGATGACGGGCAAGGAGTTCATCGACAAGCTCGGCTCGCTGCCCCTGCTCCATCAACCCGGCTCGACCTGGGACTACGGCTTCGGCCTCGATGTCCTCGGCGTCGTGATCGAGAAAATCTCGGGGCAGCCGCTGGGACAGTATCTCGAAGCCCAGGTGTTCAAGCCGCTCGGCATGAAGGATACGGCGTTCGCGGTGCCGCCTGAGAAGGCGAAGCGCTACGCGAAGCCATTCGCCAACGATCCCGACACCGGCAAGCCCCAGTTCGTGCTCGACCTCACGAAGCCGCTCAGGTTCGAGTGCGGCGGCGGCTGCGCCGCATCGACCGCGGGCGACTACCTGCGCTTCGCGCAGATGCTGCTCGACGGCGGCAAGCTCGAAGGCAAGCGCATCCTCTCGCGCAAGACCGTCGAGTACATGCTCGCGAACCAGCTCGCGCCCAACACGGTGAACCTCATCGCCAACGCCGACCCGACGAGCGCCGACATGGGCTTCGGCCTCGGCGTCGCGGTGCGCACCACGCCGGGCATCGTGCGCAAGGTCGGCTCCGTCGGCGAGTTCTCGTGGAACGGCGCCTACGGCACGAGCTGGTGGGCCGATCCGAAGGAGAATCTCGCGGTGGTGTTCATGGCGCAGACCCCCGGGCCGATCCGCTGGCACTACCGCTACGTGCTGAACGCGCTCGTCGAGCAGGCGATCGTCGACTGACTTAGTCGCCGGTGGGCGCGATTCTGAATTCCTGAATCGCGCTTTCCTGCTCGAGGCGCGCCGCGAGTCGCCCTGCGGCGGAGCGGTCTGCCGAAGCGATCGTCATGCTGTAGCGGCGAACGCTTCCGTCACGGTCCAACCGATAACTGAAGTTCGCGAGGGTAAACCCGTAGCCCTCGACCAGCGCTCGAATGTGCGGTTCCGACACCTCGGCGCTTCGTGCGAAGCGCACATCGAAGTGGTAATACGCCTGCGTCGGCATCCTCGCTTCGATCCACCGGAAAGCCGAAAGCACTCCCAGAGCCAGAACCACTGACAAGGCCATCGGGAAATAGAAACCGATCCCGGCGAGGATGCCGATGGCCGCCGTGATCCAGATCGATGCTGCGGTCGTGAGTCCCCGCACTGAGAAGCCTTCCTGCATGATGACGCCGGCACCGAGGAAACCTATGCCCGTCATGATTCCCTGCGCCATTCGCGTCGGATCCAGGCGGGCTTCGCCAATCGAGCGAACCCAATGCGCCTCGTACACGGTCACCAGCATGAGCATGCTTGAAGCCATGCAGACCAGCGCGTGAGTGCGGAATCCGGCCGGCCGTCCGCGGTATGAACGCTCATAGCCGATGAGAGCGCCCGCCACAAGGGCGACGACTATTCGCACCGCCATTTCGTACAAGTCAGGGGACATCGCAGCCCGCCGCCTTTTGCTAGGCCAAGACTAGCGCTGTGCCCTCAATCTCGCAAAAAAGCCTGAGCCCGGCCTCAGGCTGAACCTCGCGCTCCCGGCGAGGGTTTCTTACCGGCCGCCGGCGCGGGTAGACCCGGAGCGCGTGAAGAGCGCGCTCAGGAGCACCACGCGTAGGGCGACCTCAAGAAACGTTTGGGTGAAGAACCAGCGGATGCGAAACACGGTCGCCATTACGCCAGCGAATCTCGCAACCTCCATGCCGCGGCGCTTGATCCGAACGGGGCAAGTGCCGGCCCCGACGTGACGCAGTTCTTATTCCTGACTTACTCCTGCCGATCCGTGCGGCGGAATTTCTGGACGCGCTGCCCGGTCTGGACTTCCGCGGTATAGAGGTTGCCCTGGCGGTCGACCGCGATGTTGTGGAGCGCGGTGAACTCGCCCGCCTGGCGGCCGGGCCGGCCGAAGCGGCCGAGCACCTGCTTCGAGACGCGATCGACGATGCGCACCTCGCCGTTCATGCCGTCGATCATGTAGAGGAGGCGCTGCTCGCGGTCGGGCGAGAACACGAGGTCGTAGACCGAGCCGGTGCCGCGCGTCTCCTTCTCGAACACGTGCTCCGAGACGAAGGCGCCGTCCTTGCGGAAGACCTGCACCCGGTCGTTGGTGCGATCGCACACGTACAGCAGGCCGTCCCGCGAGAGGCGGATGCAGTGCACCGGGTTGCCGAACTGTGCAGAGGGCGGCCGCGCCGGATCGTACGGCGGTAGCTTTTCGTCGACAGGCTTCTTGCCGTAGGCGCCCCAGTGGCGCTTGTAGGCCCCGGTCTCGGAGTCGAACACCACCACGCGGCGGTTGGCGTAGCCGTCGGCCGCGAAGACC
>DATLUZ010000228.1:0-10248 GCA_035577785.1 Burkholderiales bacterium | reverse complement strand
TGCAGGTGCACCGTGCCCTTGGGCGCGCCGGTGGAGCCCGACGAGTAGAGCCAGAAGCACATGTCGTCGCGGGTCGTCGGGGCCGCTTGTGCTTTTCCGCCGGCCTTGGAAATCAATTCTTTCAGGCGTGAATGCGGGACGACGTGGCGAAGGTCCGGGCAGTGCAGCGATTCGAAGCTCTTGAGCAGCGGCTCGGACACGAAAACCGCGCGCGAGCGGCTGTCGCGAAGCTGGTATTCGTAGTCCTTCGGCGTGAGCAGCGTATTCATCGCCACCGGCACGATGCCCACCTTGATGGCGCCGAGGAACAGCGCCACCCAGTCGGCGCTGTCGAGCATCGCGATGCCGATGCGGTCTTCTCGCGCGAGCCCCATCGCGAGCAGCGCATTTGCGGCGCGGTCGACACGCTCGGCAAGCTCGCCGTAGGTGCAGCTGCCGCCGTCGTCGATGTAAGCGACCTTGCTGCCGCGGCCGGCGTTGCGGCCGACGAGATCGACGGCGGCGTTGTAATCGCGCGGCAGCTCGGGCATGGCGGCACATTGTAACCCTCGGGTTATCATCGCCGCCCATGACCTGGTCGATCATCGCGCGTGATCCCGCGAGCGGCGCCTTCGGCGTCGCAATCGCTACGCGCTTCTTTGCCGTCGGCGCCCTCTGCCCGCACGCCGAAAGCGGCGTCGGCGCGCTCTCAACCCAGGCGCTCGTCAATCCGCACTATGGCGCCCAGGGATTGAGGCTGCTGCGTGAAGGCCTGCCCGCGGAGGCGGTGGTGCGCCGCCTCATCGCGCCCGACGAAGGCCGCGAGCAGCGCCAGCTCCACGTCATCGACGCTGCCGGGCGCGTCGGTCAGCACACCGGGGAAAGCTGCGTCGACTGGTGCGGCGCGATCGCGGGAGAGGGTTTCTCGGTCGCGGGCAACATGCTGGCCGGTCCTGCCGTGATACGAAACACCGCGGACATCTACCAGAAAAATTCTCAACTGCCGTTTGCGGAACGTCTGCTTGCCGCGCTCGATGCAGGCGAAGCCGCCGGCGGCGACAAAAGGGGCAAGCAGTCGGCGGCGCTGCTGATCCATTCGACCGAGGCGTACCCGCAGCTGAGCCTGCGGGTCGACGATCACGCCGAGCCCCTCGCCGAGCTGCGCCGCCTGTACCAGAAGGCGCACGAGCGCTTCATCCCCTTCATGGCCTGCGCTCCGAGCAAGGCGCGGCCGTGGGGAACCCTCGACCGCGACGTGATCGAACAAGAGGTTGCTCGTCATAAGAAACCTGCTTGAGGTCCGCGGCCTCACCACCGTCTTCGACACCGACGCAGGCGAGGTGCGAGCCGTGGACGGCGTCGACTTCAGCCTCGAGCGCGGGCGCACGCTCGGCATCGTCGGCGAATCGGGCTGCGGCAAGAGCGTCACCGCGCTCAGCATCATGGGCCTCGTCCCGCGGCCGCCGGGGCGAATCGTCGCGGGCGAGGTGCGGTTCGAAGGCGAGGATCTGCTCAGGCTGTCGCCGGCGCGGCTGCGCGAGCTGCGTGGCGCGCGGCTCTCGATGATCTTCCAGGAGCCGATGACCTCGCTCAACCCGGCGTTCACCGTCGGCGATCAGGTCGCCGAAGCGCTGCTGCGGCATGAGAAGACCAGCAGGAAGGAAGCGAAACACAACGCGATCGAGATGCTGCGGCGCGTGCGCATCCCGTCGCCTGAGCGCCGCGCGCGCGACTATCCGCACCGGCTCTCGGGCGGCATGCGCCAGCGCGTGATGATCGCGATGGCGCTCGCCTGCAACCCGCAGCTCCTGATCGCCGACGAGCCCACCACCGCGCTCGACGTCACCATCCAGGCGCAGATCCTGGAGCTGATGCGGGCGCTGCGCTCGGAACTTGGCACCGCCATCATCCTCATTACCCACGACCTGGGCGTGATCGCCGAGCTCGCCGACGACGTCATCGTGATGTACGCCGGAAAGGTGGTCGAGCGCTGTCCGGTATCGTCTCTCTTCACCGAGCCGCACCATCCCTACACCATCGGGCTCCTTGGCTCCATCCCGCGACTCGACCTCGCGCAACAGCGGCTCTCGGCCATCGAAGGCACCGTGCCCGATGCCGCGGCGATGCCGGCGGGTTGCCGGTTCCATGCGCGCTGTCCGTTTGCAGTGAACAAATGCAGAGAGGAAGTCCCGCCGTTGCTTCCCATTGAAGAAAATCATTTCGTCGCCTGCTGGAGGGCACCGCTGTGAAGCCGCTGCTTCGCGCCGAGCGGCTGGTCAAGCACTTCCGGGGCGGCATCCAGGCGGTCGACGATGTCAGCTTCGCGGTCCATTCGGGCGAGACCTTCGCGCTGGTCGGCGAATCGGGCTGCGGCAAGTCGACGACCGGGCGCCTTGTGCTTCGCCTGATCGAGCCGACCTCGGGCAAGGTATGGTTCGACGGCCGCGAGCTTTCGGCCCTCGGCGAGCGTGAGCTGCGCTCGTTACGGCGGGAAATGCAGATCATCTTCCAGGACCCGTACAGCTCCCTCAATCCGCGCATGACCGTGGGCGACATGCTTGCCGAACCGTTGTCCCTCCACGGTCTTCATGAAGGCAGGACGAAGCAAAGGGTCAACGAACTGCTGGGCCTGGTCGGTCTGGCGCCGGAGCACGCGAACCGCTATCCGCACGAATTCTCGGGCGGGCAGCGCCAGCGCATCGGCATCGCGCGCGCACTCGCGGTCGAGCCGCGGCTCATCGTGTGCGACGAGCCGGTGTCCGCGCTCGACGTGTCGGTCCAGGCGCAGGTCATCAACCTGCTGCAGGACCTGCAGCGGCGCCTGGGGCTCGCGTACATCTTCATCGCCCACGACCTCGCCGTGGTCAGGCACATCGCGACGCGGGTCGCGGTGATGTATCTGGGCAAGATCGTCGAGCTGGCCGAAACGCGCGCGCTCTTCTCCAAGCCGCGCCATCCCTACAGCCGCGCCCTGCTTGCCTCGGTGCCGGTGCCCGATCCTGCCGCCAGGGGCGGCGGCCGCGCGTTGCTGCAGGGCGACGTGCCGAGCTCCTATGCGCCGCCGGCGGGTTGCCGCTTCCATACCCGCTGCCCGTACGCCCGCGAGCGCTGCCGCGCCGAGGAGCCGGCGCTGGTCGAGGCGAGCGCACACGCGACCGCCTGCCACTTCTGGAGCGAAATCCCCTTCGAATCCGCGCGCGCGGGCGCCCCGGCCAATCCGCGCCTTGCTAAGCTACAGGCACACTTCCGGAGGGGATAATGAGGAGAACTGTACTGCCCGCGCTGCTACTTCCCGGGCTCGCCGCGCTGGCGCTGGCCGCGGGTGCCGCACACGCACAGAGCACGCTGCGCATCGGGCTCGCCGAGGATCCGGACATTCTCGACCCGACGATGGCGCGGACCTTCGTCGGCCGCATCGTTTTCGCGGGCCTCTGCGACAAGCTCTTCGACCTCGACGAGAAGCTGAACGTCGTGCCTCAGCTCGCGACCTCCTACGAATGGTCCGCGGACAACAAGTCGCTCACCATCAAGCTGAGAAACGGCGTCACTTTCCACGACGGCGAAAAGATGGACGCGCAGGCGGTGAAGTTCAACCTCGAGCGCCACAAGAACACGCCGGGCTCGACGCGCCGCGGCGAGCTTGCGCCGGTGGAGCGCGTCGACGTGGTCGACCCGCTCACGGTGCGGCTCAGCCTTTCGGCGCCGTTCGCGCCGCTGCTCACCGTGCTCACCGACCGCGCCGGGATGATGGTTTCGCCCAAGGCGGCGCAGGCCGCGGGCGAGAAGTTCGGCGCCAGGCCGGTGTGCTCCGGACCGTTCCGCTTCGTCGAGCGCGTGGCGCAGGACCGCATCGTGCTCGAGCGCTTCCCCGCCTACTGGAACAAGGGCGAGATCCATTTCGACCGCGTGGTCTACCAGCCGATCGCCGATTCCACGGTGCGCCTCGCCAATCTGCGCTCGGGCCAGCTCGACTTCATCGAGCGGCTCGCAGGCTCCGACGTCGCCGGCCTGAAGAGCGACAGCCGCTTCAAGATCGACCGCATCGTCGAGATCGGCTACCAGGGGATCTACTTCAACCTCGGCAAAGGCGAGCCGGGACAGAAAAGCCCGGTCGGGCGCGACGCCCGCGTGCGCGAAGCGTTCGAGCTTTCGCTCGACCGCGCGGCGCTGGTGAAGGTCGCGATGGACGGCGAAGCGCAGCCCGGAAACCAGTGGGTCTCGCCGTCGAACCGCTACTACGCGAAGAATGTGCCGATCCCGAAGCGCGACGTGGCGAAGGCGAAGGCGCTGCTCGCGGCCGCGGGCGTGCCCAACCCGGCCGTGACGTTGATGGCGCCGACGGAATCGGCCGCGCAAAGGATCGCGCAGGTCGTGCAGTCGATGGCGAAGGAAGCCGGCTTCGACATCAAGATCCAGTCGACCGAGTTCGCCTCGTCCCTGGCCCTCGCCGACAAGGGCCAGTTCGAGGCCTACGTCCTCGCCTGGAGCGGCCGCGCCGATCCCGACGGCAACCTGCAGATCCACCTCGCCTGCAAGGCGGCGCTCAACTATTCGGGCTACTGCAACGCGCAAGTCGACGAGCTCATCAACCAGGCGCGCAGCACCCTCGACCCGGCGCAGCGCGTCAAGCTCTACGAGCAGATCGCCGAGCAGGTGAACCGCGACCGCCCGATCGTGTACATCTTCCACCGCCATTGGCTGTGGGGCCACAGCGCCAAGCTCACCGGCCTGCGCACGGTGCCCGACGGAATGGTGAGGCTGCAGGGGCTGCGGATGGCGAAGTGATGCGATGCTGAAGTACCTGCTGCAACGCCTGGCTCTGATCGTTCCGACGCTGTTCTTCGTCTCGATCCTGATCTTCGGGCTGCAGCAGCTCCTGCCGGGCGACCCGGCGCTCGCCCTCGCCGGGGAGGAGCGCAGCGAAGAGGTCCTCAGGTATCTAAGAGGAAAATTCCATCTCGACGAGCCGTTGCCGGTGCGCTACGGGTACTGGCTCTCGGGCGTGCTGCACGGTGACCTCGGCGACTCGGTGCGCATCCAGCGGCCGGTGCTCGAGCTCGTGGTGGAAAAGCTGCCGGTCACGATCCAGCTCGCCGCGATGGCGATGGTGATTGCGCTTGTGATCGGCCTCGTCGCGGGCGTGGTCTCGGCGGTGAAGCGGGACACCTGGCTCGACTACGCGGCCAACGTGTTCGCGCTGTGGGGCCTGTCCACGCCGAACTTCTGGCTCGGCATCCTGCTGATCCTGCTGTTCGCGGTGCAGCTCGGCTGGCTCCCCGCCTCGGGCTACGTCAGCCCGTTCGAGGATCTGAAAGCCAATCTCGCCGCGATGATCATGCCGGCGTTCGTGCTGGGAAACGCGTTCGCCGCGGTGCTGATGCGCCACACGCGCAGCGCCATGCTGCAGGTCCTTTCCTCCGATTACGTCAGGACGGCGAGAGCGAAGGGACTGGACGAAACGGTCGTCGTATTGAAGCACGCGCTGCGCAACGCGCTGATCCCGGTCATCACGCTCGGCGCGCTCGGCCTGGGCGAGCTGCTCGGCGGCGCGGTCCTCACCGAGCAGGTGTTCTCCATCCCCGGCTTCGGCAAGCTCATCGTCGACGCGGTGTTCAACCGGGACTACTCGGTAGTTCAGGGCGTGGTGCTATGCACGGCCACCGCCTACCTTGCGCTCAATCTCCTCGCCGACCTCGCGTACTTCATGGTCAACCCGCGGATGAGGCATTGATGGCCGCCGTGGTTTTCCAGACAAGGGAAGAAGGCGGGACCTCCAGAACCTGGAGACGCTTGCGCCACCGTGTCGGGGCGCTTTTCGGGCTGGCGATCGTGGCGTTCTTCGTTCTGATCGCGTTCGCGGCACCGTGGATCGCGCCGCACGATCCCCTGGCAACAAGTTGGAGCGAGGTGCGCGGCGCGCCGAGCCTGGCGCACCTCTTCGGCTCCGACGAGCTCGGCCGCGACGTGCTCTCGCGCGTCATCTGGGGCGCGCGCGCCTCGATCCTCGCCGGCGTGGTGTCGGTCTCGATCTCGCTCGGCCTCGGCGTGCCGATCGGCATGGCCGCAGGCTATCTCGGCCGCTGGGTCGACGCCCTGATTTCGCGCATCACCGATGCGATGCTCGCCTGCCCGTTCCTGATCCTCGCCATCGCGCTCGCCGCGTTCCTCGGCCCGAGCCTGACCAACGCCATGATCGCGATCGGCATCTCCGCCACGCCGGTGTTCATCCGGCTCACGCGGGCGCAGGTGCTGGCGGCGAAGTCCGAGGACTACGTGGAGGCCGCGCGCGCGCTCGGCAACCCGCACCTGCGCATCGCGCTGCGCCACATCTTTCCCAACATCGTCGCGCCGCTCATCGTGCAGGCGACGCTCGCGATCGCGGCCGCCGTCATCGCCGAGGCCAGCTTGTCTTTCCTGGGTCTGGGACAACAGCCGCCGGCTCCGAGCTGGGGAAGCATGCTCAACACCGCGCGCAACTACGTCGACCAGGCGCCCTGGATGGCGATCTGGCCCGGCCTGTCAATCTTCCTGCTGGTCCTTTCTTTCAACCTGCTCGGCGACGGGCTGCGCGACGCCCTCGATCCCCGGCACCGCGCCTAGCACGGCCTCGCGCAGGAAGAGCGCGCCCACCTCGCTCGGCGCCCTGCCTTTGGGATGCGCAATGCTCCAGCGCCGGTGGGCCGGCAGGCCTTCGATTTCCAGCACGAAGAAGTAGAGGTCGTCGGCGCCGGCGGCGAGCCGTTCCAGCAGCTCCTCGCGCTCGCCGACGTGCAGGGTCGCCTGGACCCCCGGATGGCGCGCGCAGAAGCCCGCGATCAGGCGCGCCGCGGCTGCGCGCACCTCGGGCTCGACCGCGAGGCGCAGGCGCTCGGCCTTCGCCTGGCGAAACGCCGCGAGCTTCGCGTCGGCGCGGATCAGGCAGTGGATCAGCTCGCCGCAGGTCTCGTGCAGCGTGTGCCCGGCGCCCGTCAGGCGAAGGCTCCTGCCCTGCTGCTCGAACAGCGTCACCTCGAGCGTCGCCGCGAGCTTCTTCAGCTGCAGCGAGACCGTGGGCTGGGCGAGGTGCAGCTCCCCGGCCGCGCGCGTGACGCTGCCCAGGCGGGCGACGGCTTCGAACACGAGAAGCTGGGGCAGCAGCCCATGGCGGAAGAATCGACGCGGATGCGTGCGGGACATCTCGGCTCCTGTTCGGTAACCGAGGTCTCGCTTGCAGCGCCCCGCTTGGAACCTGCGGGCGCTGCCGGGATGACCGGGGATGTTCTCCGGATTGACGGCCATCCCGCGGAAAGCTACTCCCCTGCGGGTGAAGACAGCATACCTGAATTCGGAAATCGGGGTCAGACCCGAAAAAAGAGGAATCGGGGTCTGACCGCGAATTCCATCCATTGCGATTCGCAATAAGTCGCATCGCATAACGTCATTTTTCTTTCCGCGGCGCGGCCCCCAGAATCGGCCGCATGTTCGCCACTCCCGAATTCTGGTCTGCCCTCGCCGCGATCGTGGTGATCGACCTCGTGCTCGCCGGCGACAACGCCATCGTCATCGCCCTCGCCGCCCGCAACCTGCCCAAGGCCGTGCAACGCCGCGCAATCCTCTGGGGCACGGTCGGCGCGGTCGGGGTCCGCGCAAGCCTGACGGTGGCCGTGCTGTGGCTGCTCGAGGTCCCGGGTGTGATGGGCGCCGGCGGGGTGCTGCTCGTCTGGATCGCCTACCGCCTGCTCGCGGGGGACGACGGCGCCAAGGACCACGAGGTCGCCGCGGCGAACGGCTTCTGGAGCGCGATGGGCACGATCGTCATCGCCGACGCGGTGATGGGCCTCGACAACGTGCTCGCGGTGGCCGGGGCGGCGCACGGCAGCGTGCTGCTCGTCGTCGCCGGCCTGGTCATCAGCATCCCGATCGTGGTGTGGGGCTCGACCCTGATCCTCGACTGGCTCGAACGCTTCCCGGGGCTGCTCTATATCGGCGGCGCGGTGCTTGCCTGGACCGCCGCCAAGATGCTCGGCGACGAGCCGCTTTTGCAGGAATTCCTCGACTCGCGCTCCGGGCTCAGGACTTCGCTCTACGTGTTCATCATCGGCGGCGTGCTCGGCCTCGCCTGGCTGCGCAACCGCAAGGCCGCCGCCGCGCGGCAAGACGCTCGAAAGGAGGCCGTGCAATGAAGATTCTCGTCCCGGTCGATGCTTCCACCGTCGCGCTCGCTCCGATCGCGCACCTGCAAGCCTTGAGCGCCTCCGGCGTGGAGATCGAGGTGCTGATCCTCAACGTCCAGCCGCGGTTCCACCGGCACATCGCGCAGTTCACGAGCCGGCACGCACGCGACCTGCTGCGCCAGGAGCGCAGCCAGCTCGCCATGGCGCGGGCGATCGAGGCCCTGTCCCGCACGCGGCTTCGCTGGCGCGCCTTCGCCGAGGTCGGCTGGCCCGCCGAGCGCATCGCCGCGGTGGCCGAGCGCGAGCAGGTCGACGCGGTCATGATGGGCGCCGGACGCCACCCGCAGTGGCTGCGCTGGCTCAACCCTTCGATCGCGCAGGGCGTGATGGCGCGCACCGATATCCCGGTGAGCGTCCTCGCGCGTGGCCAGGCCGGGATGCTCGAGCGCTACGCGCTGCCCGCCGGCGTCGCCGGCCTCGCGGCGCTCATTCTCAGCGCCGAGTAAAGTCCGACGCCACGAGCTCGGCCTCGACGCCTTCGGCTTCGGCGGCGTCGTAGTTGAGCTCGATCTTGATGCCGTTCGGGTCGTAGAAGAAAAGCTGGAACAGCGCCTGGCCGTTGGCGCGCCGGCGGCTGAAGGCGATTCTCTCTTCTTGAAGAAGGTCAATCATGGCGCGCAGCCCCGTCGCCCGGAAAGCGATGTGGTCGATCGCGCCGGTGCCTTCCTCCTGCGCGCTTTTTCCTGAAGTTCGGCCGAGGTACTTCTTCTGGTTTTCGCTCGCGGTTCCAGAGCTCGGACCGATATGCACCACGTCAAGCTCACCCAGGTACATCCAGTGCACCGGAAAGCCGAAATCGGGGTGCGGTCCGGAGCGCATGCCGAGCACGCGCGCGTACCAGTCGCGCGTGGCGTCGATATCGTCGGCCGCGACCAGGAAGTGCTCGATGTGCGAAAGCGGCATGCACTAATATATAACGAGGAGGAACGCATGTACGTGGCGGATGGAAAGCGCCTCACGAGCGCAGGCGCGCGCAAGGCTCTCGACACGGCGCTCGCGCGCGCGAAGGAAGCCGGGATCGCGGTCACGGTCGCGGTGGTCGACGCGGGCGGGCACCTGCTCGCGCTCGAACGCATGGAAGGTGGCAAGTTCCATACCGTGCACTCGGCGACCACCAAGGCCGTCTGCGCGGCGTCCAACAAGCGCGGCACCGGGTCCAAGGGCGCCGTCGGCCAGGCGCTCGACGTCGCTCACGCGCTTGGCCTCGCCCTCGCCGCCGGACCCGAGCGGTGGACCGCGATGGAAGGCGGCGCGCCGATCATGGCGGGCGGCGAGTGCATCGGCGGCGTCGGCGTCGCCGGCGGCAACTGGGAATTCGACGAGCGCGTGGCGCAGGAAGCCGCGGCCTCGCTTTCGTAAGGAAGCTTCCATGAAAGTGGCATGCATCGGTATCGGGTGGTGGTCCGACGTGCTCGCCGACGCGATCAAGCGCTCGGGCAAGCTCACGATCGCCGGCTGCTACACCCGCTCGGCCGACAAGCGCGACAGGTTCGCCGCCAAGTACGGCTGCCGCGCCTATCCCTCGTACGAGGCGGTACTGGCGGATCGCACGATCGAGGCGATCGTCAACACCACGCCGAATGCCGTGCACCTCGAGACCACGCGCGCCGCGGCCGAGGCCGGCAAGCACGTGTTTCTCGACAAGCCGATCGCCAATACGATCGCCGATGCGCGCGCGCTGACCGAGGCGTGCCGCAAGGCGAAAGTGGTGCTCGCGCTCGGTTATCAGCGGCGCCGCGAGAGCCATTTCCGCTGGATCAAGCAGCGAATCGAGGAATTTGGAAAACTGGTCAACGCGGAGGCCAACATCAGCCGCGACCGCCTGGGCCAGATCGACCTCACCTCATGGCGCTACAGCGCCGAGGGCATGCCCGGCGGCGTGATGCTGCAGATCGGGATCCACTATGCCGACGTGCTGGCCTACCTGATCGGGCCGATCCATTTGGTGCGCGCGCAGTCGGCGCAACTGGTGCTGCCCGGCGACAATCCTGACGTCGCGAGCCTGATCCTGCAGCATGAGAACGGCGCGCTTTCGACGCTGAACGCCAGCTACGCC
>DATLUZ010000227.1:0-2299 GCA_035577785.1 Burkholderiales bacterium | reverse complement strand
GCCGCCGTCCGACGAATGGCGTGAGGCCACGCGCTGCCGCAGCCTGCAGGCGCGTACGGACCGGTGTCGCCGCGATGAGCTCGTGCACCTCGACCGGTGTCGTCAGGCCCTTTAGCGCAACCGGGCCCAGCGGCTTCGTCTCGAGATAACCCTCGGCGAGGCGCAGGCAATCGCTGGAGACGAGGATCGACCCCGGCGCGGCGAGCTGTTCGAGCCGCGCAGCGAGATGCGTGGTCTGCCCCACGGCGGTGTAGTCCATGCGCAAATCATTGCCGATCGAGCGCACCACGACTTCGCCCGAGTTGAGCCCGATGCGGATCTGGATGGAAACACCCTGGGTCTTGCGGATCTCGTTCGCAAGCTGCGCGATCGCCTCCTGCATCCGCAGAGCCGCATAGCAGGCCCGGACCGCGTGATCCTCGTGCGCGAGCGGCGCGCCGAAGATCGCCATGATGCCGTCGCCCATCACCTGGTTCACCGTGCCCTCGTACCTGTGAACCGCGTCCATCATGTTCTGGAGCACCGGGTCGAGCAGCTTGCGGGCGTCCTCTGGATCGCGGTCCGCCAACAGCTCCATCGAGCCCTTCATGTCGGCGAACAGGACCGTCACCTGCTTGCGCTCGCCTTCGAGCGCGCTGCGTGAGGTCAGGATCTTCTCGGCGAGGTGGCGCGGCGTGTAGCTCTGCGCGGAAGCGAATTTCGCATGGACGGCCGGGCGCCCCAGCGGCGCGCCGCACTCGCTGCAGAACTTGTGTCCAGGAGGGTTATTCGCGCCGCACGCGGCGCAGACCGACGGCAGCCTCGCGCCGCATGCGCCGCAGAACGAGCTCCCTGCGGCGTTCTGCTCATTGCAAGAAGGGCATTGCACGGCGCGCGCCGCGGTCATGGACTAGTCGGTCCTCCGGACACTGTAGCGCCGTAGCGGCCCGGCGTCACCTCAGGGCCGCTTTCTTCCACAGCTCCCACGGCCGCTCCAGCGTGCCGCGGTTCGCCGCGCTCGAGCGCTTGCCCTCGGTGTCGCTCAGGAACTGGATCGGTCCCTCCAGCGTCTCGGCCTGGAGCTGCAGGCGCGCGTTCATCTCGGTGTAGATCGCGCGGAACACCGCTTCCGGGACGCTGTCGCCGGTCACGGTCATGCCGTGGCCGCGCATCAGCACGCAGTTGCAGCCGCCGAGCGCCTCGGCGAGCGCGGCGCCGAGCGGCCGGTCGCGCACCAGGATGTCGTTGTCGTCGCGCACCTTGCGGATGTCCCACACCGGCGCGCCCGACCAGAGGAACGAGCCCATGTGGTAGATCGGGCGCAGGCGCGTCTTGGTGACGCCGAAGGGGATCACCGAGGGCGCGTGGCTGTGCACCACCGCCATCACCTCCGGCCGCCGGCGGTAGATCTCGCCGTGGATGTAGCGCTCGATGAAGCCCTTGCGCTGGTCGCCCACGGCCTCGCTGTCGGCGTCGAGCTCCATCAGGTCGGCCGCGGTGACGAGAGCGGGCGCGCGCGAGCGCGACATGATGAAGCGCTCGGGGCGCTTGTCGCTGCGTGCGCTGACGTGGCCATAGGCGTCGAGCACGCCTTCGTTCGCCAGGATCCGGCTCGCCGCGACGAGGTCCTCGATGAGTGCGGCGCTGGCCGCGATCTTCTTGGTCTTCATTTGAATCGCATCTCCCTGAGCTGCGGCGAAGCAATGTACAGGATTCCCATGGCGGCGATCGCGCCCGCCGCGAGCGCGACCGACGCCCCTCTCACGCCGAGAAGGTCGGAGAGCGGCCCGGCGACGAAGGCGCCGACCGAGATCATGGCCGGATAGAGCATGGTGAGGCTCGAGATGCGTCCGCGCATCTCCTCGGGCGCGTTCATCTGCAGCATCGCCATGTTGCTCGCGGTGTGCGCCATTTCGGCGGCGCCGCCGACCAGGCCGCAGGCAAGCGCCGCGCCGAGCGTCGGGCTCGCGGCGAGGCCGAGGATCGCCGCGCCCATGAGCACGATCCAGCCCGCCTGGATGAGGGCCTGGCGCTCCGCATGCGCGAGCGCGTTGGCGGCGAGGCCGCCGAGCGTGCCGCCGACCCCCACGCCGGTGAGGAGCCACCCCAGCCCCTGCGGCCCGGCGGCGAAGATGTCCTTGGCGTAGATCGGCAGCAACGTGCCCCATACCGGCACCAGCAGGAAATACGGCAACGCGCCGAGAAACACGAGCAGCCGCGTGCGCGGATCGTGCGCCGCGAAGCGCAAGCCTTCGAGCATCTGCGCGAGCGCAGAGCGTTCCGCGGCTGCCGCGCGCCGCGCCGGGAACACCACCATGAG
>DATLUZ010000226.1:0-69978 GCA_035577785.1 Burkholderiales bacterium | reverse complement strand
GTCGCGCTCGTCGGCGAGCGGCTGCAGGCGGCCCTTGCGCGCGGCGACCAGCGCGATCTCCGACATGGCGAAGGCGCCGTTCAGCAGAATCAGGGCGAACAGGATCGCGACATCCATGGGCCATATCCTCGGGCGAAGCCGAAGAATAGCGCGCGGCGTCGAGTCAGGCTGCGGCGGCTACGCCGGCCAGCAGCATTAACGCAATGAAAAGCGCGAACCGGGCGAGAACCACCACCTCATGGTGAAGCTGGTCGAATCCTGCCGGCTCGCCTGCCAGGCGGTAGCGAAGCCATGTCCGCCGTGTCACTTCCCGCGCGATCTTCCAGCCAATGACGCCGTCGAGAAACCCGGCCTTCAGCACGAACCCGCGCGCAAAAGCCCACGCGGCATGCAGGAGCGCCGGGCCGAATCCGCCGACGCCGCGGGCGCGCAAGAGCCGCGCGCCAAGCTCGGCGTACAGGCGCGTTTTCTCGCGCGCCTCTTCCTCGCTCGCAATCGAATCGTGGATCATGTAGCCGTCGAGCCTTCCGATCGGAGGCTCGCACAGGACCCGTTCGTGGACCGGCACGTCGGTGAAGTGCGCGGCCGTACGGCGGAACAGCCGCAAATGCCGCTTCCGTCCCCAGTCGCCGAAGCGCACCGGCTTGCCGCACCAGGTAGCGAGGAAACGGATGAGGTAGCCGTTCACCTTACGCCCCGGCGAATCGACCGCGGCGCGGATTGAGGCCGCAAGCTCAGTCGTGACCTGCTCGTCGGCGTCGATCGACAGGATCCATTCGCCGCGGGCGCGGTTCAGCGCGCGGTTTTTTTGCGGACCAAAACCCGGCCAATCCGTGCTTTCGACCCGAGCGCCGAAAGAGCGGGCGATCGCGACCGTGCCGTTGCTACTGCCCGAATCGAGGACCACGATCTCATCCGCGATCGCACGGACCGAGCGTAGGCAACGCTCGAGGCAATGCGCCTCGTCTCGCACGACCAGGATGACGCTGAGCCTCATCATGCTAGAGCAGCTTTCCGAACCGGAGCCTGCGGCGGAACGCCACCATGCCCGCGTCGCCGCGCACGACGATGCGTTGTATTTCGTACCGATTCGAAAGCGGCAGCCGGTTCAACCGGTTGCCCAGGCGAAACGCGAGCGGGATGCCGAGAGCGGAGAGCCGCCGCGCGAGCTCGGGCAGCGAGCGCTTCGGACGTGAGCCGTACGGATAGGCCAACGCCGGCGTGACGCCGATGCCGTGCAGGCGAAAGTAATCGAGGTTTTTCCTGACATCGGCTTCGATTTCGTCGAGCGGCATGGTTTCAAAGGCGCGATGCGAGTGAGAGTGCAAGGCGAGCTCGATGCCTTCGCGCTCCAGCTCGCGCAACTGGAGCGGGCCCATCAATGGCGCCCCGCCATCGACCCACTGCGCGCTGCCGCCCGCGCAGCCCGTGGCGATGAAGATCGTGGCCTTGGCGCCATGCCTGCGCAGGACGGGCACGGCGTGCTCGAGGTTGTCTACGTATCCGTCGTCGAAGCTGAGAATCAGCGGCCGCTGCGGCAACGCCGCAGAGGAGAAAAGATCGCGCACGTGGATGAAGCGAAAGCCCGAGCGCGCGAGGTAGCTGAGCTGCTCCTCGAGCTGCTCGGTCGTGACGCTGAAACGATCGCGGCGGACCGGTTGAACCCGGTGATAGCACAAGACTCGCAGCGCTGGACGCCAGAAGGCCAGATGCGCAAGGCGGCTCGATCGCCGCGCATCGTTGCTGCTATGCACCACGGCGCGGGTTGCCGCATGCATTCGAGCACCTTAGCTCCGAAACCTTGCAACCACTTGAACCGCAATCCGCGCCTAGAGCGAGCCGGAAATCGCCTCGATCTCGATGCCCGACTCGGCGATGGCGCCGAGCAGCTCGAGACGCGCGTCGGCGGCCTCGAGCTGGGTCCGCCGCGCGTCGAGCAGCTCGAAGAGCGTCGCCCGCCCCAGGCGGTACGCGGACTCCGCCATCTCGAGGAACGCGGCGTCGCCGGCCTTCAGGCGCTCGAGCGCCGCGCGCCGCGCGCGCAGCGCCTCGATGTGGCGCTGCAGCTCGGCGCGCAGCCCGGCTTCGATCGCGCGCTCGCGGCTGCGCGTCGCGGCGGCCTCGGCCCGCGCCTTGTCCTCCTGCGCGCGGCGCGTGTCGAGAATCGGGATCTCGCTCGACACGCCGAGGAAGTTGGCGGCCCCGAAAGGCCCGTTGGTCCAGGTGCGGGCGACGCCGATGCTCGGCACCGGGAAGCGCTCGCGCTGCGCGAGCTCGATGCGCGCCTCGGCGGCGCGCGTCTCGGCGCGCGCCGTCTGCAGCGCGGGGCTGCGCTCGAGCAGCGCATCGGCGTCGACCGGCGGCGCCGACCGCAGCGCCTCGAGCGCGCCTTGCGCCTGCGGCCGCCACGCGCCGGCGCCGGCGAGCGCGGCGAGCGCCGCGGCATGCTCGGCGGCCTCGGCCTCGGCCTTCTGCACGCCGATCGACGAAAGCGAGAGCTCGGCGTCGGCACGCGCCAGGTCGTAGCGGCTCGCCATGCCGTTGTCGAGGCGCCCGGCGACGATGCCGCGGATGCGCTCGATCTCGGCCCGGGCGCGCCGGCGCAGCGTGAGGCTCTCCTGCGCGACGAGCAGGCGCACGAACTCGAGCGCCGCGCTCTTCTTGGCTTCGCCGAGGGTCGACCGAACCTGCCACTGCGCCCGCTCCACCTGCCGCTCGGCCACCTGCACGCGTGCCGCGCGCTGGCCGAAGATCGGTACCGGCAGCTCGAGAGAAGCCTGGTCCTGCGAATTGGCGTCGAAGATCGTGCGTTCGCCGCCGGAGGGGCGCGCGCGCCCGATCGACAGGTTCGGGTTGGCGAACGCGCCGGCCGCGTCGCGATCCGCGCGCGCAGCGTCGGCGTCTCGCTGCGACGCGACCACGCGCGGGCCCTCGCTCACGATGCGCAGCGCCTCGTCCAGCGTGACGCGCTCGGGCAGCTGGGCGGAGGCGTCGAAGGAGAAGAAAAGCAGGAGCGCGCTAAGCCGCTTCATCCAGTTCCTCTGGGGTGACATAGCGCTCGGAAGCCGTCATGTAGTACACCGCGGGCAGGAGGAGCAGCGTGATCACGAGCGTGGTGACCATGCCGCCGACGATGACGAGCGCGAACGGGCGCTGCGTCTCGCTGCCGACGCCGGTGGAGATCGCCATCGGCAGCAGGCCGAACAGCGCGAGCAGCGCGGCCATCAGCACCGCGCGCAGCTTCTCGACGCTGCCCTCGACCACCGCGGCCGAGAGGGCGGCGCCTTGGCGCCGGCGCGCCTCGATCGCGCTCACCACCAGCAGGCCGAGCAACGACACTTGGCCGAGCAGCGCGATGAAGCCGACGATGGCGCTCACCGAGATCGGCATGCCTCCGGCCCAGAGGCCGAACACGCCACCGGTGAGCGCGAACGGCGCCGCCAGCAGGATCGCCGCGGCGGCGCGGCCCGACTGGATGGCGGTATAGAGCAGCGCCAGCACCGCGGCGAGCGCGATCGGCACGATGATCTGCAGCCGCCGCACCGCCCGCTGCTGGTTCTCGAACTCGCCGCCCCAGGCGAAGTAGTAGCCGTCGGGCACCTTGACCCCCGCGGAGACCGCCCGGATCGCGTCCTTCACCACCGAGCCCATGTCGCGGCCTTCGACGTTGAACTTGAGCGCGAGATAGCGGCTGTTCGCTTCGCGGTAGATGTTGGCGGCGCCGGCGGCGACGCTGATCCGCGCCAGCTCGCGCAGCGGCGCGCTGCCGCCGGAGGGACGCGGCACTGCGAGATCGCCGATCGCAAGATGGTTTTCGCGCGCCGGGGCCGGCAGGATGAGGCGCACCGGCACCGGGCGCTCGCCTTCCCAGAAGGTGGTGGTCACCTTGCCGGCGAGCGCGGTGCCGACGAAGTCGTTCGCCGCGGCGACCGGGATGCCCGCGCGCGCCAGCGCCTCGCGGTCGAGCTGGATCTGCAGCTGCGGCACGGTGGCGTCGCGGTACAGGCCCAGGTCGACCACGCCGGCCACCGGGGCGAGCTTCAGACGCGCCTGCTCCAGCGTGTCGCGCATCACCTTCATGTCGGTGCCGTAGATCTTGAGCACCACCTTGCCGCGCACCCCGGCGACCGCTTCCTCGACGTTATCCTTGATGGGCTGGGAAAAGTTGTAACGCACTCCCGGAATCTGGTCGAGCGACTCGCGCATCTCGTCGATCAGGCGGTCCTTGCCGTAGCCCTTGCGCCATTCCTCGCGCGGCCGCAGGCGCACGAAGGTCTCGCTCATGTTCGGGTTCTCGTTGTCGGTGCCATCCTCCGGGCGCCCGTTCTCGGAGAGCACCTGCGCCACCTCGGGGAAGGTCAGGATGCGCTTGCGCACCTCGATCAGCATGGTCTGCGCCGCCTCGAGCGCGATCGACGGCGGCATCTCGACGAACACCACGAAGTCGCCCTCGTCGAGCTCCGGCAGGAACTCCGTCCCCAGCCTGCTGCCGAGATACACGCTCGCCGCGAGGAAGGCCGCGGCGACGGCGAGCATCGGTGCTCGCGCGCCGATCAGGCGTCCGACCCAGTCGCGGTAGCGCACGCGCGCCTGCTCGATCCAGCGCGGCTCGCGGCTCGGCCGGCCGCGCACGAAGCCGAGCGCGCACAGCGCCGGAACCAGGGTGAGCGACAGGACCAGCGCGGCGACCAGCGCGAACGAGTAGGTCAGCGCGAGCGGGCGGAAGATGCGGCCCTCCACCTGCTGCAGCGTGAACACCGGCACCAGCGCCGCGATGATGATGAGCATGGCGAAGAGCGTGGGCCGCGCCACCGCCTCGGTCGACGCGATCACGAGGCGCAGCACCTCGCGCCGCGTCCGCGGCCGCTCGTGCTGCAGCGAGTGCAGCACGTTCTCCACCAGCACCACCGCGCCGTCGACCAGGATGCCGAAGTCGATCGCCCCCATCGAGATGAGATTCGCCGGCATGCCGAGCACGTAAAGCCCGAGGAACGCGCCAAGCAGCGCGAGCGGGATCACCGCGGCGACGATGAGCGAGCCGGTGAGGCTGCGGAAGAAGAGCCACGCCACGCCGACCACCAGGAGAAACCCGTGCAGCAGGTTGCTGTTGACGGTGCTAAGCGTGTTGCTCACGAGGAGCGTGCGGTCGTAGAACGGCACGATCTGCATCCCCTTCGGCAGGATCTTGGCGTTGAGCTCCTCGATCTTCTCGTGCACGCCCTGCAAGACGCGCGAGGGGTTCTCGCTGCGGCGCATGAGGACGAAGCCCTCGACCGCCTCCTTCTGCTCGTTCCAGCCGACGGCGCCGCGCCGCGGCGTGTTCGACTGCACGATCTCGGCGATGTCGCCGACCATCACCGGGGTGCCGTCGCGCGCCTTGAGGACCGTGCGGCGGATGTCTTCCACCGACGCGATGTAGCCGATGCCGCGCACGGTGAGCTCCTGGTCGCCGTGGCGCACGAAGCCCCCGCCCACGTTGATGTTGGTCTTGGCGAGCGCGTCACCGACCTCGGTCAGAGTGATGCCGTGCGCGCGCAGGCGGTCCGGGTACGCGCGCACGTGGACCTCCTTGAGGTAACCGCCGAAGGTCACTACGTCGGCCACGCCGGGCACCTGCTTGAGTACGCGCGTGATGGTCCACTCGAGCTCGGCACGCGTCTGATAGAGGTCGTGCCGGTCGCTCGTGACGCGGAACTGGTACACCTCGCCGAGCGGCGTGGCCTCGGGCGCGAGCTTCGGCGTGACGCCATCCGGCAGGTCGGCCTGCGCCATGCGCTGCGCCACCTGCATGCGCGAGATGAACGGCTCGGCGTCGTCGTCGAAGGTGAGCGTGACGAGCGACAGGCCGAACAGGCTCTCGCTGCGAAGCTGCATCATGCGCGGGGTGCCGTTCAGCACGCGCTCGAGCGGCACGGTGATGCTGCGCTCGATCTCCTCGGGGGCGTAACCCGGCATCTGCGCGATCACCGTGACCTGCGCGTTGGTGACGTCGGGGAAAGCCTCGATCGGGGTGTTGAGGTAGGCGTGGACGCCGAACGCGGCCGCGATCAGCACCGCGAAGATCGCCGCCACCCGGCGGTGGACGCAGATTTCGATCAGCCGGTTGAGCATGCGCTAGAGCAGCTGCTCGGCCTCTCGGTCGACGAGCAGCGCTCCTTGCATGACGGCCCGCTCGCCGGGCTGCAGGCCCTTGAGGACCCGCACCTTTCCGCCGCGCTCGTCGGTCACCTGGACCTCGCGCGGCACGAATTTGCCCGGCTCGGACTCGACGTACACGACGCGCTTGCCCCCCTCCTTGAGCAGCACCGCGGTCACCGGCAGCCAGATCTCGCCGGACTGGCCGGGCGCGAAGACCGACACCCGCACCAGCAGCCCGGCGCGCAGGTCGGCCGGCGCACGCTCGAGCTCGACGTAGAACGGCGTGCGCCGCGTCTCGGGGTCGCTGCGCGGGGCGACGCCGGCGAGGCGGCCCGAGAGGCTGAGGTTGAGCGCAGTGATCTCGACCTCGGCCTTGGCCGTCTTGGCGACGAGGTTGATTTCGTTCTCCGGCACGTCGGCGACCACCCACAGGCCGCCGAGGTTGCCGATCTCGACCAGCGGCTCGCCGCCGGAAGGCACGGTCGCGCCGCGCGTCACCTTGACGGTCACCACGATGCCCTCGGTGGGAGAGCGCACCTCGACCCGCGTGCCCTCCCCCGGGCCGGCGAGCGCGGCGCTGGCCTGCGCGCGCTTGAGCTCCGAATCGGCTTCGCGCGCCTTCATTTCGGCCTCGAAACGCTCGACCTCGACTCCTACGCCGCGCTTCGCCATCTCGTTTTGGCGGGCGAGCATTTCCTGCGCATGGCGGGCCTTGAGCCGTGCCTGCTCCAGGTTTGTGCGCGCCTGAAGCACGTCGGCGCTTTCCAGGGCGAAGAGCGGAGCGCCCGCGCGCACATGCTGCCCCGGCTCGACCAGGACCTCGGTGACGCGCCCCGGGAACGGCGCGGTCACCGCCGAGAGCGCCTTGGGACGAAACGCCGTGCGGCCGAAATACGTGCGCACGCCCTCGGCGGACGTCGCCCCGACCGGCTCGATCTTCAGGAACTGCCGCGAGACTTCGGCGATCCTCACTTCCCCCGGCCGGCGTGGGTCCGAGGCGCCGCTAGTAGAATTCGGCGGCTTCTCGCACGCGACAAGGCAAAGGAAAACGAGCGGCAGCCAAAAATTGCCGCGATGCACCACGCACCCCTCCCAGATGCGATGGAAAGGCGGGCAGGTTACACAAGAAGATGAAGAAGATCCTGACTCTAACCTTGCATTGGCTAATGGTTATTTCGGGCCCATGCGCGCACGCCGCGCGCCCGTTCGTCACCGACGATGCACGCGTCGTCGATCGCGGCGGCTGCCAGATCGAGACCTTCTATAAGGAGCAGCGGAAGTACTCGGGCTCCGAGTTCTGGTTCATGCCCGCCTGCAACCCGTTCGGACTCGAGCTCACTGCCGGGGCAAACCGCATTGAAGGCGAAAGCTCGCTGGTACTGCAGGCCAAAACGCTCATCAAGCCGCTCGAGACGAACGGCTCGGGTTTTGCGCTGACCTTGGGAACCTTCTACTCGAATCCGCAGGCGGGAAACAACTTCTGGAGTCCCTACGTGAACGGCATAGCCAGCTTTTCGTTCCTGGACGACCGCGCTGTGGTGCACACCAATCTCGGCGCGATTCGCGACCGAGACGTCAACCGGGACCGCGGCACCTGGGGGATCGGGCTGGAAGCGCTGCTGGTCGCGCCGCGGCTCTACGGCATCCTCGAAAGCTTTGGGCAGACCTACGACAAGCCCACGCTGCACGGCGGCTTGCGCTACTGGATCGTGCCCAACAAGTTCCAGGTGGACAGCACGGCGGGCAACCAGAACGGCGACCCGCCGCAGCGCTTCTACAGCGTGGGGCTACGCCTGCTTTTTTGAGAACAGGCTGTAGAGCACCGGCAGCACGAAGAGCACGAGCAGCGTCGCGGTGACCAGCCCGCCGATCACCACCACCGCGAGCGGCTTCTGCGTCTCGGAGCCGATGCCGGTCGAAAGCGCCATCGGCGCGAGGCCCAGGCTCGCGAGGAGCGCCGTCATGAGCACCGTGCGCAGCCGCGTCATCGCGCCTTCGCGCACCGCCTGCGCGAGCGGCACGCCGCTCGCACGCAGCTGGTTGAAGAGCGTCACCATCACGACCCCGTTCAGCACCGCCTGGCCGAAGAGCGCGATGAACCCGATCGCCGCCGATACCGAGAGGTAGATGCCAGTAATCCAGAGCGCGAGGATGCCGCCGATCACGGAGAACGGGATGTTGGCGATAATCACGAGCGCGCTCGAGAACGACTTGAAGGCGTCGAACAGCAGCAGGAAGATGATCAGGATCGAGATCGGCACGATCACCGCGAGCCGGCGCATGGCGCGCTCCTGGTTTTCGAACTCGCCCGACCAGGTGATGCTGTAGCCCTCGGGCAGGCGCACGTGCTGCGCCACCCGGGCCTGCATGTCGGCCACCACGCCGCCCATGTCGCGGCCGCGGATGAACACGCCGATCGCGAGCACGCGCTTGCCGTCCTCGCGCGCGATGTTCATCATCCCGCCGATGGTCTTGAAGGTGGTCACCTCGGAGAGCGGCACGTACGCGCCGCCCGGCGTCGCCACGAGCAGGCGCTGCATGCGCGTCAGCGTGCGCTCCTCCTCGGGAAGACGGATCGCGACGGCGAAGCGCTGCTCGCCCTCCCACACCTGGGTCACGGCCTTCCCTCCCAGCGCGCTCTCGATGACGTCCTGCACGTCGGCGACGTTGAGGCCGTAGCGCGCGGCGCGGGCGCGGTCGACCCGCACCTGGATCTGCGGCAGCTCGCCCAGGCGGTCGACGAACGCGCGGGCCACGCCGGGCACCGTGCTCACTTGCTTCAGCACCTGCTCGGCCTGGTCGCGCAGGGTGTCGAGATCGTCGCCGAACACCTTGACCACGATCTGGCCGTCGATCTGCGAGATCGACTCGAGCACGTTGTCGCGGATCGGCTGCGAGAAGCTCGGCTCGAGGCCGGGGATCTTCGACACCTCGGCGTCCATCTGAGCGAGGATCGCGGGCTTGTCGATGCCCTTGCGCCATTCGGTCTCGGGCTTGAGATCCACCAGCAGCTCGGCCATGTTGATGAGCTTGGGATCGGTGCCGTCCTCGGGGCGTCCGGACTTCGAGGTCACGGTCAGGACTTCCGGCACGCGGCGGATGGCGCTGCGCACCCGACCCGTAAGCTCCTGAGCCTCGGACACCGACACGCTGGTCGGCAGCGTCAGGTTGACCCAGACGGCGCCTTCGTTAAGCTCGGGCAGGAACTCCGTGCCGAGCCTGGGGACGAGCATCAGGCTGGCGGCAAGCGCGACAACCGCCCCGCTCAGTATCTTTCGGGGATTTTTCAAAGCCTTGTCCAGCGCGGGTTCGTACAGCCGCTTGGCGGCGCGCACCAGGCGGTTGTCTTCTTCGGGCAGCTTCTTCCTGAGCATGGCCGAGGCGAGCAGCGGCACGAGCGTGAGCGAGAGGATCAGGGCGCCGATGAGGGCGAACACGACCGAGTAGGCCATCGGCGCGAAGATGCGGCCCTCGTGGCGCTGCAGGGTGAAGATCGGGATGTGCGCCGCGATGATGATGAGCATGGAGAACAGCGTCGGGCGCCCGACTTCGGTCGCGGCCTCGAGAATCGCATTCTTGAATTCGCCGTTTCCGAACTCGCGGTGCGCGTGGCGCGCCTCCGTGAGGCGGCGAAATATGTTCTCCACCACGATCACCGCGCCGTCGACGATGATGCCGAAGTCCATCGCGCCGAGCGAGAGCAGGTTGGCCGGAATGCCGACCCAGGTGAGCCCGAGGAAGGTCGCGAGCAGCGCGAGCGGGATGGTGAGCGCGACGATGCCAGCGGCTCTTGCGTTTCCCAAAAACAGATACAACACGAGGGAAACGAGGAGCGCGCCCTCGGCGAGGTTGCCGAACACCGTCCTCAGCGTCTTGCCGATGAGCCAGGTGCGGTCGTAGATCGGGACCACTTTCACGCCCCCCGGGAGCGCCGTGTCGTTCAGCGTGTCCACCTTGGCGCGCACCCGCTTGAGCACGTCGGACGGATTTTCCCCGCGGCGCATCAGCACCACGCCGGTCACGATGTCGTCCTCGGCATCCTGCCCCGCGATGCCCTGGCGCGGCACCGCGCCTAGCTCGACGGTGGCGAGGTGGCGCACCAGGATCGGCGTGCCGCCGCGCGCGTCCACCACCACGTTCTCGATGTCCTCGGGCCCGTTGAAGAGGCCGATGCCCCGGATCAGGTACTGCTGGCGGCCCTGCTCGACGTAGCTGCCCCCGGCGTTGGCGTTGCCGCGCTGGATCGCCTGCGAAAGCTGTCCCAGGGTCACCTTGTAGTCGCGCAGCTTCGCGAGGTCCGGCCGCACCTCGTACTGCTTGACCAGGCCGCCGAGGCTGACGATGTCCGCGACGCCGGGCACGAGCCGCAGCTGGCGCGACACCACCCAGTCCTGGTAGGTGCGCAGCTCGCGCGGCGTGTGCTTGTCGCCCTTGATGCGGTAGCGGTAGATCTCGCCGATCGCGGTCGAGAACGGCGCCAGCTCTGCCTGCACGCCGTCTGGCAGGTCGACCTCGCGCAGCCGCTCGACGACCTGCTGCCGGGAGAAATAGCCGTTCGCCCGGTCGTCGAAGGTGAGGATGAGAAACGAAAGGCCGAACTGCGTGTGCGAAAACATGCGCACCGCGCCGGGCAACCCCGACAGCGCGACCTCCAGCGGCACCGTGACCTGCTTCTCCACCTCCTCGGCAGCGCGCCCGGGGTAAAGCGAGATCACCGTGACCTGCGTGTCGGTGACGTCTGGGAAGGCCTCGACCGGGAGGTTGACGAACGCCCAGATTCCGGCGCCGACGAAGAGCGCCACCCCGAGGACGACGAAGAGCGGCTGGTACAGCGCGAACGCGATGATGCGCTTGATCAATCCCTCAGTCCTTCGACGCGAGCAGGCGCTCGAGGAGGAGGTTTCCGTCCACCACCACCTTGTCGGTGGCAGCGATGCCGCCGAGCACCGCCTGGTAGCCGTCGCTGATGGGCCCGGGCACAATCGCCCGCCGCGCGTAGCGCCCGCCGCCCTGATCGACGAACACGAAGTGCTGCTCGCCGCGCAGGTAGACCGCCCGCGTGGGCACGAGGTAGCCGCTCGAGGCGGCGAGCTTCAGCTCCGCGACCGTGAACATCTCGGCCTTCAGGCGCTCGTCCGGCGCGTCGACTAGACCGCGCACCTTCACCGTGCGCGTCTGCGGATCGACGAAGTCGGCGACTTGCAGCACGTGCCCCGAGATCCGGTCGTCGCCAAGTGAGGCGGTCGACAGCTTCACCTCGGTGCCCGATTTCACGCGGGCGACGTCTTGCTCGGACACATCGAGGAGGAACCAGAGGTGCGCCGGGTCCGAGACCACGAAGAGCGGCTTGTCACCTTGCGAATCGGTGCGCAGCTCCTGCCCGGGGTTGAGGTTGCGCTCCACCACCACGCCCGCGACCGGCGAGCGCAGCGCGAGCTGCTGGTCGACGGTGTCGGTCTTCCCGTAGAGCTTCAGCCGCGCATTCGCGCGCGCGCGCTCGCTCGCGGTCCGCACCACTTCCGATTCGGCCGCCTGCAGGTCCTTGGCCGGCGCCACGCCGGCCTGCGCCAGCTCGCGGATCCGCTCGAGGTTCTTCTGCGCGAGCGAATAGTCGTTCTCGGCCTTGCGCGCCTCGGCCTGGGCGACGCCGAAGTCGGGCGCGGCAAGCACCGCGAGCACCTGGCCGCGCGCGACGCGCTCGCCCGGGCGGGCGGCAATCGACTCGACCCGGCCGGCGAACGGCGCGAACACGCGCGCGGTGCGGTCCTCGTTCCAGACCAGGCGACCGTTGAAGCGCAGCGTGACCTCGCGGCGCGGCTCGACCGGCACGGCGACGATCTGGTCGAGCATCGGGCTCGCGTTCGGGAACACGAGAATGCTGTGCTGCTCGACCGTTGGCTCCGGCGAGGGCCCCTTCTCCTGCTTGTCCCAGCAGCCCCAGGTGAGGAAGCCCCCGCACAGCGCCGCGACGATCAGCTTCTCCGCGCTCATTTCGCTTGCAGCATGTCGGCCGTGGTCTGCGCGGCGCGCCACGCGGCGTAGGCCTTGGCATGGTCGGTGCGCGCCGTCAGCGCCTCGAGGCGGACCGCGCGCAGCGTGCGGCGCGCGTCCAGTACTTCGAGCACCGAGCTGGCGCCGCGGCGAAAGGCGAACTCGACTGCCTCCGAGCTGCGGCCTGCCGCCGCGAGGAGCGTCGAGTCGAAGCGCTCCACCCGCTCGGCGGCCGAGTTGAGATCGCTCGCAGAGCGGCGCAATTCTGCAAGCGCGATGGCTCTGGCGCGGTCGAGCTGGTCGAGCGCGGCGTAGCGGTCGACTTCCGCCTTGCGGATGTCGCCCGAGAAGTCGTAGCCGGTGAAGAGTGGCACCGAGACGCCGAACCCGACCGAGTTCACCGGGTTGCTGCCCGGGAAGCGCTCATACTGGGCCCCCAACGTCACGTCGCGCGTGCGCTGGGCGCGGGCTAGGTCGCGCAGGCGCTCGGCCGCCTCGACGCGCGCCTTCGCCGCCTGCACGTCGGGACGCGCTTCCACCGCCTCGGCGAGCACCGCGGCATCGGCTCGCTGCGGCGCCGGCCAGTCGTCCGCGGCGGCCAGCCCGGCGGCCGCGGCTTCCTCGCCGATGAGATAAGCCAGCGCGAGCTGCGCCCGAGCAAGGTCGGCACGCGCCGCCCGTGCGTCGTTCTGCGCTCGTCCCTGGTCCACTTCCACCTTCGCCACGTCGGCCGCCGCCAGGTCGCCGGCCTTCAGGCGCGTCTGGGCCGCCTCGAGCGTGCGGCCGAAGAGTGCGGCGGTCTCGTCCAGCACCTGCGCCCGCTCCTGCGCCTGCTTGAGGTCGAAGTAGGCCGCGCGTGCCACCGCGAGCTGCTGGCGCAGCACGTCGAGCGAATCGCGCTGCGCCGCGAGCCGCAGCCCGGACGCAGCATCGAGCCGCAGGGTGCGCTTGTCGCCGCGCTCGAACGGCTGGTCGATGCGAAAGACGGTGTCGGCCCCCTGGACCCCCGAGGCGATGCTGGTGCTGTTGACCGAGAACGTGGCGTTCGGCCGGGCGCCCGCGATCAGCGTCTGAGCATCGGCGGACTCCAGGGCACGCCGCGCCGCCAGCAGCTCCCGGTTGTTGCGTGCGACGAGCTCCTCCACCTGCGTGAGCGTGAGATCTCGCGCGAGCGCCGGAGCCGCGAACCCGACCACGACAAGGAATAGAGCCGCCAACCGCACCTGGACCTTCCAGATCCGAAATGAGGCGGGCAGGTTACAGAGCTAGAACGCGAAACTCCCTGACTAGTGACTGACCTAAAGCTGTCACACCAAAACTTTGACCCTCAAGCGGTGGTTTTGATGCCGAGCTCCTTCAGCTCGCCGACTGGCGCCGCATCGTCCATCGAAAAGCGATCGCCGAAGTCGAACAGGTCCTCGTTCTGGAACCCGGGGTAGTGCTGGATCTCCCACCAGTTGTGGTCGAGGTCCTCCATATAGAAGGAGTACACCCCGTGCTGCATGACGGGCTTCAGCACCTGGCGGATCTTGTACTTCTCCTTGTGCTTGAGCGCGGCGGCGTAGGCGGCGTCGACCTCGTCCTTGGTCCGCACGTCCATGCCCCAGTGGTTGAGGACGTTCACCGGATGCACCGCCTCGCCGACTTCCACCGCGACGATGTGGAACTTGAGCCCCAGGCGCACCACGATCGCGGGCTTGGCGTGGCGCACGCACTCGAGCCCGAGGAACTCCTCGTAGAACCGGCGCGACTCCTTGAGGTTGTACACCTCCATGGTGCCGTGCGACAGCACGAACGCCTTCACCACGGCGTTCTCGTTTTTCGGATCGGCGATGCCGTCCTGGATGATCTCCCGCGTCGCAACCGTCATGTGCTCCTCCTCGTCAGGAAGCCGGAAGCTTGTCCGCTTCGGTCAGGAAAGAATCGGCGAAGAACGCCTCCGGTGGCAAGCCGCGCTGCGAACCGAAGTCGGCGCGCGCCGCGTCGACCATCACCGGGGCGCCGCAGGCATACACCTCGACGCCCGACAGGTCCGGGAAGTCCTCCATCACGGCGCGGTGGACGAAGCCGGTGCGGCCGCGCCAGCGGCATTCCGGGGTCGGATCCGACAGCACCGGCACGAAGCGGAAGTTCGGCCGGCTCCATTGCTGCGGCACGTCGAGCATGTAGAGATCGCGGCGGGCGCGGCAGCCCCAGTAGAGGGTGATGGGCCGGGCGAGGTTCTTCTCGAAGGCGGCCTCGCACATCGCCTTGATCGGCGCGAAGCCGGTGCCGCTCGCCACCATGACGACGGGCTTGTCCGAGTCCTCCCGCAGGTAGAACGTGCCGAGCGGGCCTTCGAAGCGAAGGATGTCGCGCACCTTGGCGTTCGCGAACAGGTGCTCGGTGAAAAGGCCGCCCGGCGTGTGCCGCACATGGAGCTCGAGGTAGGTCACGCCCTCCGGCTTCGGCGGCACGGCGATCGAGTAGCTGCGCCGCTTCTGGTTCTTGAGCAGGAGGTCGACGTACTGCCCGGCGAGGAAGCGGAAATTCTCGTTCATCGGCAGGCGCAGGCCCATGACCGCAACGTCGGGCGCCGGCCGCTCGAGCTTCTCGATGCGGCAGGGAATCATCCTCGGCCGGATGCCCGCCATGCCTTCGAGCTCGCGTACCTCGACGACGAGGTCCGAGAGCGGCCGCGCCTGGCAGAGCAGCGCGAAGCCTTTCGCCTTGTCGCTGTCGGGCAGGTAGGTCGGATGCACCGCCCCGTAGTCGACGCTTCCCTCGCGCACCGTGCCGCGGCAGGTGCGGCACACGCCGGTGCGGCAGCTGTACGGCATCATGAAGCCGGCGTCGAGGCCGGCCTGCAGGACGCTCTGGCCCTCCTTCACCTCGAAGCGGTGGCCGCTCGGCTTAAGCGTGACGTTGTAGCCCATGTGACGTGGTGGCCCGTTCGATCCTCGAAATTCGTTGTTAATAGTACATACTTCAGACATGAACCTGCTCAGGCATGCCTGCCTGACGCTGCTGCTCGTTCTCCCCGGCCCTGCGTTTGCGGCCGAGCTGCGCGTCGCCATCGTGTCGCGCACCGTGTTCTACGTCCCGCTGTGGCTCGCCCAGGACAAGGGCTACCTGAAGGACGAGGGCATCACCGCCACCATTGAGATCTTCGACAATGCCGAGAAGATCATGGAGGAGCTGCGGAGCGGCCGCTCGCAGGTCGCCATCACCACGCCGGAAAGCGTGGTGGTGGACGCCTACCGCGGCGGCAGCCTGCGCATCATCGCCGCCAACGCCGAGCGGCTGCCGCATTTCATCATTGCCAAGCCGCAGATCAGGACGCTCGGCGAGCTGCGCGGCGCGAGGTTCGGCGTGCTGTCCCTAAATGAGGGCACCACCTATCTGGTGCACCGGCTTGCCGGCGCGATCGGCCTCAAGCCCGGCGAGTACGAAGTCATGGCGGTGGGAGGCGCGCCGACGCGCTGGCGGCTTCTCCAGGAAGGCAAGATCGACGCCGGGCTGCAGCCCTTTCCGCTGAGCTACGAAGCCGAGGCGGCCGGGTTCACGAACTTCGGACCGATTTCCCGGTACATGAGCGACTACCTGTTCACGAGCGTCAACCTGGACTCGAATTGGGCCCGGCAGAACCGGCCGCTGGTGCAGGGATTCCTGCGCGCGTTGAAGCGCGGGCAGGAAGACATGGCCGCGCATCCCCGCGACGCGGCGGCGGTTGCGGCAAGAGAGCTGAAGACGGCACCCGCCCTCGCCGAAAGGGCGCTTGCGGATACGGCGAAACTGAAGATCCTGTCGCCCGACCTGTCGGTCTCGGACGCCGCGCTCGGAAGCACGTTCGAGACCGTGCTTGGGGTGGGCCTCCTGCCCGCGGGCAGCGTCTACGAGCGCGCCCGCATGGTCGACTCGAGCTACCTCGGGCGCTGAAGATCGAGCTCAGTCGATGCCGTTGCGGTCGGCGCGCGCGCTCCAGTACTCCCACGCGCGGTCGAGTCCCACTGGCTGCGAGAGCATGTCCCTGGCGCGCGCGAGCTCGCCGGGGCTCAAGTACTCCACCTCGTCGGAGAGCGCCATCGCCTCGGTTTGCAGCCGCGCGTTCACCTGCAGGTAGATGGCGGTGAACACCGCCTCGCGCAAGCTGCTGCCGGCGACGGCGCAGCCGTGGCCGCGCATGAGCGCGACCCGGTGCGCGCCCAGGGTCGCGGCGAGGTCCCTCGCCTGCGCCATGTTGACCACCAGCATGTTCGTGTCGCCGAAGCTCCTGCGGATGTCCCAGACCGGGATTTGGCCGCCGATCGCGGCGCCGACGTGCAGCACCGGCCGCAGCTTCACCGGCGTGATGCCGTACGGGATGACGGCGTGCGAGTGGTTGTGGATCACCGAGCCGACGTCGGCGCGCGCCTCGTAGACCGCGCCGTGGATGAAGCGCTCGGAGTACGGCGTTCGCCCGCGCGCGTCGATCGGCGTGCCGTCGAGCGCGAACTCCATGAGGTCGTCGGCGGTGACGAGCTCGGGACTGCGCGAGCGCGACATGAGGAAGCGATCCGCACGCTGCGGGTGGCGAATGCTGACGTGGCCGAACGCGTCGACCACGCCCTCGCGCGCGAGGATGCGGTTCGCGATTGCGAGCTCGCGCAGCGCTTCCTTCAAGCCTCTTCTTCCGTCCGGGCGCGTGCGCCGTGGGTCCGCCAGTCGAGCGCTTTCGGCACGATGCCCTCGAAGGAGGCGAGCTCGGCGTAGCGCGCGGTCTTCTGCGCCCCGATCGCCCACCCGGTTTCCTGAAACTTCTTCGCCGCAGCGACCATCATGCGGCGGAACTGCGCCACCGCGAGGTCGCTCGAGCCGAAGTGGTCCTGCGAGCGGTCGGTGATCGGCCCCATCGACTCCCACATCGCCATGTCCTGCGCCGGGATGCCGGCAATGCCGGTCCAGTCGCCGCGCTTCATCGCCTCGCGGTCCTGGAGGTAGCTGTTTTCCAAATTGCGCTTTTTCCGATAGTCGGCGTCGAGGTCCACGCCGACCTCGGCGGCGCAGAACTTGCGCCACGCCTGCTGCGAGATCCCTTTCGCGGGATCCGGATGCCAGGCGACCCAGTAGAACATGGTGTTCACGTCGTCGATGGGCACCAGCATCTGCGCCAGGTTGTACTGGTTGTTCGGCGGAATCAGCACGGTGAAGGGCGCAAGGAAGAGCGTCGTGCGCACGTACTGTTCGTTCTCCGGGTTGCGGATCGGCTTGCGGATGGCGGCGTAGCGAAAGCCGTAGTCGGTGGCCTCGAAATGAAGCCGCGGGGCCTTGTCGTTCGAGGGCCGCAGCCAGGCGCCGTCGGCGGCGGTCGATCCGTAGACGTCCTGCGCCGCCGGCATGTTGCTCGAATGCAGGCTCGAGCTGTGCGCCGAGTCGATCGAGCCTTCGAGCACCTGCGCCCAGTTGCACGCCGCGTGCATCTTGACGATCGCGTACCGGATGCCCGGCAGCGGCGCCCACGCCGGCGGCTCGAATTCACGCAGCTCTTCGATCGGTCCCATCCAGGCCCAGACAAACCCGCCGCCCTCGCGCGCCGGATAGGCGGTGGCTTTCTTCCCGAGCCGCTGCGCCGCGCCAGGCGCCTCGGAGGGCATGTCGAGCACGTTGCCTTCGACGTCGAATTTCCAGCCGTGATACAGGCAGCGCAGGCCGCACTCTTCGTTGCGTCCGAAGGCGAGCGAGGCGCGGCGATGCAGGCAGTGCTCGCCCAGGACGCCAAGCCGATTCTGGGAATCCCTGAAGACCACCAGGTCCTCGCCCAGCAGCCGCGAGCGGACCGGCTTGCCGTCGGGTTCGGCCACCTCCTCCGACATGCAGACCGGCAGCCAGTGGCGGCGCATGATGCCGCCCATGGGCGCATCGCCCTCGACGCGGCACAGGAGCTGATTTTCCTCAGGAGTAAGCATACTTAGGCGCCTAAGTATTCCGGAAGGCATAGTATGCTGGGTCTCGCATGAAGACAATCTCGATCGGCGTCGCGGGGCTCGGCCGCGCCTTCAGCCTCATGGCACCGACGTTCGCGGGCGAGGCGCGCGTGCGCCTGGTCGCGGCCGCCGACCCGCGCCCCGAGGCGCGCGCGCGCTTCGAGGCCGACTTCGGCGGCCGCACCTACGCCACCGTCGAGGCGCTGTGCGCCGACCCCGGCGTGGACGCCGTCTATGTCGCAACGCCGCATCAGCACCATGCCGCGCACACGATCCTGGCGGCGGCCGCGGGCAAGCACGTGCTCGTCGAGAAGCCGATGGCGCTCGGCCTAGACGAATGCGCGGCGATGAGCGCCGCGGCGCGCGCGCACCGCGTGCACCTGATCGTCGGCCACAGCCACAGCTTCGACGCACCTATTGCTTTTACAAGAAAAATAATTGAAAGCGGCGCGTACGGCCCGCTGCGCATGATCACGGCCGTAAACTTCACCGACTTCCTGTACCGGCCACGCCGGCCGGAAGAGCTCGATACCGCGCGCGGCGGCGGCGCGGTGTTCAACCAGGCCGCGCATCACGTCGACATCGCGCGCCTCCTCGGCGGCGGCGGTCGGGTCCGGACGGTGCGGGCGCAGACCGGCGCCTGGGATCCGGCGCGGCCGACCGAAGGCGCGTATTCGGCGCTGCTCTCCTTCGAGGACGGCCTGTACGCCTCGCTCACCTACAGCGGTTACGCCCACTTCGACTCGGACGAGCTGTGCGACTGGATCGGCGAAGGCGGGCAGCGCAAGGATCCCGGGGCCTACGGCGCCGCGCGGCGCACGCTCGCGGGCGACGAAACGGCGCTCAAGAGCGCGCGCAACTACGGCGGGTCGCTCTTTGCGCCCGCCGAGGGAAAGCCGTTCCACCAGCACTTCGGCCTGCTCATCGCCTCGTGCGAGCACGCCGACCTGAGGCCCACTGCGCGGGGCGTCATGATCTACGGCGACACGGAGCGCCGCCTCGAGCCGCTCCCCGCGCCCAAGGTCCAGCGCGCCGAAGTCATCGACGAGCTCCACGCCGCGGTCGTCGACGGCAAGCCGCCGCGCCACGACGGCGAATGGGGCGCGGCCACGCTCGAGGTGTGCCTCGCCATCCTTCGCTCCTCACGGGAGGGAAGGGAGATCGCATTACCAGGCCAGACCGCCTCGCGCACCTGACCAAGGAAGCCTGGCGCGCCTTCGTCCGCGACCTGCAGGGTCGCCTCGCCGCGCACGGCGTGAGCTTCGGCCACTGGACGTTCCTGCGAATCCTGTGGGCGCGCGACGGCCTGACGCAACGCGAGCTTTCGCAGCAGGCGGGGGTGATGGAACCCTCGACGCACGCCGCGCTCAAGGCGATGGAGAGGCTGGGCTACGTGAAGCGCAGGCAGCTGCCCGGGAACCGCAAGACCGTCTACGTGCACCTCAGCGCGAAGGGCCGCGCGCTCGAGCGGCGCCTCGTGCCGCTCGCCAAGGCCACGAACCGCGCTGCCGTACGCGGCCTGCCCGCGTCGGATGTGGCGGCGGCAAAGCGCGTGCTCGTCGCGGTGACGGAGAACCTGACTACTTTGACCGCCCGGCAAGCGGGCAAATGCCACGAGTTCCGCTCGAGGCGGCCTACTACCTGAATTCGCGGCAAGTATACTGGGCCGATGAACCGGCTCAGGCTCACCCTGGCATGCTGGGATTACGACCGCACCCGCGCGCTTGCCGACCGCAGCGTGCAGCCCGACGGAATCGATCTCGTGTATCTCACGCAGCCCGTGGAGGAAACGTTCTTCCGCATGCTGCGCCACCGCGAGTTCGATTGCTCGGAGATGTCGCTCTCCTCGTACACCGCGTCGCTCAACGCGGAGAATCCGCCGTTCATCGCCATTCCGGTTTTCCCCTCGCGCTTCTTCCGCCACTCGTGCATCTTCGTCTCGGCGAAGAGCGGCATCCGCGAGCCCGAGGATCTCAAGGGAAAGCGCGTCGGCGTTCCCGAGTACCAGATGACGGCGCCGGTGTGGATCCGCGGCATCCTGTCCGACGACCACGGCGTGGGCGTGACCGACGTCGAGCATTGTCCCGGCGGTGAGGAAGAGCCCGGGCGCGACGAGAAGATCCGGCTGAGCCTCCCCGCCGCGATCCGGCTGCGCCCGATCGGGCCGACGCAGACCCTGTCGCGGATGCTCGCCGACGGCGAGCTCGACGCCCTGGTGACGGCGCGCGCGCCTTCCACGTTCCACTCGCAGCCCGACAAGGTCAAGCGCCTGTTTCCCGACTACGTCGAGCAGGAAAAGGCCTACTACCGGCGCACCCGCATCTTTCCCATCATGCACACGGTGGTCATCCGCCGAGACGTGTACCGTGCCAACCCCTGGGTCGCGCAATCGCTTTACAAGGCGTTCACCGCGGCCAAGGCAAAGGCCTTCGAGATGTACCACCAGACCGCCGCGCTGCCGGCGATGCTGCCGTGGCTGGTCGCGCACGTCGACGAGACCCGGCGCGAGATGGGCGAGGACTGGTGGCCCTACGGCCTCGCGCCAAACCGGCACGTGCTCGACGCGTTCCTGCGCTATCACCACGAGCAGGGCCTGTCGCGGCGCCGCTTCGCGCCCGAGGAGCTCTTCGCGAAGGAAACCCTGGAGGCCTACAAAGTCTGAACACGCTCGACAAGACCATCACCGGCCTCCTGTCGCGTTCCCCGGCGGAGATCGCGCGCGTGCTCGCGAAGGCGAAGGCCGAGCGGGCGAACGTGTGCGCCTTCTTCCCCAGCTTCACTTTCCAGGCGCAGCTCGTAATCATCGATCCGAGAGCCGGCCACCTCGTGATGAGCCGCAGTCCGGTGGCCGCGGCAAACGCGGCGGTGCTGGCGCGCCCCCGCTGCACGTTCCACTGCGAGATCGCGGGGTGGCACGTCGAGTTCGTCGCCGCCGAGCCGCGCGCGGTGACGTTCCGGCGCCGCGAGCTCATCCAGTGCCGCTTCCCGGAGCTCCTCGCCAGCAACCCGCGCCGCAGCCACGACCGCGTCCAGCTCCGGGCGCCGCTTCCGCTGCGCGTGCACGCCGATACCCGCGGCATCATGCCGTTCGACGCCCTGATCCTCGACCTCGGCGCCGGCGGCGTCGCGTTCCTCTGCTACGCGTGCAGCATCACGCTCGAGCCGGGCACCGTGCTGCGCGGCTGCCGCATCGCGCTGCCGAAAGGCGGCGACTGCATGGTCGATCTCGAAGTCCGCTATACGCAGGCGATCACCCTTCCCAACGGCCATCGCGCAATGCGCTCGGGGTGCCTCTTTCTGACCCCCTGTCCGCCGCTTGCGGCGCTGGCGAAGCGCGCGCTCGTGCGCTAGAAGAAGCCAAGGCGTGGGAGCAGCGTCGCGATCAACGCGGCGGCCTCCAGCACAAGGATTGCGGCGATGAATGCGACGGGCGTGCCGCTGGCGAGGTCGTCCTCGATCCCGTCGAGCAGCCCGTCCTTGGCGCGCTCCATGGCGTGAAGCATCGCACCGGCGTGTAGGCGATTTCTTTCCCGCGGGTAAAGTTATGTTGCGCGCAGGCTGACGATGAAGCAGTTGCCCTCGCAGCGCGCGTCGCCGCCGTGCTTGCGCGCGATCTGGCGCACGATCGAAAGCCCGAGGCCCGACCCGCGCGCCCCGCGATAGAAGGGCTGGAAGATGCGCTCGCGGTCGCCCTCGGGCACGCCGCTTCCGGCGTCGCACACCGAGAGCTCCCCGCCCCTCACCGTCAGCGTCACCGGCGCGGCGCCGTGGCGCTTCGCGTTCTCGAGCAGGTTGCGGATCATCCTGCGCAGCAGCTTCGCGTCGCCTTTGACGATGATCGGGGTTCCTTCAACTTCAATCGCATACCGCGACGCCTCCTCCGCCGCCAGCGCGAGCAGGTCCACCGCTTCGCCGTCTTCCACGCCGGGCACGGCGTCGAGCCGGCTCGCGAGCAGGATCTCGTCGATGAGGGCGTCGAGCTCCGCGATGTCGTGCTCGAGCTCGAGCTTGCGCGCCGGGTCGGCGCGCGCCTTCATCAGCTCGACCGCCATGCGGATGCGGGCGAGCGGCGTGCGCAGCTCGTGCGAGGCGCTCGCCAGCATGAGCTTGTTCGCGCCGACGAGCCGCTCGATCCGCTCGGCGGCCTGGTTGAAGCTCTCGGCAAGCCGCGCCACCTCGTCCCGGCCCTCGACCCGGACCCGGGCCGAAAGATCGCCTTCACCCAGCGCGGTAACGCCGCGCTGCAGGCGCTCCAGCCGCAGCGTGAGGCGCCGCACGACGGGGTAGGCGCCGACGGCGATGGCGACGAGGAGCAGGGCGAGGAAAAAAAGACCGATTCCCGGTCCGCCGCGGTGCGGCGCGCGCGCGGCGATCCAGCGCCCGTCTTCGAGCCTGGCGGCCCACACCGGCGGCCCGCGCACGCCCCGCTGTCGCCCCACGCGTTGCGGCGCCTCGATCGGATTGCCGACCCGCGCGAGGCGCGTGCCATCGGACGAGAAGAGCGCGAGGTCGATGCGGAGGTCGCGGGCGAGCCGCTCCAGCGCGACCTGCTGCTCGGGCACCGGTGCGCTCGCAGGGGGCAGCAGGTTCCGCGCCACCGTGGTCAGGGTCTCCTCGCCTGCCCAGGGTCCGCTGAAGGTATGCCACGCGACGGCGGCAACGAACGCGAAGGCGGCAAGGCTCCCCAGCACCGCAAGATAGATGCGCAGGTAGAGCCGGCGCATCAGGGCTGCTGCTTTGCGAAGACGTAGCCCGCGCCACGCACGGTGATCAGGCGGCGCGGCTTCTTCGGATCGTCCTCGATCGCGGCGCGAATGCGCGAGACGTGCACGTCGATGGAGCGATCGAACGCCTCGAGCGGCTGGCCTTTCACCAGGTCCATGAGCGCGTCGCGCGACAGCACGCGCCCGGCGTTCCCGGCGAGCGCGACGAGCAGCTCGTATTGCAGCGACGTGAGAGTGCGCTCTTCGCCGTCGACGCGCACCAGGCGCGAATCGCGGTCGATTTCCAGCCGGCCGAAGCGCATCAGGTTCGACCGGGCGGGGGCGTGCGCCCGCCGCAGCAGCGCACGCAGCCTCGCCAGGAGCTCGCGCGGCTCGAACGGCTTGGGAAGATAGTCGTCGGCGCCGAGCTCGAGGCCGACCACGCGGTCCATGGGCTCGCCGCGCGCGGTCAGCATGAGCACCGGCGTGTCCCACTTGGCGCGCAGGCGCCGGCAGACTTCCAGCCCGTCGATGTCGGGCAGGTTCAGGTCGAGCACCAGCGCGTCGTAGGGCTGACGCGCCAGGCGCTCGAGGGCCGCCGCGCCGCTCGCGACCCGCGAAATGTCGAAGCCCGCTCCGCCGAGATACTCGGACACCATCTCGGCGAGGCGGGCGTCGTCTTCGACCAGGAGGACCCGCTCGGACACCTCGCCTACTATACCGGCGCCCGGTCAGCCCTGCCGGTCACCCAAAGTGGTGGCGATGGCGTTGGAAACGCTGCGCGAGGGTCTTGCGCTGCTCCGGCGTGAGCACTTCCGCGGCGTCCGACAAGGCGCGCGTAAAGCGCCGCGACGCCTCGTCGGCGAGGCGCATCTTCTCCGCCCGCAGCGACTCGATCGCGGCCGGGTCGATCTTGTCCTGGGTCAGGAGCTCGATCGCCTGGGCGCGCGTGGCGCGCGCCGTCTCGCGCAGCGGCGCGAGGTCCTTCGCCGCGTCCTTGAGGATCGGCGCCAGGCGCTGCTTCTGGTCCTCGGTGGCGTCGATCTCGACGTACAGATGTTTCAGCATGCGGTCGAGGTGCGCCTCCGACAGCGGCTCGCCGCGGCGCCAGCCGCTTTGCGCGTATGCCTTCGCGCCGAAGCCGGCGAGCGCGGTGCCTGCGAGCGCGAACAATCCCGCGCGCCGGAAAAAGCCTCGGCGCCGGCAGGTTTCAGTTGTTTGTTCCATGACTTCCTCTCGTATTGTTCAAGCGAGAGCAGTCTCGCGCCGCTATGTAAGGCGCTTCTTTCCCGTGTGTAAAGTTATATGAAGCCCACTGCTTAGAGGGGCTCGAGGCGGGCGAGGACGCCGTCGGTCTCGTCGGTGAGGAGGTAGATCAGGCCGTCGGGCCCCGTGCGCACGTCGCGGATGCGGCCGAGCACGTTTTTGAGCAGCCGCTCTTCCTTCACGACCTTTTCGCCGTCGAGCTGAAGGCGCACGAGCAGCTGGTCGCGCAGCGCGCCGACGAAGAGGTTGCCCTTCCACCGCGGGAAGCGATCGCCGGTGTAGAACGCCATCCCCGAAGGCGCGATCGACGGCACCCAGTAGTGGATCGGCTGCTCCATGCCGGGCTTGGCGGTGCCCTCGCCTATCTTGGTGCCGGTGCCGTAGTTGACGCCGTAGGTGATCACCGGCCAGCCGTAGTTGGCGCCGGCCCGGATGATGTTCACTTCGTCGCCGCCCTGGGGGCCGTGCTCGTGCGTCCACAGCACCCCGGTCTGCGGATGCAGCGCCGCGCCCTGCTGGTTGCGATGGCCGAGGTCGAACTTCTCCGGCTTCCAGCCCGGTTTGCCGACGAAAGGATTGGCGTCGGGCACGCGGCCGTCGTCGTGCAGGCGGATCACCGAGCCGGCGTGGTCGTCGGGCTTCTGCGCGCGGGGCATCTCGCCGCGGTCGCCGAGCGTGAGATAGACGTAGCCGGCGCGGTCGAACACGATGCGGCCGCCGAAATGGTTGCCGGTGCGTCCCTTCGGACTCTGCCGGAAAAGGACCTGCACCTCCTCGAGCCGGCCGTCGGCGAGACGCCCCCGGGCGAGTTCCGTACCGACCCCATCTTCTCCCCGGGCGGCGTACGCGAGGTACACAAGCCGGTTTTGTTCGAATTGAGGATGCAGGACGACGTCGTGCAATCCCCCCTGACCGTGCACCGTGACGCGCGGCAAGCCCGCGATGGGCTGCGGCTCGAGCCTGCCGTTCGCAATCATGCGCAGCCGCCCCGCCTTCTCGGTGGCCAGCATGCGCCCGTCGGGAAGAAAAGCGAGCGACCAGGGCTGCTCCAGGCCTTTCACCACCTGGACCACGCGGAACGAGTGCTCGTCCGACTTGTACGTTTGGGCGAACGCCGGCGCGCCAAGGAAAACTGCGAGAAGGATAACGACCCGCATGCGCGGATTCTATAATCCCGGCATGCACCTCTTCCGCGTCCTCCCTTTCCTGTTCGCTCTGGTCCCTCCGATCTCGCTGGCGCAGGTCGTGCAATACGACAAGCCCGACCGCGAGCAATTCCTCCTCCAAGGCGCGCGCAAGGAGGGCGAGGTCATGATCTACACCTCGCTCGTTCCCGAAGACCTTGCGGCGCTCGCAGCCGCGTTCGAGCGCAAGTACGGCGTGAAGCTGAAGAGCTGGCGCGCCAATTCCGAGAAGGTGGTGCAGCGCACGCTCACCGAGGCGCGCGCCGGACGCCACGAAGCCGACGCGGTCGAGACCAACGGCCCGCAGCTCGAGGCGCTGTATCGCGAGAAGGCGCTGCAGCCGCTGCGCTCGCCGCACCTCAAGGACCTGATGCCGCAGGCGCTGCGCCCGCACGGGTACTGGGTAGGCAGCCGGATCAACCTGTTCGTCCAGTCGTACAACACCCGGCTCGTGAAGAAGGAGGAGCTGCCGAAGTCCTACGCCGACCTCGCCCAGCCGCGTTGGAAGGGACGCCTGGGCATCGAGGCCGAGGACGAAGACTGGTTCGCCATGGTCATCACCGACCTCGGCGAGGAAAAGGGCTTGAGCGTCTTCCGCGAGATCGTGCGCACGAACGGCCTCTCGGTTCGAAAGGGCCACACGCTGCTCGCGGGCCTGGTCGCCTCCGGCGAGATCCCGCTCGCGCTCACCACGTACAGCCACGGCACGGAGAAGATGAAGCAGCGCGGCGCGCCGGTGGAATGGTTCGCGATCGCGCCGGCGATCGGCCGCGCCAACGGCATCGGCATCACCGCCCGGCCGCCGCATCCGCACGCCGCAGCGCTCTTCGCCGACTTCCTGCTCTCGCCGGAGGGACAGACGATCCTGCAGAAAGGCGGCAACGTGCCGGCGAACCTGCGCGTCGCCGACCCGGCGCAGAAGCTGCAGCTCAAGTTCGTCGACCCGGCGCTGATCCTCGACGACTTCGAGAAGTGGAAGAAGCTCTGGGCGCAGATCGTGCTCGGCGCGCCGCGGTGAGCGCGAGCCGGCTCGACCCGGCGCGCACCTGCCTGTTGCTGTTCGATCTCCTGGAAGGACACGCCAACCGCGACCCGGCGGCACGCGAACGCTACCGGACGGTGATCGCCAATGCGGCGGCGCTCCTGGCCGCGGCGCGCTGCGCGGGCGCGGTGGTGGCTTATGCGAATGCCGATCATCGCCCCGAAAAGGGCCGCCCCAGGCTGCGCGACACCGACAACCGGCTGCGCCCGGTCACTGCCGAGAGCGACCAGCCGGCGATCGTGGGCGGCACGCCCCAGGCGCGGGTCGTGGCAGAGCTCGCACCGCAGTCGTCGGACTACATCGTTCCGAAGCATCGCTGGAGCGCGTTTCACGGCACCTATCTCGACCTCGCCCTGCGCGCGAGAAATGTGGACACCATCGCGCTGTGCGGTGGCTCGACCGATGTGGGAATTGCCGCGACTGCCTTCGCGGCGCGCGATTTCGACTACGACCTGTTGATTATTTCCGATGCCTGCACCTCGCCGGAACAGGACAATCACGCCCAGTTCATGAAGCGGATCTTCCCGCGCATGGCCCGCGTACGGACCACGGCCGAGGTGCTTCGGATGCTGAGCCCGCTCAGCGCGGCGGCTCCGTGATCCAGAGGAACACCGGGTGGTCGCGCCAGCCCCGGCTCACGTGCATCAATTTGCTCGGCTGCCAGTCTCCCATGTCGTGCCAGTGCGAGACGATGCGCGTGCCGGGGGGCAGCGCCTGCAGGCGCGGCCGCAGCTTGCGGTTGAAATCGACTGAAAGGAACAGCATCACCACGGTGGCGTCGGCGAGATCCACGCCGAACAGGTCTTCGGTGCGGAACTCGATGCGCTCGGCCACGCCCTCGCTGCGCGCGTGCTCGCGGGCGTCGGCGATGCGCAGCGGGTCGATGTCGACGCAGACCGCGCGCGCGCCGAGCTTCGCCGCGGCGATCACGATGCGCCCGTCGCCGCAGCCGAGGTCGTACACCACGTCGCCCGGCCTCACCGCGGCGAGCCGGGTCATCGCCTCCACCACCGGCATCGGCGAGGGTTCGTAGCGCACGCCCGGCGCGCCGGGCTGCGCCTGCGCGAGGCCCCAATAGAGTGCGAGCAGCATGAGCGGTGGAAATAGCCTTGGCGTCACTGCAAAATCGCAGGATCGGGGAGAACGGCATGATCCTAGACCACATCGGGCTCGCGGTGCGCGACTTCGGGAAGAGCGCGACGTTCTTCCGGCGGGCGCTCGCCCCGCTCGGCATCCAGACGGTTCTGGAGGGCGAAGGCTGGGCGATGCTCGGCAAGGAGGGCCGGCCGCAATTCTGGATCGGCGTGCACGGCATCCCGCCCGGCCCGCTCCACATCGCCTTCGCCGCGGAAAACCGCGAGCAGGTGCGCGCATTCCACCGCGCCGCGCTGGCCGCGGGCGGGCGCGACAACGGCGCCCCCGGCATCCGAACCAAATACCATCCGGACTACTACGGCGCGTTCGTGTTCGATCCCGACGGCCATAACATCGAGGCGGTTTGCCACCGGCCCGAATGAGGAGCCTCCTCGCCCCGCTTATCTTCATTTTGACTCTGATTCTTTCGCAGGTCTGCGACGCGCAGGATCGGCCCACCACCATCGTCGGCGCCGCCATCCGCTCGCGACCCGCGTACGACGGTTCGAGCTCCCAGGTCACCGACCTCATTCCCCAGCTTCGCTACTACGGCAAGCTCTGGTTCGCGCGCACCACCCAGGGAATCCTCGAAGGCGGCATCCGCAACGAGCTGGCGCCGGAGTTCTGGGCGGGCGCCCAGATCGCCTACGAGGCCGGCCGCAAGAAGAGCGAGGCGCCGTTCCTCGAGACGCTCGGCGAGCCCGACATCAAGACGAGCGCTTCGGTCGGCCTGCACCTGGAATGGGACCGCCACTTCGGCAAGATGCCGGTCAACTTCCTCATCCGTGCCCGCCAGAACTTCGATACCGATCTCGGCGGCCAGGCCGATCTGCGGATCAACTTCGGCGTCTTCGAGCGCTGGGGGCTGCAAGGCGCGGTGTTCGGCCAGTCGACCTGGGGATCCGGGAACGCGATGCAATCGCGCTACGGCACGGACAAATCCGGGCTCGTCTACCTGAGCGGCGGCTTCCTCGCCGGATACGACGTGACGCGCCACTGGCTGATCGTCGGCAGCTTCGAAATCCGCAAGCTCTACGACGAGGCCGCGGACAGCGTGGTCGCCGAGCGCACTACGAGCCGCTACTACAGCGGCGGACTCGCGTACCGCTTCTAGCTGCCCCGCCGAGGAAGGTGTAGCGGTTCCCGCGAATCCCGCTATGCGAACCCGCGCCGCTCGCGCACCGACCTATAGTCGCAGGCTCCGAGGAAGGAGAATCCATGACCCAGTTCATCGAGCTCTACGGCGCAGGCCTCAAGAACACCGCCGACATGATGAGCGCGACGTTGCAGAGCGCGCAGCAGCTCCAGCAGCAGCAGCTCGACCTGTTCGCACTGCAGACCCGGCTTGCCGGCGCTCAGTTCGAGCACGCCGTCCAGTTCTGGAGCCAGATCTGGAGCGCCCGGCCGGACTGACCGTGCGAATCCGGGGTCAGACCCCGAATTCGCTTACGGCGCGTCCTTGAGGAACTTGAGGACCTCGTTGAAGAACTCCATGCGCGGCTTCTCGAAGAGCACGAAATGCGTCGCGTTCTTGATGAGCACGCTGCGCTTCGCCGGCGCATTGGTGAGATCGCGCATCAACCCCTCGCGGTCTTCGGGGAACGACCAGGTATCGTATTCGCCGGCGATCGCGAGCGTCGGCACGTAGATCGACGAAGCGTTCCACATCGCGCGGCCGGTCGCCTGCATGAAGGTGTCCTCGAGCACGCCGTTCGGCGCGCGCAGGCTCGGCGGGTTGCGCGAGCCGCTGGTCGGATCGGAGGCCATGCACTCGTTCCAGAACGCCTCCGCTACCCCGGCCTCGCGGTATTGCGTCTTGTCCGCCACCGGGATTTCTCCATCCCATCGCGCGGTATTGGCGGCCGTGCTCCCGAGGCGGTAAGCGCCCAGGGCGTAGTTGAAGTCCGAGGGCCGGCGCTTGTTCTGCAGGCCCGAGCCGGCGCCCAGGTTGGTATGCAGCGGATAGCTGTAGGCCGGCGCGTACATCACGAGCTTCTTCACCTTCTCACTGTTGAGCGACGTGTAGTAGCCCGCGGTCATCGCGCCCCAGGACCAGCCGATCAGCGTGACCTTCGCCACCTTGTGCTTCTGGCGGATGTGATCGACCACCGAGCCGATGTCGCGGATCACCTGGTAGGACCTCGACACCGGCCTGTTCGACGCCGCCGGCTCGTCCATCGCCTTCTCGCGGCTCGAGTAGCCGTAATTGCGCTTGTCGAAGAGATAGACCACGTAACCCTTGCCGATCATCCAGTCGGCCCAGGAGTAGTCCTTGAAGCCGAGGTCGAAGTCGCACACCGATGGCGCCGTCGCGCCGTGGATGAAGAGGACGATGTTGTCGTCGGTGAAGCGGGTGTTCCCCTCCTCCATCTTCTGGCGCACGAAGAGCCGCACGCCCGGGTCCGCGCCATCGATCTGGTAGTCCTGTTTTACCGGCTTCGCTTGCACGGAACTGATGCCAAGCAAAAGCGCGGCGCTATAGACGAGTTTCGCGAGCATGAGCTTCCTCCCCAGGAATTCGAAGTCTACCGGACGACGCGGTTCTTCAGGGTTCCGATCCCCTCGACCTCGAGCTCGACTACGTCGCCGGGCTTGAGGAACTTCATGTGCTCGAGGCCGCAGCCGTTGCCCACCGTGCCCGAACCGAAGAACTCCCCCGGGTGCAGCGTTTCCGAGCGCGAGACGTGCGCGATGCAGTCCTCGAATTTCCAGTGCATGTCGCGCGAGTTTCCACGGCCCCACTCCTCGCCGTTGACACGCACCTTCATTTCCAAGCTGTAAGGGTCGGTAAGCTCGTCGGCGGTGACGAGGCACGGGCCCATGACGTTCGAGTTGTCGAAGTCCTTGCCCTTGCCGGGCCCGAGCTGGCCCATCATCTCGAGCGTCTGCTCGTCGCGCGCCGAGAAGTCGTTGAAGATGGTGTAGCCGAAGATGTGCTCGCGCACGCGTTCCCTGGGAATGTCCTTGCCCGCCTTTCCGATGTAGCAGCCGAATTCCAGCTCGAAATCCATGCGTTCGCTGTACGCTGGCCAGGGCACGTCCGCGCCGGTGCCGCAGACGTTGAAGCGGTTGGGATGGTAGTAGATCGGCCGCTCGTACCAGATCTTCGGAATGCGCGCCTCGGTCCCGCGCAGCTTGGCCACGGCGGCAAAGGCCTGCTGCAGGTGCTTCTCGAAGCACAGGAAGTCCCGCATCTGCGGTGGCTGCGGAATCGGCGCGAGCAGCGTTACCTGCTCGATCGGGAAGATCGCTTCCCGGGATGGGCGCTTCAGCGCCTCGGCGGCCCGGTCCATGGCGTTCGGACCGCCCTCGACGATCGCGAGCACGCTGGGCGCCGCAAGCTGTACCACCGTGCGGCCCCCATCGGTAAGGGCGCCGGCTCGCGCGGGTGGGGCGTTTTCCACTCCTCCAATCCGAAACGTCACGAGTCGCATGGGGATTTTGATAATACACTTGGCCTTCCCAGGAGGACTCCATGCGCCAGTTCAACGAAGATACCCTCACCGACGCCGTGGTCGCGCGCCTGAAAAAGGCCGACGACCCGCGTTTCCGCCAGATCATGACCAGCGCGGTGAAGCACCTCCATGCCTTCGCGCGCGAGGTGCAGCTCACCGAGGAGGAATGGTTCGAAGGCATCAAGTTCCTGACCGCGGTCGGCCAGAAGTGCGACGACAAGCGCCAGGAGTTCATCCTTCTTTCGGACATCCTCGGCCTGTCGATGATGATCGTGGCGCTCAACCACAAGACCGTGCCGGGGGCCACCGAAGCGACGGTGCTCGGGCCGTTCTTCGCGCACGGCGCCAAGGAGTATGAATACGGCGCGGACCTGCGCGAGGGCGCGTCGATGAAGGGCGAGGATGTGTACGTCTCGGGCCGCGTGCTCTCGCTCGACGGCAAGCCGGTGGCGAACGCGGTGCTCGACATCTGGCAGGCCAAGGCTGACGGCATCTACGACGTGCAGACCGAGGGCGAGTTCGAGCTGCGCGGCCGCGTCAAGGCCGACGCGAAGGGCGATTACGCGTTCACGAGCTACAAGCCCAAGTTCTACAGCGTGCCGATCGACGGCCCGGTAGGGGAGCTCATTCGCGCGACCGGCAATCACCACATGCGGCCCGCCCACATGCATGCCATCGTCTCCGCGCCGGGCTACCAGCCGGTGATCACGCACGTCTTCGTCGAGGGCGATCCTTACCTCGACGGCGACGCGGTGTTCGCGGTGAAGGACTCGTTGATCGGCAAGTACCGCAAGGTGGACGACCCGGCCGAAGCGAAGCGCCTCGGCCTGCCCAACCCGTTCCTGCGGCTCGACTGGGACTTCCGCCTCGCTCCGGACGCCGGGGTCAAGGCGCGCAAGGTGATCGCGCCTAGCGACGCCGTCGCATGATCTGGCGCGTGCGGCGCGTGCTTACCGGGCACGACGCCGACGGCAGGTCCGCGTTCATCGCCGACGGCGAGGCGCCGAACGTGAAGGAGATGGCTTCAATGCCCGGTCTCGCCCTCACCGATCTTTGGGAGACTGCCGGGGCACCGGCGAGCAACGCCGGCGACAAGGACGCCGCCGCGCGCCCGGTTCGCCTGGAGCCGCCGAAGAACGGCACCATCCTGAGGATCGTGGAGTTCCCGCCCGACTCCGCCTGGCGCAGCAGCGTCGACGGCGCCGCGGCGTTCAAGTCGATCGGCGCCGGGCACGCGCAGGACCGCCGCTCGAGCGACCCGATGATGCACAAGACGAGCACCGTCGACTACATCATCGTGCTCAAGGGCGAGATCCACGCCATCATGGAGACCGGCGAGAAGCTGCTGCGCGCCGGCGACATCCTGGTCCAGCGCGGCACCAATCATTCCTGGAGCGTGCGCGGGAACGAGCCCTGCGTCATCGCTGCCGTGCTGGTGAACGCAAAGCCGCTCGGTTCATCCAAAAAGAAGCCCGCAAAGAAGCGCGCGAAGAAGGCCGGGAAGAAAAGAAAATGAGCAAAGCCGTCGGCGTGATCGGCCTGGGCATCATGGGCTCGGCAATGTCCGCGAACCTCGTGAAGGCAGGCTTCGCCGTGCAGGGCTACGACGTGCTCGCCGCGCGCCGCGACGATCTCAAGAAAGCAGGCGGTTCCCCTGTTTCGTCCCTGAGCGGAGTCGATGCGCCGGTCGTGATCACGTCGCTGCCGAGCACCGAAGCGCTGCATTCCGTCGCCGCCGAGATGAGCGCGAAGTGCATCGTCGTGGAAACCAGTACGCTGCCGATTTCCGACAAAACAAAAGCATTTGAAGTTCTAGCGCGGAAAGGCATCACCCTGCTGGACTGCCCGCTCTCCGGCACCGGCGCCCAGGCTCGCACCAAGGACCTCAGCGTCTACGGGAGCGGCGACCAGGCCGCTTTCGAGAAAACGAAGCCCATCCTCGAGGGCTTCTCCCGCGCGCATTACTACCTCGGCGAGTTCGGCAACGGCAGCAAGATGAAGTACGTCGCCAACCTCCTCGTCGCGATCCACAACGTGGCCGCGGCCGAAGCCTTCGTCCTCGGCATGAAGGCCGGCCTCGATCCGGAAACGATCTACAAGGTCGCGGGCGACGGCGCCGGCGGCTCGCGCATGTTCCAGGTGCGCGGGCCGCAGATGGTCGCCGGGCGCTACGACGACGCGACGATGAAGGTCGAGGTCTGGCAGAAGGACATGAAGATCATCGGCGAGTACGCCACCAAGCTCGGCGTGCCGACGCCACTCTTCAGCGCCTCGGCTCCGGTCTATACAGCCGCAATGGCGCAGGGCTTCGACAAGCAGGACACCGCCGCGGTGTGCGCCGTGCTCGAGGCCATGGCCGGCTTCAAACGCTAGCCGGCGACGATCATCCCCGTAAACACGTACGCCTGCAGCGTCACCAGGATCCCGACCAGGCAGGCGAGCACGATCGAGTGCCAGAAGACGAAGCGCAGGATCGAGCCTTCGTGGCCGAACCAGTTGGTCGCGGTCGAGGCGACGACGATCGACTGCGCGTCGATCATCTTGCCCATCACGCCGCCCGAGGAGTTGGCGGCGCTCATCAGGATCGGCGACAGCCCGAGCTGCTCGGAGGTGATCTTCTGCAGGCCGCCGAAGAGCACGTTCGAGGCGGTGTCCGATCCCGTCAGCGCCACGCCCAGCCAGCCGAGCAGCGCGCCGAAGAACGGGTACAGCACGCCCGTGTGCGCGAACGCGAGTCCGAGCGTGGCGTCGAGGCCGGAGAAGCGCGTCAGCGTGCCGATGCCGAGCATCGCCATGATCGTGAGCAGCGAGTAGCGCACGACGTAGATGGTGCGGCCGTAGGAGCGCAGCAGCCCGAGCGGCGAGAAGCCCATGACAAAGCCCGAGATGATCGCCGCGATCAGCATGCCGGTGCCGGTGTAGGACAGCCAGGTGAAGGCGAACACCGCGCCCTCGGGCGTGGGCTTCGCGACCACGGGCGGCACCTTGTCGATCATGTTGTGCAGGCCGGGAACCGGGTAGCTCCAGGTGAAGTGCGGATTGACCGCCGCCTTGAACCATCCCGTGCCCCAGACGAGCAGGATCGCGCAGACGATGATCCACGGCGTGAGCGACTTCCAGACTTCGGCCGACGACGCCTTCGCAACGGGTGCGGCCGCCGGGGCCGGCATCGTCGCCGCGGAGTCGTCGCGGGTGCGCAGCTTCGGCGAAGTCCACAGCGTCTTCGGCTGCCAGACCTTGAGGAAGCCGATCAGGCAGGCCATCGAGATCAGCGATGCGCCGATGTCGACGATGTAGGGGTTGACGAAGTTGGAGATCAGGAACTGCGGGATCGCGAAGGACACGCCGGTGACCAGGATCGCCGGCCAGATCTCCTTCATGCCTTTCCACCCCGCGAACACCCAGATCAGCCAGAACGGCACGATCAGGGAGAAGAAGGGGAGTTGCCGGCCGACCATCGCGCCGAGCAGATAGGGATCGAGCCCGGTCACCGAGGCGAGGCCGATGATCGGCGCGCCCAATGCGCCGTACGCAACCGGCGCGGTGTTGGCGATCAGCGAGAGCCCCGAGGCGGCGAGCGGCGAGAAGCCCAGGCCGATCAGGATCGCGCCGGTCACGGCAACCGGCGTGCCGAAACCCGAGGCACCCTCGAAAAACGCGCCGAACGAGAATGCGATGAGCAGCAGCTGCAGGCGCCGGTCCGCCGTGACGCCGCCGATCGTCTGCTGCAGGGTGACGAACACGCCCTTCTCGACCGTGAGCCGGTAGAGGAAGATGACGTTGAGCACGATCCAGCCGATGGGGAAGAACCCGGTGACGAGCCCGAGGATCCCGGCGCGAATCGCCATACCCGCCGGCATGGTGAAGGCCGCGACCGCGATGAAGATCGCGACAATGAGCGCGATGACCGCGGCGAAGTGCGCCTTGACCTTCCCCGAGGCGATCAGCACCAGCAGCGTCACCACCGGGATTGCGGCGACGAGGGTCGACAGCACTTCGTTCGAGAACGGGTTATAGACCTGGTTCCACATCCGGCATCTCCCCTTGGACGAGTGCGCGCAGCATAGAGAAATCGCCCCGGCCTTGTCTTGCAGAAAGCTGACGCGTAGGGTCGCGCCTTACCGACGGCCTTACGTCAAAGCGGCCAGCGGCGCGGGCCGCCGACCGCGACTACCAGGTGGTGTGGGATACGAGACAGCCGCCGGAAGGACTCACGGACGGCTGCCTCGCCAAACAAGAGCTACGCGCTCTTGCGATGCTCCTTGCGCTCGCGCTCGGCCTGGGAGGCGAGCCGAGCGGTGTCCTCGGCAGCGCGCGTGGCGAAGTTATAGCCTTCGCGCCCAAGATCCTTCGCCTGCCCGATCTGGGACTGGAACTGCTCGATCATGGATTTCTGCGCGTCGCCGGCGGCCTTCCACCAGTTCGCCCAGAATTCGCTTACTCGCTCGAGTTGCGCGCCGGCCAGGCGCGAGTTGAAGGCAACCATGTCGTCGATGCCTTTCAGCTCGCCCGTTTGCGTGGTGGAGCGCGTGGTCTCGTCCAGCGCGTTGCGGATGAGCTGGAGCTGCTGCTGCTGAAGCCGCTCGGTCTGCTCGAGCGAAAGCTTCATCATGTCGGTGGCGGAGCGAATGCCCGCGCGATACAGATCAACCAATTGAGCTTGCATGAAAATCTCTTTCTAGGAATGGAAACGGTGAGGGCCTTCAAGTGTATCGGGCGCGGCCCAGCCTATATATCGCTGCAATGCAGCAGCGTGCTATGGTCGGTTGCCTGACAGGGATCCACGACGTCGCCGCGCGGTAACGCGAACGGTTTGCAGCACCGTCGGCGACGGCGTAAGGTTGGCGACGGACCGAGGGGGAGTCGATGCGTTTTCTACTAGCCGTGTTCGCATGGGGATTGCTGTCGTTCGCGGGTTTCGTCGCGGCGCAGAGCTTTCCAGCCAAACCCGTTACGCTCATCGTTCCGTTCGCGGCCGGCGGGCCCACGGACGGCCTGGCGCGGATCCTCGCCGAGCCGATGAAGCAGTCGATCGGCCAGCCGATCCTGGTCGAGAACGTGACCGGCGCCGGCGGCACCATCGGCCTCACCCGCGCGGCGCGCGCCGCGCCGGACGGCTACACCGTGATCCTCGGCAACTGGACGAGCCACGTCGGCACGCCGGCGCTGTTTCCGATTCAGGTCGATGTGCTGAAGGACTTCGAGCCGGTGGCGCGACTGCCGGTGTCGCGCTTGTGGATCACGGGCAAGACCGGCCTTCCCGCCAAGGATGCGGCCGAGCTCGTGGCGTGGCTAAAAAACGGCGCGAAAGCCACCTTCGGCACCGTGGGCCCCGGTAGCGCGGTCCATATCTGCGGGATCTATCTGCAGAACTCCACCGGCACGCACTTCCAATTCGTGCCCTACCGCGGCGCCGCCCCGGCATATCAGGATCTCATCGCGGGCAATATCGATCTCACCTGCATGGACGCATCGAACGGGCTCGCCTACCACCGCGCGGGACGGATCAAGGCCTATGCGGTGGCCGGGAACGGCCGCTGGTCGCCCGCACCCGAGGTACCGACCCTGAGCGAGGCCGGCGTCGCGGGCATGGACCTCACGTTCTGGAACGGGCTGTGGGCGCCTAAGGACACGCCGAAGGAGGCCATCGCGAAGCTCAATCACGCGGTGGCCGAAGCTTTCGTCGACGCGAAGATGCAGCAGCGAATGGCCGACCTCGGCATGGAAATTCCGCCGCGCGAGCAGCAGACGCCCGAAGCGCTGGGCGCCTGGCACAAGGCCGAGACCGAAAAGTGGTGGCCGATCATCAAGGCCGCCGGAATCAGGCTGGAGTGACGTTTTCTCGAGGAAACCGAAACCCATGGACGACTGGAAAACCATCCGCAGCTGGTCGCGCGACGAGATGATGAAGCGCGTGGCGCGGTTCAGGATGCTCCGCGGCTCCGACGGCGGCCTGCCCGACAGCAAGCTGCCCGAGTGCCGCCGCAAGCTCTACGCCGTGATCGGCTTCCAGCCGCCGACGTCGGAGAGCGCCGCGGTCACTTCGCCGGTCGGCGATCGAGCCTCGGCGATGCCGGCAATCTCGATCGCGGAGGGCTTCAACCTCGGCTACTGCAAGGCGAAACCCGGCAAGGGGCCGCTGATGCACAACCACGATACCAGCGAGACCTTCATCGCGATGACCGGGAAGTGGCGCTGCGAGTGGAACGAGGGCGACGCCATGCAATACGTCGACCTCGATCCCTACGACGTCATCTCGTTCCCAACCGGCGTGGCGCGCCGCTTCATGAACGTGACCTACGACGAGCCGAACCGCGAGCACCTTCTCATGTTCATCATCGGCGGCAACCAGCCGCAGGCCGAGTTCACGCCCGAGGCGATGCGCCGCTGCGAAGCGTTCGCCACAGAACCGCAAGCACGAACAACGTCGCGAGCAGCAGCGTCGCGCCCGCGAGCCCGCGCCACAAAGGCTCGGGGTGGTCCTGCGCGTAGCGCGCGGCCGCGTACGCGAGCGCGTCGAGCGGGAAGGTAAAGGCCCACCAGGACGCGGCGAAGCCCCACCGCGCGAAGCCGCGCGCATAGGCGAGCAGCGCGACGCCGAGCACCAGGCCGAAGAAATACAGGTTCTCGAGGAAAAACGCGCCCTGGTAGAGCGCGACGCCGTTCGCGTACACGAGCGACGGCGGCACGAGCAGGATGAACCAGCTCGGCCGCAGCGGCTCGGGAAGCGCGGGCCCGAAAGCCGCCCGGTAGAGAAGCAGCGCCATCAGGATCGGCGCCACCGTGGCCGAAACCCCGAAGCTGAATCGAGCGGCTTCGGCAAGGCCCAGCGTGAACGCCGGGCCGGGCAGGACGATGCCGCCCACCATCACGATGAGCCAGCCGGCGTTCAGCTGCGCGAGCTCGATGCCGCCGGAGAGCCAGCGGTAGAGCGTGAACATCTGGAATGCGAGCAGCAGCACGAAGCTGGCCCACCACAGCGCTTGTCCGGTCCCCGGGAGGTAAGGCGCGATGCCGCCGGCGACCAGCGACATCCCGACCGGCAGCGCGCCGCAGAAGCCGAGCGTCACCGGGTTCCAGAACTCCGCCTTGACGGCGTCCGCGAAGCGAATAGCCTTAACAATATAAAGAGGGGTGATTATTACGAAAAGAAGCGTGCCGAGCGCGACCCAGAGCTCGGTGAAGTACGCGGGGGCGCGCAGAAAACCCGGCAGCACCGTGGCGGTGGCGCGCGCGGTCAGGCCGAGGCCCACGGTTCCCATCACCGCGCCGAAGAGCCCGACCGGGAGGTTGCGGATGCTCAAGCGGTGGTGCCGAGGTAGTAGTTCCGGACGAGCTCGTTCCCCTCCAGCTCCGCGACGCTGCGCCCTTCGAACACGATCTCGCCGTGCACGATGATGTAGCCCCGGTCGGCGATGCGGATCGCCTGGTGGAAGTTCTGCTCTGCCATCAGGACCGTGAGGCCGTACTGCGCCTTGAGCTCCTGGATTTTGGTGATGGTGTGCGAGACGAGGATCGGGGCGAGGCCCACCGAAGGCTCGTCCACCAGCAGGAGCTTGGGCGCCGACATCAGGGCGCGCGCGATGGCGAGCATCTGCTGCTGCCCTCCGGACATCGATCCCGCGAGCTGCCGGCGGCGCTCGGCGAGCACGGGAAAGGCCTGGTAGCAGAACTCCCGGTTCTTCGCGATCTCGCCCCTCGCCTGCCTGCGGAAGGCGCCGAGCAGCAGGTTCTCCTCCACGGTGAGCTTCGGAAAGAGCCGCCTTCCCTCGGGCACCATGGCGACGCCGAGGTTGACGATCTCCTCGGTGGAGAGTCTCGCCAGATCGTATTTCTGGTTATCCATGGTCAAGAAAACCGAGCCGCTCGTGGGCCGCACCATGCCCATCACGCACTTCATGAGCGTGCTCTTGCCGTTGCCGTTGGTGCCGAGCAATGCGACGGTTTCCCCCTGGGAAATGGTCATGGAAACCCCGTGCAGGGCCCGCACCGCACGGTAGCCGGCCTCGACGTCCTGGATGCGAAGGCTAAGCGCCAAGGTACGCCCGCTGCACGTCGGGATTGGCGACGATCGTTTCGGGCGTGCCTTCGCAGATGATCTTGCCCGCGTCGAGGCAGATCACGCGCTGCGAGAAGCGCATCACCGCCTGCATGATGTGCTCGATCATGATGATCGTGATGCCCTCGGCGTTCAGGCTGAACAGGATCTTCAGCACCTCGTCGACCTCGCTCCCCGAGAGCCCGGCCATCGCCTCGTCCGAGATGAGGAGGCGCGGCCGCGCCGCCATGGCCCGCGCCAGCTCGAGCTTGCGCAGCTCCACCTGCGAGAGCTGGTTCGCCTGGGCGCGCGCCTTGTCGGCAAGGCCGATCCGTTTGAGGATGTCCATCGCCTGGTGCTCGGCGTCGGACTGCTTGAGGTGCGCCACGTACTCGTAGGGCACGAGCAGGTTCTCGAGCACCGACATGCTGTGGAACGGCCGCGGGATCTGGAAGCTGCGCGCGATGCCCTTGCGCGTGCGCCGGTACGCGGGCAGCTTCGAGATCTCCTCGCCCTGGAACTCGATCGAGCCGCCCTCGTTTCGCAGCGACCCCGAGATGCAGTTGATGAGCGTGGTCTTGCCCGAGCCGTTGGGCCCGATCAGCCCGAAGCGCTCGCCCGGTGCGATCGCAATGCTCACCTCGGAGAGCGCGGTGAAGCCGCCGAAGTGCTTGGACACTCCCTGCACCTTGAGAAGCGGCGCGTTCATCGCTCTACCTCAAAATCAGGGACAGACCACGTTTTTGCAGCTTCCGCCGCCCCACTACCCCCGATCGCCTCGAGAATCGCTTCCCCCCTTGAAAGGGGGCCGGGGAGAAAAACGTGGTCTGTCCCTGATTTCATCGGTTCTTTACGAATTTCTTGAACAATCCAATCACCCCGTCGGGGGCGAACACGACGACGAGCACGAGGAGCACGCCGATCACGAGCACGTTGATCTCGCTCGAGATGGTGACGGTGACGATCTGCTGGATCGTGCCCAGGAGCAGCGCGCCGATCACCGGCCCCAGCCAGTGAACGGTGCCGCCGATCATCGGCATGGCGAGCGCCGAGACCGAGTAGTTGAGGCTGAAGCTCGAAGCGGGCTCGATGAAGCTCAGGTACATCGGCATCGGCGCCCCGGCCGCGCCCATCAAGGCCCCGGACACGGTGCAGGCGAAGAGCTTGAGCTTGAGCGTCGGCACGCCTGAGCATTCGGCGGCCTCCTCCGAGTCGCGGATCGCGCGCAGCCCGCGCCCGATCCAGGACACCTGCACGTAGCGCGCGACGGACACGGCGATCACCGCGAGCAGGGCCATCACGGCGAAGAGCATCCGCGTGTAGCTCGCGAACGGAGGCAGCACGTCCGGGCGAAGAATCTGCAGGCCGGTGGCGCCGCCGACGTAGCGCCAGTTGATCATCATGGTTTCCATGATGAAGATGATCGCCACGGTGGCGATGGCGAAGAAGATGCCGCGCAGCCGCAGCGTGAGGAGGCCGACGCCGAAGCCGAGCAGCCCGCTCACCGCCGCGGCGGCGACGATCTGCACCGCAAGCGGCGCATTCAGCCACTTGAAAAGCACCACCCCGGTGTACGAGCCGATGGCGAAGAACGCGGCGGTGCCGAAGTTCACGTAGCCGGCGTAACCGCCAAGGATGTTCCACGCCGTGGCAAGCACCATGAACTGCAGCACCACGAACGCGGCGTAGAAGAAATATTCATTGATGCCGGAGATCGCCGTCAGGAAGGCGACGACCAGCACCGCCGCGGCGCCGATCCAGTATTTCATCTTCCGAACAGTCCCTGGGGCCGGATGCCGAGCACCACCAGGAGAAGACCAAAGGCCACGGCCGGCGCCCACGAAGCGCCGAACATCATCAGCACCACCGATTCCGCTACACCGAGGATGAGGCCCGCGGCGAGCGTGCCGGTCATGCTGCCGAGCCCGGCGAGCACGACGACGCAGAAGGTGCGCCCGATGTAGAGCCGGTCCATCGCCGGCTCGACCGGTCCGACGATGATGAGCATGGCGCCCGCGAGCGCGCTCACGCCGGTCGCGATGCCGAACGCCCACTGTTTGACGCGCACCGGGTTCGCGCCCATCAGGCGCAGCGCCGGCTCGTCCTGCGCCACCGCCTTGATCGCGCGGCCCGTGAAGGTTTTCGACAGATAGATCGTTAGAGAAAACGTCAGGACGAGTGCGACGCCGAAGGCCACCAGCATGCGGTACGGTACGCGGTAGTCGCCAAGCTCGAGGCTCGAGCCGATGTACGCCGCTTGCACGGTGCGCTGGTCGACGCCGAAGCCGAGGATCAGCGCCACCTCGATGATGAAGGCGAGGCCGAAGAAGAACGCGAGCCCGCGCACTCCGGCCTCGCTGCCGCGCTTCTCGAACGTCTCGTAGTAGAAGCGGTAGATCAGGATACCGAGGAGAAAGAACGCCGGCATCAGCACGACCCCGGCCACGATCGGGTCCAGGCCGTAATTCGCCAGAACGTAGGTGAAATACGAGCCTAGGATCATCACCGCCGGGTGGGCGACGTGCGGCACGTCGAGCAGGCCGAAGGAAACCGACAGCCCGATACTCACCGCGGCGTAGAAGCACCCCAGCAACACGCCGAAGAGCAGCGCCTCGAGCAGCAGGTCGAACGAAAAATCCATATGCCCCCAAAAAAGACGGCGCGGTCGTGCCGCGCCGTCTCCGCTATCTCAAGGGAGTGCCGCTATCCCTTGGCCGAGCGCGCCTTCTCGAACGGCGCGATCACCTCGCCGGTCTTGTAGTCGTTCGGATAGATCACCACCTGCTTGCCGGGCTGGCGGAACTGCTCGACGTCCTTGTCCACCACGCCGCGGAACTGCGCCTGCACCACGCGCGGCTTGGCCCATTCGCCGTTCTTGTCGAAGCTGATCGGCCCGACGATGGTCTTCATCTCGTTCTTGTGCAGGTACTCGGCCAGCTTCTTCTGGTCGAGGCTCTTGGTGCCGTTCACCGCTTGCTCCAGCATCTGGCCGATGGCGTAGTTGAACGGCGGCAGGTAAAAGCCGAGCGGGTCGACCTTCGCCTCGGCCGCCTTCTTGGCGTAGCGCGCGAGGAAATCCTCGATGCCGGGGTACTTCATGCCGGGAACGTACGAGTTGTAGTTCACGATGCCGTTCAGCTGGCTGCCGAGGGTGGACATGATCGGCGTGAACTGCAGTCCGACCATGCCACCGCCGAACATCTTGACCCCGGAGCCGACGCCGATCTCGTTCACCGCGCGCACGATCGCCACGGAGTCGTTCGGGTAGGACATCACGAAGACCATGTCGGGCTTGGCGGCGCGGATGCCGCGGATGAGCGACGAAAAGTCGGTGGTCGTCGGCGGGTAGTTCTGGTCGTACACCGACTTGATGCCGGCCTTCTTGGCGAGCTCGCGCGCGCCGTTCGCCAGGTTCTGCGCGAAATCGTTGTCGGCCGCGAGCACCGCGAGGGTCTTCGAGCCGAGCTTCTGCCCGTTGCTGAAGAAGCCGTCGGACCAGCTCGAGGCGTCGTTCCAGGGCGAGTTGTTGAACCACATGTCGTGCTGCACCTTCGCGTTCACCTGGAACGAGAAGTTGCCCATGAGGAGCAGCCCGCGCTGCTTCACCATCGGCATGATCGGCGCGGTGGGCACCGTGCCGTAGGGCGCGATCAGCAGGTCGACCTTGTCGACGTCGAGCAGCTTGGTGTAGATGCCCGGGACGTTGGCCGGGTTGGTCTGGTCGTCGTAGACGGTGAAGTCGACCTTGCGGCCGAGCAGGCCGCCCTTCTGGTTCACGTCCTCGACCCACATGCGCAGCGCGAGCAGCGCGGCCTGTCCGCCGGCGCCGAGCGAGCCGGTCTGCGGCATGCTCATGCCGATCTTGACAGGCCCCTGTTGAGCGAACGCCTTGCGCCGCGGCAACGCCGCCGCGACCGCGCCGGCGCCGACTGCGCTGAGAACCTTCCTTCGCGTGAAATTCATTCGACTCCTCCTTTTGTCCGATTCTAGCCTAGCCGGCGACGAACTCGACAAAGCCTTCCAGGTACTTTCGAAGCCGCGCGCGGATGGCATCGTCGGCGAGCCTGCCCGAGGCGTCGAATACCTTGGCCGCGCCGCCCACGTAAAGCAGCTGGCCGAAGTACGGGCGCATGCCCAGCGTACGAAACACCGGCAGCCACGCCGTCTGGGACAGCACCGTGCCGTAGGCGCCGGGCGAGGCCCCGATCAGTCCCACCGCGCGCCCCTTGAACACGCGTGGGACGTCCGCCGGCGGCCGTGTCATCCAGTCGATCGCGTTCTTGAACACGCCGGGAATCGAGTTGTTGTACTCGGGAGTGACGAGAAGGAGCGCATCGGCGGCGGCGATGCGCTCCTTGAGCTCGGCGGCGCGCGCGGGAATGCCCTGCGCAGCCTCCACGTCGCCATCGTAAAGGGGGATGCCGCGGATGGATTCGATCGCGAGGGTCGCCTGCTGCGGACACTCTTCGACCGCGGCGCGCAGCAGCGCGGCGTTGAACGAGCCGGCGCGCAGGCTACCGGCGATCCCGACGATTTGCACTGATCCCTAGCAAGCGAGCGGCGTTCCCGCCCATGATCTTCGCCTTATCCGCAGCGGAAATGCCCTTGGTCCCGCCGATGAAGTCGACCGGGTGCTCCATGCCCATGTCGTAGGGATAGTCGGTGCCGAGCACCACATGGTCGGCGCCGTAGCGCTCGACCATGTTGCCGAGCATCGTCTGGTCGAAGGTGATGGTGTCGAAATAGAACTTCTCCAGGTAGCTCGAGGGCTTCTTCTTGATCACGCTGCGGCAGTCGGGGCGCGCCTTCCATGCATGGTCCATGCGCGCCCAGTAGTGGGCGAGATAGCCCCCGGCGTGCGGCAGCACGATCCTCAGCTTCGGATGGCGCTCCAGCACGCCGTCGAAGATGAGATGGCTCGCGGCCACCGTGGTCTCGAGCGGGTTGCCGATCACGTTGTTGAAGTAGTGGTTCATCAGCCGCTCGCCTTGCGTGAAGCCGATCGGATGCATGAAGATCACGATGCCGAGCTCCTCGGCCTTGGCGAAGAAGCGTTCCAGGTCGAGCCTCTGATCCGTCAGATCCATGCCGTTCACGCTGGGATTGATCTCGACGCCGCGCAGCCCCAGGTTTTTCACGCAATGAGTCAATTCCGAAACGGCGAGATCCGCGTTCTGCAACGGCACGGTGCCGAGCGCCACAAAGCGATCGGGCCACTTCGACACGATCTCGGCGAGGCGCTCGTTCACCATGCGGGCGAGCGCCTGGCCCTCGCCCGGCTCGGTCCAGTAGTAGGTCTGCATAGGCGCGGGCGACACCGCCTGGATGTCGATCCCCATCCGGTCCATGTCCTTCAGCCGCACCTCGATCGAGGACAGCTTGGGCGCGCGATCGCGCATCTGCTTCTGGTTGGTTTCGCGCGTGAGCGCGTTGGCGAACTTGACGTTCGGGTCGTACTGCGCCGGGTTGCGGTCGGCCACCTTCGCCGCTACGTCGGGATTGGCGTAATGACAATGCAGGTCGATCCTGAGGCTTTTTCCGGTTTTTTTCTTTGCAACTACGGTGGAACCCCGTGAAGCGGGGGCGCAGCTGTACATCATCTAGAACACTCCCAGGTGTTGGGTAATGAGGGTCGGATTGTCGCGCACCTGCGCCGCCGGCCCGGAGAAAGCGACGCGCCCGGTGTTGAGGAGCACCGCGTCGTCGGCGAGCTCCAGGGCCATCTTCACGTTCTGCTCGACCAGCACGATCGACTGGCCCTGCGCCTTCAGCTTGGCGATGGTGCGGCCGACCTCCGCGACGATGAGCGGGGCGAGCCCCTCGGAGGGCTCGTCGAGAAGCAGCAGCCGCGGGTTCCCCATGAGGGCGCGCCCGATCGCGAGCATCTGCTGCTCGCCGCCCGAGAGCGAGCCGGCGTGCTGCTCGGCGCGCTCGCTCAGCCGGGGGAACAGGTCGAACACGCCTTTGAGGGTCCAGCCGGCGGGGCCTTTTCGGAATGCGACCCCCAGGTTCTCGCGCACGGTGAGCGTCGGGAACACGCGCCGGCCCTGCGGCACCAGTCCCGCGCCCTTGCGCGCGATGGCCTCGGGCGACAGGCGCTCGATCGCCTCGCCGAAGAGGCGCACCGCGCCCCGGCGCGGGCGCAGCCAGCCGATCACCGTGTTCATGCACGTGGTCTTGCCGGCGCCGTTGCGGCCGAGCAAGGCGAGCACCCTGCCCTCGGCGACGCTGAACGTGACCGAGTGCAGCACGTGGCTGTCGCCATAGAGCGCGTCCACGTCTTCCAGGGCAAGGGCCGGGGCGTTTTCGTTAATGGCCAAGATAGACTTCTCGGGTTCGCGGATCCGCAACGACCTGCGCGCGGCTTCCTTCCACGATCACGCTGCCGTAGTGCAGCACGGTGATGCGCTCGGCCATGTCGAGCGCCGTATCCATGTCGTGCTCGATCATCACCACCGTCACGTCGCGCGGGATGCCCGCGATCAGCGCCTTGACGGCGACCCGCTCCTCGCGCGACAGGCCGGCGAGCGGCTCGTCGAGGAGCAGCACCTTCGGCGCCTGCGCCAGCGCCATCGCGATCTCGACCCTGCGCTTGTCGCCGTAGGCGACCTCGGACAGCGGCCGCTTCGCCAGCGCCTCCAGGCCGACACGCTTCAACACCGCCTTCGCCTCCTCGTAGAGGCCGGGCGGAATGGTGCCGAAGGCATTCCAGCGGAGCTTGCGCAGCCCGAGGAGCGAGAGCGCGATGTTGTGCTCGAGCGAGTCCCTCGGGAACAGCGTGATGATCTGGTAGGTGCGGCCGAGCCCGAGGTGCGCCCGCCGGTGGGTCGCGAGCCGGGTCATCGGCCGCTCGAACAGCGCGATGCTGCCGGCGTCCGCCGGCAGGTCTCCCGTGATGAGGTTGAATAGCGTCGTCTTCCCGGCGCCGTTGGGGCCGATGATGAGGCGCCGCTCGCCCGGCGCGACCTCGAGCGACACGCCGTTGATGGCAGGCAGGCCACCGAAAGACTTCTTCAGGTTTTGGATCTGAAGCGCCGCCATAGCCTTTGCACCCCTGGAACCACGCCTTCCGGCATGAAGACCACGATCACCACGAACACGATGCCCATCAGCATGTTCCAGCGCTCGACGTAGCCGGAGACGTAATTCTTCAACAGCATGACGATGGCCGCGCCGAGCAGCGGTCCGCCCAGCGTGCCCGAGCCACCGGCGATCACCGCGAGCAGGCCTTCCGCCGAGTTGGTGAGCGAGAGCGAAACCGGGTGGATGTACTTGTGGTAGTAGACGAAGAGCAGTCCGGAGACCGCGCCCCAGAACCCGGAGTAGATGAACGCGACCCAGCGGACCATCCACACGTGGTGGCCGAGCGCCGCCATGCGCCTCGGCTGGTCGCGCGTGCCGCGCAGCGCGGCGCCGAGTGGCGAGCCGACGAAGCGCGCCATCAGCCACACCGCCGCCGCCGCGACCGCCAGAGTGCAGAAGTAGAACGTGGTCGGGTTGTCGAGGTTGAGGCCGAACGGCGCCGGGCGGCTCAACCCGCGCACCCCGTTGTCGCCGTCGGTCATCGCGACCCAGCGGTAGGCCGTCCCCCAGAGCACCTGGGAGAGCGCGAGCGTGAGCATCAGGAAGCCGAGCCCCGCGGCGCGCAGCGCGATGAGGCCGAACACCGCCGCCATGAGCGTGGTCCCCGCGAGCGCAAGGAACGCCGCGACGAAGTGCGACGCGCCCGCCTTGAGGTACAGGAGCGCGCATGCGTAGGCGGCGACCCCGAGATACGAGGCGTGGCCGAGGGTCGGCAGGCCGCCGTAGCCGAGGAGCAGATTGATGCTGGAGACGAAGATCGCAAAGATGAAGATCTGGCTCGTCAGGTTGATGTAGTACTCGCCCATCGCGAACGGAAGCGCGAGCAACGCCGCGAGCAGCACGATCCAGCGGATCACGCCGCGAACCTCCCGAAGAGGCCCCTCGGCCGGAATGCGATCACCAGGATCATCGGAAGGAAGAGAACCACGTAGGCGAGGTCGGGAAAGCGCGCCACGCCGAAGGTGTAGACGAATCCCGTGATGAAGGCGCCGACGAAGGCGCCCACCAGGCTGCCGACGCCGCCGAGGATCACCACGATCAGGGCGAGCGGCAGCATGTCGGAGTCGAGGCCCGGGTACGCCGACATGATCGGGCCGCCGATCACGCCGCCTGCGCCGGCGAGCGCCGCGCCGAGGCAGAACACGGTGGTGAAGAGCCGCGACACCGGGATCCCGACCGCGCGCGCCATGTCACGATCGTCCACCCCGGCACGGATCATCGCGCCCAATCGGGTCTTTTCCATTAAGAAGTACAAGAAAATTCCTACAAGGACGGCGATCGCGACTACTGCCAGCCGGTACGCCGGAAAGGCGAGCCCCGCGATGAACACCGGCCGCTGCAGGAACGCCGGCGTCGGCACCGGGATCGGGTCGCCTCCCCAGACGACGAGGCACAGGTCGGCGATGATGAACGCGAACCCCAGCGTCACCAGCACCTGGGAGAGGACGTTGCCGGCGAGCTTCCTCAGGATGAAACGCTCGAGCAGGCCGCCGAAGAGCGCCACCGCAAGCCCTGCGGCGAGCGCCGCGAACCACAGGTTCGGCACCACCTTGAGGACGCTCACGCCGAGATAGGCACCGAGCATGAAAAGCCCGCCGTGCGTCAGGTTCGCGATCCTCATCAGGCCGAAGATGAGCGAGAACCCGGCGGCGAGCAGGAAGAGCAGCCCGCCCAACGCGAGGCTGTTGAGCGTCTGGATCGCCCAGTACTGCAGCTTACGACTCCAGATTCTTGGCGGGGGGGTAATCCCGGGTGTAGGGCGGGTTCTTCAGATACTCCTCGGGCTTGTAGGTCCAGAACTGGCTCACGTTCGGGTACGTGTACACCACCTCGTTCACCAGCCTTCCCTCCTTGCGAGCGACCCGCCGGACGTAGACGTTGCCCACCACGTTGCCGTACTGGTCGAAGGACACCGGCCCGCGGCAGGTATCTACCTTGATCGAGCGCACCGCCTTCATGAACGCCGGCTTGTCCTCGATGTTGCCCTTGATCCGTTCGAGCGTGGCCTGGAGCACGGCGGCTTCGGTGTACGTGGCGGCGGCGTAGAAGCCGGGGTCGTACTTCCATTCCTTGCGGAACGCGGCGGCAAACTTCTTGTTGATCGGATTGTCGATCTCCGCCGAATACCAGCACGCGGTGAGAATGCCGAGCGCCTCGTCCCCCATGTTGCGCAGCACCGCCTCGTCGAGCGCCGTCATGCCGCCGACGATCTTCATCTTCCCGGTAAGCCCGTACTCGTTGAGCTGGCGCACGTAGCGGAAGCCGTTCGAGCCGGCGAAGCCGAGGTAGATCGCCTCGGCCTTGCGGTTCAGCTGCGCGAGGTAGGTGCCATAGTCGGGCACGGTCAGCGGCGGGAAGGTCTTCTGCACGACCTTGCCGCCCAGTTCCTCGAACACGCGCTGGAACCCGGCGCACATCTCGTGGCCGTAGGCGATGTCGTCGGCGATCAGGACCATGCGGCGATACCCGAGGGTCTTGTAGCAATAGTCCGCCATCGGGTGCGCGCACTGGGAGGCGGTCGACGTGCCGCGCGTGAACCAGGGATTCGGCTTCCTCTGAGTCATGTCGTCGGCCGCCGCGACCGACAGCGTCAGGAGCTGGGCCGAGCGGATGTAGTCGTCGGCCGCGAGCGCCGAAGCGGTGTCGAGCGGCCCGATCATGACGTGGATCTTGTCGCGCTCGACCAGCTCCTGGATCTTGGTGCGCGCCTGCGCCGGAACCCCGCCCGAGTCGGCGACGATCAGCTCGATCTTGCGCCCGGCGAGGGTGTCGTTGCGCTCCTTCAGGTACTGCACCAGCGCGCGCTCCATGTCGATTCCGCCGGAGGCGAGCGGCCCGGTCTTGACCGTGACGAGACCGACCCGAATCGGGTTTCCTTGAGGAAAGCTCGGAAGCGAGACGAGGCCAGCGGTTGCTCCTGCGGCCTGGATGAAGCGCCTACGGCTGAATCTCATGCGATTTCCTCTCGTCGATCTTGTGGAAGAACTGTTGATTGGTGATCACCCAGCCGAGGCAGCGCGCGACGTTCTGCAGTCCCAGCACGTGGAGATCGTCGCCGTACATGCTCGCCACGCAGTCGGCCATCACGACGACCCGGTAGTCGAAGTTGAACGCGGTGAAGGCGGTGTTCAGCACGCAGGTGTTGGTGTTGATTCCCATCAGCACCACGCTCTTCGCGCCGAGCGTATCGAGGAGCTGCTTCAAGTCCGTGCCGTAGAAGCAGTCCAGGCGCTTCTTGTTGTTGATGACGTAATCGCCTTCCCGGTAGAGCTCCGGAATGATCTGGGTGCCCGCAGAGCCCTCGATGTTGTGCTCGCGCACCGTGCTCTTGCGGCCGGGCGTGAGGCGGTCGGTCTCGGCCTGCGCGGCGTGCAGCGCCTTCCAGAAGTAGGAGCGCATGCCCTCGCTGCCGAGCCCTGGCAGCCTGCGATAGACGAGGATCACGTGGATCACGGGAATGCGCGCTTGCCTGGCGAAATCGAGCGCCTCCCTCGCGGCTGCGATGACGCGCTTGGCGTCCTCGGGCTTCGCCGGCATCGTCGCCACGTCCATGTCGAGGTGGCCGCGGTGCATGTCGATGGTGACGATCGCGGTCTCTTCCGCTCTGAGGGAGAGCTGCTGGTACAGCCCCTTCGTCAGGCTGGACCGGTCTAGGATGTCGACGCTCTTCATCAGTGCGCCGGGGCGCCGGGCTGCTTCAGCGGGTGAAAGCGGCTGAAGGCGTCGATCTTCATGCATTCGTCGTAGACGCGCTTCACCGTAGGCACGCCGGAAATATCGCACTTGAAGTACGCGGTGGCGCCGATGACCTGCCCGGCAAGGCAGATATCCGCCATCGTCGGCGAGTCGCCGTGCGAGAAGCGCCCGGTCTCCTGCTCCTTCGCGAGATGGCTCTCGATGGCTTTCAGCGCCTCCATGCTCCAGTGCTGCAACCACCGGTTTCTGCTCGCTTCATCCAGGTGGAGCTCCTTTTCCATGTAGACCCGGATTCGTGGAACCACCAGCGGATGCCCATCGGCCGCCGAGATCAGCGCCAGTCCGCGTACCCGGGCACGCCCGCGCGGATCTTTCGGCAGGAGCGGCGGCTGCGGCTTCGTCTCCTCCAGGTACTCGAGGATGGCGAGCGACTGGAACAGCGGCGGCCCGCCGTCGTCGAGCACGAGCGCCGGCACCACCGCCTGGGGATTGACCGCGCGATAGTCCGGGTTCAACTGCTCGCCTTTGAGCAGATCGATGGAAACGTTGCTTTCCACGGAAATGTTCTTCAAAGCCAGGGCGACGTTAACGCGATAAGTGGCGAGCGAGCGCCAGAATCCATAGAGCTTCATGGGATCACCGGTAAGAGGACGTAGGAATCCTTGAGGTGCAGCGTGGTCGTACCGCCGAAAAGCGCGGCAGGCCGGTCGCGCGGGTCGTTGTGCAGGAACGGCCCGCAGCCGCGCAGCTCGTTCTTGAAGTTGGACAGGCGCGCGCCGGTCGAGCTCTGCCATTCGTAATCGCGGCCCCGCACCGAGAGCGCGAGCCGGTACCCGGCCGGGACGACGATCGACGTGGGCCACAGCTCCACATCCAGCGTCACGGCCTCTGCTTTTTTCAAGGGTTGCTTCTGGTCATGCGTGTGGTAGGGCCGATACGGCGTAGAGAGGCGCGGGTCGAGCTTGCGATGCGAGGCGCGCAGCCAGCCCTGCGCGACGGGGGTGTGCGGGTCGATCGCCCCCATGAAGGTGACTTCGCGCAGATCGGGAGTGAAAACGCGGAAGATCAGAAAAAGATCGGCGTCGGCCGTCGTGGACGAAATCGTCAGCCGCGCGGCGAGCGGGCCGGTGATCTCGGTCTGCCTGCCGAGCGGCTCGGAGAGGAACGTGACGCCCTCGCCCAGCGCCTCGAAGGCGACCGCCGATGAGGAATCGGGGTCGGTCCCCGATTTCAGCTGGAAGTCCTTGTGAAGGTGGAGTTTCGTCCATTGCGTGCGCGCGAGCGGCCACTCGTTCTCGTGGCGCTCGACGAAGCGGTCGAGATGCCGCACCTGGAGCTGCACACGGGGCTGGTTTTTCCAATCTCCCTCCCCCTTGAGGAAATGATCGAAAAACCGCAGCTGAAGCTCGCGCCCGTAATCGGTATAGAAGTGCGTCCAGTGCTCGATGCCGTGGGCCTCGAGCCACTTGTCCTTCGACGCGGCGCGCACGAAGCCTTCGAAGTTGCCGCGCGGATGAAGTCCCTGCCCGCCCCAGTTCGCCGCGGAAAGAAACGGCGCCGTCACCTTGTCCCATTGCGGCGAGCGCGCCTTGTTGTAATCGTCGTCGAGCGGATGCGCGAGGATCTCGTCGCCGAAGTCGCAGCGGTTCCGCTGCAGCTCGCGGTCGGACAGCGTCTCGTCGCCGCACACGAGCTTGCCGGTGGCACGGCTGCGCGGCCCGCGCTCGCCCAGGCCGTACTGCACCGTCTTCACCTGCATGTCGTACCAGTTCGCCCAGAAGGTGCAGACGATGCCGCCGTGGTGCGTCATGTCGCGGTACCAGTCGGCCGCGCCTTCCCAGATGATCATCGCGGCGAGGTGCGGCGGCTGCAGCGAGGCGACGTGCCACTGGTTGATGCCGTAGTACGAGATGCCGCTGAGGCCCACCTTGCCGTTCGACCAGGGCTGCACGCCCTCCCATTCGATGCAGTCGTAGAAGTCCCGCGTCTCGCGCGGCGAGAAGTGATCGATGTAACCCGGCGAGCGGCCGGCGCCGCGCGAATCGACCCGCACGCAGACGTAGCCCTCCGGCACCCACTTTTCGGGATCGACCACCTCCCAGCTCTGGTGGATGTTGCTCGAGCCGTACGCGACGTCCGGGTGCTCGGTGATCATGCGCTGCCACGCGCTCGGATAGCCGTCCTGGAACGCGAGGCCCTTGGCGTAGGGCCCGTAGCTCAGGATGACCGGATAGCGCCCCTCGGCCGAAGGCCGCTCATCTGGCCTATAGACGTCGGCGCGCAGCACCAGGCCGTCGTCCATGGCGACCGGGACGTCGTAATCGATGCGCATCACTCCTCCTCAGGGGCGTTTTAAAGCATTCGCCAGCCACGAGCAAACAATCGTCGAAACGGCGTCCTCGCGTCCGGCATAGAAGTGGTCGCAGTTCGGCACGATTTCGACGTTGCAGGGGCCGCCCGACAGGTCGGCGAAGGCTTCCGCCGGATAAAGCCCGCGCGGCTCCCGGTCGCCCCGCAGGTAGAGCACCGGGCAGCGCACCCGCGGGGCGAGCGCGAGGACGTCCGGGCAGTTCTCCAGCGCGTCGACGAAGCTGGCCGCGCTCGTGACGTACCACCATCCGGGCAGCAGCATGAGCTCGCGACCCTGACCCTCCTCGACCATCTGCCGCGCCAAGCCACTCAATTCCTCTAATTTTTCTTTGGCAAGAAGCCCCGCCTGGCTCGCGCGGCGCACCATCTCCCGCCCGCCGCAGTGCGCAGAGAGCAGTACCAGCGCGCCGGTGCGAGGATGGTCCGCAACATGACGCACGGCGAGTGTTCCGCCGTTGCTGTGCCCGATCACCACCGGATCGGGAAAGCCGCGCGCCGCGAGCCACGCGGCCGCGATGCGGTTGTCGTCGATCGCCTCGGCGTAGGTCTGAAACGCGGCGCCCTCTGCGGCGCGGCTGTCCCGGATGCCGAGGATGTCGCGGCCGCGACGGTTGAACGCGAGAGAGGCAAGCCCCATGCGCGCGAGCGCCGGCGGCAGGAAGCGCGGCGCGCCCTGGTAGAAGTTCATCGTGTTGCCGTGGAAGAGCAGCGCCGCGCCGGAGGCGGCGCCCTCGGGTTCATGCCAGGCGCCGTCGAGCGGCACGGTTTCGGTGGGGATCGAAACGAGCGTCGTCTTCACCGGGTATGATGCGAAGCGCCATCGTTGGAGGAGGAAAAATGATAATAGTGCGGTTCACCGGCGCGCTGCTGCTCGCCGTCAGTCTGGCTGCCGCAGCGCAAGATCCCTATCCCAGCCGCCCGGTGAGGGTGCTCGTGCCCTACGCGCCCGGCGGCGCCACCGACATCATCGCGCGGATCGTCTCCGCCAAGCTCACCGAGTCGCTCGGCCAGAGCTTCGTGGTCGAGAACCGCACGGGCGCGAACGGCAACCTCGCGCTCGAGGCGGCGGCGAAGGCGACGCCCGACGGCTACACGCTGCTGGTCGGCAACGTGTCCACCAACGCCATCAACGAGAACATCTACCGCGAGCAGCTCACGATCCAGCCCTCGCGCGACCTGGTGGGAATCACCAAGCTGGTGGAAATCCCGCACATCGTCGTGGCGAGCGCGAGCTTCCCGGCCAACTCGATCGCCGAGCTGATCGCGGCGGCGAAGAAAGAGCCGGGGAAGATCAACTTCGCTTCCGTCGGCGTGGGAAGCTACCCGCACCTCGACATGGAGCGGTTCATGAAGGCGGCCGGCATCGAGCTCACGCACGTGCCGTACAAGGGCGGCGCCGGCCAGGCGATTCCCGCCATGATCTCCGGAGAGGTGCAGCTCGCATTCTTCAACATGGCCTCGCTCCTGCCGCACATCAAGAGCGGCCGGCTGAAAGCGCTCGCCGCGATCCCGACCCACCGCCTGCCCGAGCTGCCCAACGTGCCCACGCTCGCCGAACAGGGCTTTCCCGGCATCGGCACGAACGCCTGGCAGGGAATGTTCGCGCCGGCGGGCACGCCGAAGCCGGTGGTGGACCGGCTCTACGCGTCGGTCGCCGCGGCGCTGAACAAGCGCGAGGAGAAGGAAGACCTCGCCGGAAAGATGCTGACGGTGACCGTCTCGGCGTCGCCGCAGGCCTTCAACGATCTCGTGCGCAAGGAGACCCAGGAGTGGGGTCAGTTCCTGCGCGGGACGAAGATCAAAGTGGAATAGAACAAAAGATCGAGCCGCGCCTGCCAAGTGGACCGGCGCTAAGAGATCCGTGTGTAGGTGAGGTCGAGGTCGCCTTCCCAATTGACGCCGTCGCGGCAGAGCTCACCCTTGCCTACGATGCGGGTGCCTCCGTCGACGAGGCTGCCGGTGAATCTCTGGGAGAAGCCAGGGTTGTCGCGCCACCAGCGCCACTCGTCGCTGCGCAGGGCCACCATGTATCGGCGAGACACACCGCGCTGGTCGAAGTAGAGCATGAAGCATTCCTTGGAATCGCCATCTGTACCGATGACAGCGATGCCGCTGGGGACCTCCGGTTCATCGATCTCGGAACGCATCACGAGAAACGCGCCTCCGTCGGCCCACGAGAAGGACGTCCGGCCGTGGAGTATCTTGCCGGGAAGCATCGGATGGGATCCGACAGTAGACCAGTCACCGATTAGGAAGGCTAGAGGCTGCAGTGCGGGATTCGGGATGCAGGCTTCATGCGCTATTGGAGTGGTCATGTAGGACGGTTCCGGTAACGACACCTCATTCGACAACCTCGTAATGCTCGACAGTCCGATGGTAGGTCACCATCATCGACTGGACCTTCTCCGGCACGACCGCCGAGTCCGGCTTTTCGCCGGCGAACCTCGCGATCGCTTGCTTGGAAGTCCAGGTCGTGACGATCCGGAACTCCACACCCTTCGGCACGCTTCTCCGGAGAATCGAGGCGCCGACGAATCCGGCAATACGTGAAAGCGCGGGAAAGGTTTCCGTTCTCAGGTGGGCGACATAGCGATCTGCATCCGCATTTCTCGCTATGCCGCACCACTGTCGCGAAATCATCGCTTGTCTCCTCGGACCACTATTCGAAGTCGTAATCCAATTCGATGGTATGTGCTCCCGCAGGAGTGACGGAAATCTTGACTTCGCCGAGAAGTCCCTTCAGTTCGTCGGTACCGGAACCCGCTACGACATAGCCGAACGGCCGCAGCGTTCCCTTATCGTGCATTCCCCCGTGCTGAAAGACGAAGCTTCCGGACCGGCCTTTCAGCCTGCCGGTGAAACGGTCAACCCCGACGTAGCCGAAGCGATCCGGGCCGGACGTACAGGCTAACAGCTCGGCGGTGCTTTTCCCGACAAGATCGCCGGTAAACTCGCGCGCGAGATTGATTCGCGACAGCGGCGGACCGTCGCCCGGTTCTCCATGCGCTGCTTGGTCGTGAGAGGTGTTCTTGAACGATGCGGTTGCACGATGTTTCACAGGGGTCCTTACAAGTAGCTGCGGCGGGCGATCCACCAGCACGAGCCAAGCAATAGTCGGTCGCCAACGCCTCGTATCCAAAAGTGAGCAAGTCCCATGCCTCCGACCGTGACCATCATAATCGTTATACTGGTCTCTCAGGTGTTGTCTGCCTATCACGACTGTGAACGAGCGCAACAAGCGACGGCTGGGCGAGCAGATTGAGCCAGGTGGCCGGCCCAAGGCCCCCGGCCGGCTCGGGCTGCTCCAGCGCTTCGTAAACACTTGGAACCGCGATTTACCGGCAGAGTGGGATCGCCTTTGCGCGCCGGAGAAGGCGAGTTCATGGCTTATTGCCAAGAAGCTCGTCGCAAAAGGGACCCGAATCAGCGCTCAGGATGCCGCTCAACTGCGAGAGGTTCGGGAGGCGCTGCGTGAACTGGCCCTCGCAAATCAGGGAATCGTCCCGCGCGTCGAGGTCGTCCAACGCCTCCGGGTTGCTTCTTCAAAGGCCACGCTGCGCGTGAGGTTCGACCCTCGCGGTCGCACGACGCTTGAGCCGCCGCCGAGCGGGGTCTGCCGGGCGATCGCAGCCTTGCTGGCAATCCTCCACGAGGCCCGGGTAAGCGGTACCTGGGCCCGGTTCAAAGGATGCCGGCAGTGCGGCTATGGGTTCTACGACCGCTCCAAGAACCGCTCGGCAGCATGGTGCGCAATGTCGATCTGCGGGAACCGGACTAAGAACCGGGCCTACCGAAAGCGCTCGTTGACAAGAACGCGCCGTCGTCCTCGTAGGACTCGTCGGCCATCGTCGCTCCCTAAAGGCGCCTAACTAGCCGTTATCCACCCGTTGCACCTCCCCGCGGGCGGCAGAGCGAAAGATGGCTTCCAGCGCCGAGACGTTGGCGATCATCTCCGCCTGCGGCACGGGATAAGGCGCGCCGCCCACTGCTGCGTCGGCGAAGGCCTCGAGGTTGGCGAGCACCGCTTTGGCCGGCGGATAGTCCCGCGTCTCCTTTTCCCCGCCTCTCAGATGGGTGGTCAGCGTCCAGCCGCGCGGCGACTCGGGATGCGCCTTGTCGCGCACCTCGGCCCAGCCCTTCGATCCGTAGACGGCGAAGCGCCCGTCGAAAGGCGTGGCAAGGATCGCGCTCAGGAGGGCGTTCGCGCCGCTCCTGAAGTTGACCAGGATGCCGAGCGTGTCGCCGTTCCTGAGCTCGCTGCCGAGCGTCCTCACGGACGCGAGCACGCGCTCGGCCGGTCCCATCACGCCCACCGAGAGGTCGAGCAGATGGATCCCGGTCGCGGTCATGGGCCCGGCGGGCGCCTCCTTCGCCGAAAGGCGCCAGTTGTCCGGCGGCAGCGTGAGGAACTTGTCCTGCACGAAGTTGGCCTCGATCTGCAGCGGCGTGCCGAGCTCGCCCGCCTTCACCATGCGCATCAGCTCCTGGATCGGCGGCTCGAAGCGCTTTTCATGTCCAACCCCAAGCGCGACGCGGTTGTCGTTGCAGCTCTTGACTGCCTTAAGAACATCTTGGCGCGAAAGCGACAGCGGCTTCTCGCAGAAGACGTGCTTGCCCGCGTTCGCCGCGCGCACGATCTGGTCGGTATGCAGCGTGTGCGGCGTGCACAGGACTACCCCCTGGACTTCGCGATCCGCGAGAACGTCGTCATAGCTCTTTGCGAGGGGAACGGCCTGCTGCCTGGCGAACTCGGCGGCCGCGGGGTCCGGATCGGCCACGGCGACGACGCGCAGCTTCGCGCTCGATTTGGCGAGCGGCACGATCACCCGCCCCCACCAGCCCAGGCCAATGACGCCGATGTTGAGTGTGCTCATAGAGTCATCGGAAAAAAATTGTGGTCTGTCCCTGATTTTGGGGTCAGTCGACGGTCGCTCCCGCCTGCTTCGCGGCCTTGCCCCAGCGCGCAGTCTCGTCCGCGACGAAGCGTTCGAATGCCGCGGGCGAGGCGCTGGTCACGACCTCGACGCCGCCCTGGGCGAGCCGCTCGCGCACCTCGCGCGCCTGCATGGTCTTGACGCTCGCCGCGTAAAGGCGCTCGACGATGTCCTTCGGCGTGCCGGCCGGCACGAAGACGCCCTGCCAGGAGCCGGTCTCGAAGGCCGGGTACCCCGCCTCGCTCATCGTCGGCACGTCGGGCAGCGGCTCGAGACGCTTCCGCGCGGCGACCGCGAGCACTTTCAGGCGCCCCGACTTGATCATCGGCATCGCCGACGACGCGGTAACGAACATCAGGTGCGTCTCGCCGGCGACCAGCGCCGACACGGCCGGGCCCGCGCCGCCCTTGTAGGGGACATGCACCATGTCGAGTCCGCCGGCAGCCTCGCGCAGCTTCTCCATCTCCAGGCGGTTCTGGCTGCCGCTGCCAGGGGAGGCGTAGTTCACCTTGCCCGGATTGGCCTTCGCGTAAGCGACGAACTCCTTCACGCTGTTCGGTGGGAAACCCGGATGCGCGACAAGCACGCCGGGAACGTCCACGACCTGCGTCACCGCGACCAGGTCCTTGAGCGGGTCGGCGGCCAGCTTCGGAAACACGCCCGGGTTGATCGCGACCGAGCCGACGTTGCCGAGGAAGATGGTGTAGCCGTCGGGCGCGGAGCGCGCCGCGGCCTCCACGCCGATGTTGCCCGAAGCGCCCGGCCGGTTCTCGATCACCACCTGCTGTCCGAGCAGGTCGGACAGGTTCGGCTGGAGGATGCGGCCGACGAAGTCGGATGCGCCACCCGGCGCGAATGGGATGATCATCTTCACCGGCTTGTTGGGATATCCCTGCCCGAGCGCGAGCAAGGGTGCGAGCAGCAGCGCCCCGATCAGTCGCTTCATCATTCCTCCGCGATGGGTAGTGGTATCGGCTTTCTGAGCCGCGCCGATTTGTCGAACGCCTTCGTCAGCATCAACCGGTCGTGCGCCTCGGCCGCGGTGGCGTGCTGCGTGGTGAGGCCCATCGAAACCCGGTTCAGCCACTGCTCGGTCTCCTCGCGCATCGGGCCGCGCAGCTCGCCCAGCGCCATGTCCCCGGGCGGATAGCTTCCCAGAAAATCGACTCTCCTCTGGGAATCGGGCGCGTAGCCTTCCCCCTGCGCGCGGCTGGTGGCGAGCACGATGTCGCGGTGCGTGTCGTCGATGGTGAGCACACCCTCGGTGCCCGTGATGCCGACTTCCAGGCTGTACACCGCGCCGGGCCACACCTTCGGCAGAGCCCACGAGATCACCGAGTGATACAGAGTTCCATCTTCAAAAACTACCGTTCCAGCCGTCGCATCGATTCCCTTGCACAGCGGCCCGAGCGCCTTGTCCACCGAGCGGGCGTAGATCTCGACCGGGCGCTTCGCCTCCATCATCCACATCACGACGTCGAGCGCGTGGGTGCCGGAGATCACCATGGGCGAGATCTTCGACGGGTCGCTGGTGCGCTGGTAGTTGTCGAGCGCCACCAGCCGGTTCATGAAGGCGCGCGAGGTGACCAGCGTCACGTCGCCCAGCGCACCGGTGCGCACCTTCTCCTTCGCCGCCAGCCAGCGCCTGCGGAAGCGCTGCGTGTAGCCGACGACCGCGTCGATTTTCGCCTTCTGGATCGCAGCCAGCACCCGCTGAGACTCCTTGAGCTCCGTAGCCAGAGGCTTTTCAATCAGCAACGACAAACCCCGCTCCGCAGCCGCCAGGATCGGCTCGACGTGCAGGTGCTCGTCGGTGGCGATGATCGCGGCGGTGATTTCGGGACGCTTGAGCAGCTCGCGGAAGTCGGTGGTGGCGAAGTCGGCGCGCGTCTTGCCTTGCACCATCTCCAGCCGGTCCGCCTTCAGGTCGCATAGGCCGATGAAGTCCACCATCGGGTGCCGCGCGGCCACCTCGCCGCGGAACAGGCCTACGCGACCGGCCCCGACGATGGCGAGGCCGATGCGCTTAGGCTGCCTTCTCAAGCGACTGGCTCTTCAGCGGCAGATCGACCGGCAGGTTTGTCTCCGCCGACAGGTCGGCGGCGATGTAGAGCTCCATCACCATGCGCGCATGCTCGGGCGTCACCAGCACCGGCTTGTCGAGCGCGACAGCTTCCAGGAAATGCACGGTCTCGGGCGCCATGGCGCCGGCGTAGGTGTGGTCGACCGCCTCGCCGGGCATGGTGGACATCGGCAGCTGCATGCCGCTCTTCATGGTGTTGAGCACCACGTCGCGGTGCGTATCGTCGACCATCACCGCGCCCTCGGTGCCGACCATCTCGATCCAGGTGGTGGAGAAATTGGGATAGCCCGGCGGCAGGCTCCAGCCGCCGCCGACGACGAAGGACATTCCGGTATCGAGCGTGACGGTGATCCATTGAGCGTCGGGGATGCGAGCATCGCTCGTCGAGCCGATTTGTTCCTGTAGGACGCCGTAGTTGACCTGCGAGTACACCCGCACCGGCTTCGCCGGCTCGAGGCACCACAGCAGGAAGTCGAGGTCGTGGGTCGACTCCATCGCCGCCGGCGATAGTCTCGTGCGGCCGCTGATCTTTTTGCCCAGGCTACGCGTGATGTGCCGGCTCACCAGCGCGCTCACCGGTTTTCCGATCGTGCCGTCGCGGATGCACTTGCGCACGTAGGCGAACTTCGCATTGAAGCGCTGCGAATAGCCGATCGTGAACTTGAGCTCCCTTTGTTTTGCCAGCCTTATCAGTTCGTCTGCTTCTTCGAGCGTCGCCGCGATCGGCTTCTCGAGGAACACGTGCTTGCCCGCCTGCAGGAACTCCTTCGCCATCGGGAAGTGCAGGCTCTCCGGCGTGGCCGATATGTAGACCGCATCGAGTGCCTTGCGCTCGAGGAGCCGCCTGTAGTCGGTGGTCGCGGTGGTCGGATGCGTCTTCGCCTCCATCTCTTCGAGGCGCTCCTCCCGCACCTCCGCGAGGTGAAGCTCCTTGACCAGCGGGTGGCTGGCGAGCGTTTCCGCCCGGATGCCGCCGCACCAGCCGGTGCCGACGACCGCGACTTCGATCGGGGCGGCCACTACCCTGCAGCCTTCTGCATGAACTCCGGCCGCAGGGCCTTGGACCAGTCGGGCATCTCCTTGATCTTCTTCTCGCGCAGCAGCACCTCGGCCTGCTCCTTCATGTAGCCGTTCACCGCCTGCGGGAATCCGGGGTTCACCTCGACCAGCGACACCGCCTTGCCGAAGGTCTCCGGCGTCATCTTGTAGCCCTTGGAGGTGTAGAAGGCGTAGATGGTGTCGGACACCTTCTTGTGGTTGCGCTTGAAGTCGTCGGCCACGGCGAGCCAGGCCTTGAGGTAGGCGACTACGGCGTCGGGATTTTTGTCCACGAACTCGGGCGTGGCCGCCATGAATACCGGCATGCGGTCGACGTCCCAGTAGTTCATGACCGTGGTGGCGAGCCCCTCGGCCTCGGCGATGACGTTGTAGGGCTCGACGTTGACCATCGCGTCGATGGTCTTGGCCGCCATCGCCGCCACCATGTCGGTGACGTTCATGCGCACTTCCTGCCAGTCGGTCTTCTTGAGCCCGGCCTTGGGCGCGATCTGGTCGACGAACACGTTGGCGATCGACGACCCGGTCTGGTTGGCGATCTTCTTTCCGCGCAGGTCGGCGACGCCCTTCGCGTTGAGGTCCTTGCGCGCCATCACACGCACGGTCTTGCCCACTTCTTCGATCTGGGCGATGGCGACGAGCTGGCCGCGCGCGTGGCCGATGATGAACGAGGGTCCCGCATAGGTGCCCAGGTCCACCTGGCGGCCGACCATCTGCTGCATGGTGAGGTTGCCCGAGGGCACGGCGAACTCCTCGGCCTTGATGCCGTGCTTCTCCAGCGCGCCGGAGCGCAGCAGGTAATACGTGGGCATGCCCCACATGTTGGTCTGGTAGCCCTGGCGCACGGTGACCTGCTGGGCCCGCGCCGGCAAGCCGATTCCGGAGGCGAGCGCCGCCGCGCCGGAAGCAGTCAGGAATTGCCGTCTTTTCATCCGCTCCTCCTACTATTGTGTGAGATGACGCAGCAGCTGTTTCTGGTACTCGAGAAATTCTACGCTCAGCGGGTCGCGCGGCCGGGGCAGGCGCACCGCCACGGTGGCCTTGACGCGTCCCGGGTGCGGGGTCATGACGACGACCCGGTCCGCGAGGTAGACCGCCTCGGCCACATTGTGCGTCACGTAGACGACGGTCTTGCGCGTCTCGCGCCACACTTCGGCGAGCAGCCGCTGCATCTCCTCGCGCGTCATCGCGTCGAGCGCGGCGAACGGCTCGTCCATCAGCAGCACGCCCGGGTTGTAGGCGAGCGCGCGCGCGATCGCCACGCGCTGCTGCATGCCTCCGGAAAGATGGTGCGGGTACGCGCCGGCGAACTTCTCGAGCTTCACCAGGCGCAGCTGCTCGAGCGCGATGCGCTCGCGCTCGGCCTTCGCCACGCCCTTCATCTCCAGGCCGAAGGCGACGTTGCCCAGGGCGGTGCGCCACGGGAAAAGCTGCGCGAAGTCCTGGAACACGATGCCCCGGTCCTGGCCCTGCCCGTTCACCGCCTGGCCGCCGACGCGGATCTCGCCCGCGGTGGGCGCGAAGAAGCCCGCGATCATGTTGAGGAGCGTGGTCTTGCCGCAGCCGCTGGGGCCGACCAGGCAGACGAACTCCGAGCGCTCGGCGCCGAAGCTCGCGTTGTCCACCGCCAGCACCTTGCCCGCCGGCGTGTCGTACTCGAGGCTGACGTTCGCGACCCGGATCATGCTTTCGCGCCCCGCAACATGCCCCAGCGCGCCACCGTGGCGCGCTCGAGCGATCCGAACACCAGCCGCTCGAAGACGTAGCCGATCGCGCCGATCACCGCGAGCGAGGCGAGCATGACGTCGGCGTTGAGAAATTCCTTCGCGTCGAAGATCACCCAGCCCAGGCCGAACGATGAGGCCGCGAGCATCTCGGCGCCGACTACCGCGATCCATGCGCGCTGGAAGGCGAGGCGCAGGCCCGTGATGATGAATGGCAGCGCGCCGGGCACGACCACCTTCCAGAAGAGCGCCGCGCCGCTCGCTCCCATCGCGCCTGCGGCGCGCAGCCACAGGGGATTCACCGCGCGCACCCCCGTCCAGGTGTTGACGAGCATCGGGAAGCTCGCGGCGTAGAACACGATGAGGATGGTGGCGGTGTTGCCCAGGCCGAACCACAGGATGAACACCGGCGCCCAGGCGAGCGACGGGATCGGCATCAGCGCGCTCACGAGCGGCAGGAAAAACCGCTCCACCGCGGCGTAGCGCGCCATGAGAAACCCGAGCGCCAGGCCGAACCCGGCCGCAGCCGCAAGGCCGGCGAACACGCGGTACAGCGTATTGATCGCGTGCCCCTCCATCGTGCCGTCGGCGAGCATCGTCCACAGCGTGTGCGCCACCACCGGCAGCGTCGGCACCAGCGCCTGGGCGAACCATCCGCTGCGCGCCACGATTTCATAAAGCAACCCGAACAGGAGCACCGACAGAACGGCCTTCACGCTGCCACCATCCCCCAACGCACGACGGTGTAGCGCTCGAGCGGCTCGAACACGAGTTTCTCCAGCCCCAGGCCGATCACGCCGATCACCGCGATGCCCGCGAGCATCGCGTCGGTGTCGAGGAACTCGCGTGCGCCGAAGATGAGCCACCCCAGGCCCCAGGGCACCGCGGCGAGCATCTCCACCGCCACGAGGATGCGCCAGGCCTGCGCGAGCCCCAAGCGGCACCCGGTGAGGATGTAGGGCAGCGCGCCGGGCATGATCACATGGCGGAACAGGCGCCGCTCGTTCGCGCCCATCGCCTGCGCCGCGCGCAGCCAGATCTCCTTCACGCTTTTCACGCCGGTCCAGGTGTTGATGGCGATGGAAAACATGGAGACGAAGGCCACCAGCACCACCGAGCCGGTGTCGCCCAGCCCGAACCACAGCAGGAAGAGCGGCGCGTATGCGAGCCCGGGAATGGGCGCGCCGACGCTCACGAGCGGCAGCAGCAGGTCCTCGGCGCGCCGGTAGCGCCCCATGACGACGCCGATCAGCACACCCGCGGCGGCGGCGATGGCGAAGCCGGCCGCGAGGCGAAGCAGCGTCTCGGCGGCATGGTGCGGCAGGATTCCCTGCACCGTGAGCCGCACGAGGGTCGCCGCGATCTCCTCCAGCGGCGGAAACAGTCGTCGCGGGAAAGCACCCGAGTAGGCGGCCAGCTCCCACAGCGCCGCGACTACCGCGAACGGAACGGCGGCGCCGACGAGCGACTTTGCGGCTGTTACGAGTTCACCTTGATGTTGGCTTCCCTGATGAGCCTCGCGTATTTCTCCGTCTCAGCGCGGATGAAGGCCGAGAACTCGGCCGGCGTGCTCGCCTTAGTCTCGACCCCCAGGTCGGCGAAGCGCTTCTTCGTGTCCGGGTCGGCGAGCACCTTCACGGTGTCGGCGTGGAGCTTGTCGACGATGCTCTTCGGCGTTCCGGAGGGATACAGCACGCCCCACCAGTTCACCGCGACGAGGCCGCGCGCATCGTTCTGGCACGGCGCCTGGTCGGGCAGCAGCTCGTAGCGGCTCTCTCCAGTCACGCAGAGCGCGCGCAGCTTGCCGGCGCGGATGTGCTGCATGGCCGGTAGCGTGTCCGAGAAGATGAACTGGATCTGGCTGCCGAGGAGGTCCTGCACCGCGAGAACGCCGCCCTTGTACGGCACCTCGACGACCTGCGCCTTGGTGATGTTCTTCAGCATCTCCGACGACAGGTGCGACACGCTTCCCGGACCGCTGGTGCCGTAATTGAGCTTCCCGGGGTTCGCCTTGGCGTACGCGATCACGTCGGCGAGCGACTTGAAGGGCGAGTCGGCCTGCACCACGAGCACGTTCGGACCCTGCGAGATCTGCGACACCGCTACGAAATCCTTCTGAATGCTGTACGGCACCTGCGAGAGCAGCGGATTGACCGCCACCGGTTGCAGGTTGCCGACGACGAAGGTGTAGCCGTCGTTCGGCTGCTTCGCGGCGAAGTCCATGCCGATGGAGCCGGCCGCGCCGGGCTTGGACTCGACGATCACCGGCTGGCCCCACACCTCCGAGAGCTTCGCGCCGTAGACCCGCGACATCAGGTCGGAGCTCCCGCCGGGCGGATAGGTGACGATGAGCCGGACCGGCTTGGTGGGATAGCCCTGCGCGAAAGCAGCTCCGTACACGAGCATCAACAAAAAGCACAGCCTGAGCACGCGTAATCCTCCTTAGTTTTCGATTTTCATTTCCTTGATCACCGGGCGAAACTGCGCCACCTGCCGCTTGAGGATCGCATCCTGCTCGGCAGGGGTGGAGCCGACCGGCTCGGCGCCGATCTCGGTCAGGCGCTTCGCAGTCTCGGGATGACGCACGGCCGCCAGAGTCTCCTTCTGCAGCCGCTCGACCACGTCGCGCGGGGTCTTCGCCGGCACGAAAAACCCGTTCCAGCCGTCGGCCTCGAGGATCGGGTAGCCGAGCTCGCGCACCGTGGGCACCTCGGGAAGCTCCGCAATGCGGCGCGAGGCGTTGGTGGCGAGCGCCTTGATCCTGCCCGCCTTGATGTCCGCGAGCGACGACGAGAGCTGGTCGCCGCCGACGTTGATGCGCCCCGCGATGAGCTCCTGCTTGAGCGGCGCGGCGCCTTTGTACGGGATATGCGTCATCTGGATGCCGGTGTCGCGCGAAAGCGCCTCGCCTATCACGTGCATGAACGAGCCGGGACCGGTGGAGCCGTACGTGTAGCGCGTGGCCTTGTCCTTCTGCAGGTAGGTGACCAGCTCCTTGAGGTTCGCCGCCGGGACGCTCGGGTGGGCAGTGATGACGAGCGGGACGTACACCGCGATCGAAACGCCGGCGAAGTCGCCATCGATGTTGTACATCGCCCGGTTCTGCAGCGCCGCCGCGACCGACGCCATGGGGAAGGTGACGTTGTGGATCAGCATCGAATAGCCGTCGGCGGGCGATTTGGCCACGTCCGCGGCGCCGATCTGCCCGCCCGCCCCGCCCTTGTTCTCGACCAGCACCGGCTGGCCCATCGATTCGCTCATGCGCTGGCCGACAAGGCGCGCCACGATGTCGGTCGTGCCTCCGGCTGGGAACGGCACGACGACCCGGATGGGTTTCGACGGGAACGGCTGAGCCTGCGCGCTCACGCCCAGCAAGGCGGAAAAAGCGGCAGCGACCAAAACGGCGCACGATCTCATTTGGCCCTCCTCCAGAGCGAGACCTAGTCTAGCCTACCGACCGCAGCCCGGTAATGCCGTCATAGAGCAGTTTCGTGCCCGTGAAGAGGAGCAGCGCGTAGAGGAGACGGTAGAACCAGCGGATGTCGATGCGCCGCTGCAACCACATGCCAGCATAGATGCCGGCAATCCCCGCTGGGACCAGGACCGCCGCCGTGGCGAGGACCCGCGCATCGAAAAGCCGTAGCCAGAGGTACGGCACGATCTTCCCGTAGTTGAGCGTGAAGAAGAAGATGAGCGAGGTGGCGACGAACGTTTCCTTTTCGAGCTTCTGCGGCAAGAGGTACGCCATCACGGGCGGGCTGCCGGCATGCGTGATAAAGCCCGTGAAGCCCGACAATATCCCGCATAGCCACCCCATGGCATCGCCGGGCTTTTTCAGCGCGATCCTCTTCGGGAAGAACGTCCAAGCGAGAACGCCGAGCGCGATCGAGCCGAGCAGGATCCGGATCCAGTCGTCGTTCATGAAGCTGATCGTCAGCGCGCCGATGCCGACGCCGACGAGTCCCGCCGGGACGAGGATGCGCACGATGCGCCGGTCCCAGCGCCAGAGGTAGGCGCGTACGCCCGCGATGTCCATGACACAGAGCACCGGCAGGGTAATCGCCGCCGCCTGCGCCGGCGGGATGACGAGCGCCATAAGCGGCGTCGCGACCGGCACACCGCCGCCGAGCCCGCCCTTCCCGATCCCGGTCAGGGCGACTGCGGGAATCGCGAGCGCCCAGAACCAGGGATCGGGGATCAATTCGCCTTGATTCCGGCGGCCTTGATGAGGCGCGCGTTCTCCACCAGCTCGCGCTGGATCATGGCGTCGAAATCGGCTACCGACATGGGCAGGGGATCGGCGCCGAGCTTGCGGATCTGCGCGCTGATCTCCGGCGACTGCACCAGGTCGGTGATCTCCTTGTGCAGCCGGTCGACGATCTCCTTCGGCGTCTTCGCCGGTACCAGCGCGCCGACCCAGAAGTTGTAGGCCGAGTTGGGATAGCCCGCTTCCTCCGTGGTCGGCAGGTCGGGCATGAGCGAAGTGCGCTTGGGCGCGCTCACGACGAGCGCGCCGACCTTGCCCGCGTCGCGCATCTTCTGAGCCTGGAACACGAGCGCGAAATAGCATTCCGCGCGGCCCGAGATCACCTCGGTGAGCGCTTCGGAGGCGCCCTTGGTGTGCACGGGCAGCACGTCGAAGCCGGCGGCGAACCGGAAGCGCTCGAGCGCCATGTGGGTCGCGCTCCCGACGCCCGCGGTCGCGCAGGCGAGCTTTTGGGGCGCGGCCTTCGCCGCGGCGACGAACTCCTGAATGGTCTTGTACTTGCCCGGCGGGGTGATGAGCACGGTGGGGATCGTGGCGACCGTGGCGACCGGGGCGAGCTCCTTCGGATCGAGCCCTGGGCTGATCAGCGGCGAAACGGTGAACGCGGAGGCGTACATCATGATCGTATGGCCGTCGGGCTCCTGCCCGGCGACCCACTTGGCGCCGACCAGGCCGCCGGCGCCGAGCCGGTTCTCGACGATCACCGGCTGACCCAGCGTCGTGGTGAGCTTCTCCGCCAGGATGCGCGCCATCGTGTCGGAGGCGCTGCCGGGCGTCACGCCCGAGACGAAGCGCACCGTTTTGTGGGGGAACGCCTGCGCCGCCGCCGCGGACGCGAATGCGGCGCTCATGACCAATGCTGCAAGACGCTTCATGACCACTCCTCCTAGCTCGTTTTAGATTCTCGGCAGGCCGAACTGGGCTGCAAGCCAATCGGCGCTGCGGCTCCGGTACCGATACGGCCGATTATTGGCATTGTGGCCGCCGTCTTCCACCATCAGCAGCTCCACCGGCCCGGCCACGCTCTTCGCCAGCCGCTCGGCATGCGCGGCGGGGACCAGGCGGTCCTGGCGGCCGGCGACGATGAGGAGCGGGCAGGTGATGCGGCCCGCCGCTTCGCTCAGTGTGAGGGCGGCGGCCTTCTGCTTCGCCTCGGCCTGCGTCGCCGAATGGCTGCGCACGCGGAATGTATCGCGGGTGAGGTCCGGCAGCGCGTCCCAGATCTCGGCCCACTCGAACGGACCCGACAGCGCGATGCACGCGCGGAAGCGCTTCTCGAAGGCGGCCGCACGCGGCGCGTAGTAGCCGCCGAGGCTCACGCCCCACATGGCGACGCGCTTCGCATCCACGTCGCTCCTCTTCTCGATCCAGTCGACCACCACGCTGGCGGCGCGCTCGTAGTCGCCGCAGATGGGGATTTCGTACTCGGCCTCGCCCTGCCCCGGCCCGTCGATGGCGAGCGTCGCGATGCCGCGGGCGAGGAACGGCTCCTCGTAGGCGTGGAGCTCCTCCTTCGTGGAATCCAGGCCCGGCGCCATGACCAGCACCGGGCAGCGGCCAGCGCCGGGCTTCCTCAGCACGCCGACGTACGGGCCGATCGTCACGCGCTCGCCCGGCGGCCGCATGAGAGGCAGCGCGCTGGTATAGCACTCCACGGCCTTCTTGTGCGCCGCGCGCATCTGCAGCGGATCCTGCACGAACACGAACTTCGCGAAGTGGTAATACATCGCCGCGCGCACGAAATGCTCGCCCGCCGTGAGCCTGTGGCGGTCGCGCAGGGCCTCGGTTCCGAGGTCTTCGTGCAGCTTGGCGCGCGCCGACCAGGCGGCGCACCAGTCCTCCCAGCGCTCGATCGAGCCGGTGACCTCCTCGAAGTCGGCGAGGATGACCCCGTTCGACACGAACCGCGGCGCCCAATGCGAGATCGCCGATGCAACGCGTGCGTCCTTCATCCGGCTGATTGTCCCAAAAAAAAGCCCACGACTCGCGCCGCGGGCCTTTGCGAGGCGAAACTGCTTGCTAATCAATCATCGTCGTCATCATGGTCGTGGTCGTGGCCCCGGCCATCGTCGATGCGGCTGATCTTCCAGATCGTGCCGGTGCCGGGAATCTGCACCAGCGGGGCGTCCGCACCGTCGGCGAAGCGCGACCCCTCATCGGAGTTGCCCGGGTCGCGCACCGCGCCGTAGTCGACGAGATACGCCGCGCCGTCGGGCCCGAACCGGATGGTCGTCGGACGGTTGATGCCGCGCACTTCCATGACGAACGCCTGCTCGGTCTCACCGTTGCACCGCGGCACGCCATCGCTCGTATTGCGCTGCTGGTCCGCCTGCCTGCAATTGAACGCGAAGCGCAGTTGAGTCAGCTCCGTTGGCGAGTTCCCGGTGAAATTCACGAGCTCGACGTCGTGTCCGGCTTCCGGCGTGCCATTCGCCTGCGAGAAGCCGAAATCGCCTTCGCGCGAGAGCAGCACGCCGTGCTTCTTCACGATGCCGCCGACGAACGAGTTCGGCACGAAGTCCAGGCCGACCGCGGCCACGTCGGCCGGTTCAAGCCCGAGGGGCGCCTTCGGCTGCTGCGGGAAGAAGGCAAGCACCGGCAACACCGGTTTGTTCGCGTACAGCGCCGCATTGTCGTCCGCCGGGCTGCCCTTAGGATTGAACACCGACTGGGTCGAATCGAGGAAGCCGAAGCGATCCGGCCAGCCGTGCCATTCTGGCGACCCGTCGGAATTCTGCCGCGCAACGCCGACGCGGTCCGGCGCGTTGTTGGTCGGCCGGGCGCCGCGTTCGTCCTCGCCGTTCTCGGAGTACATCAGCTCGCCCTTCAGCGGGTGATCGTTGGACGAGAAGCGGATGCCGTACGGGTTGCGGAATCCCCACGCCACCGGCTCGATGTTGTTTTGCATGGTCCCCGCATTGCCGATCTTCGTGCGCAGGATCGCGCCGGTGCACATGCCCCTGCTGGTTGCGCCCTCGAAGGCAGGCACTACCGCGCCGGGACGATGCACGCCGTGGTTCGAATAGCCGCTCGAGATGTGGCCGTCGCCCGAGTCCCACACGTTCTGGCTGAGCGTGATCTGCTGGCAGGCGATCTCATGCTGGTTGCCCCCGCCGCCGTTGTCGTGGCCTGTGACGCCCGAGTTCGTCGCCGAGCCCTGCGACCAGTAGAGCCAGCCGTCCTTGACGGCAAGCTGCTCGGTGGGGTGATCGCCGGTGGGCAGGCCTCTCACCATCGTGGTGATCGTTCCGGCGGGCAGGCCCACCTCTACGATGCGCGAAGTGTTGTTGCCGCCGCCGCTGACCGCACCGCGTACGCCCTGGTTCGAGTCGGTCGCGAAGAACCTGCCACCCTGGAAGTCATGCTGGAAGGCCAACCCGATTGCCGGACCGTCGAGCTGGAATCCGCCGCCCGAGGCGGTCGGCTTGCCGAGCGGGCCGGCGACCTTGTGACCGTCCTGGTCGAATACCAGGATGTCGGGCGTGAACGGATTCTTTGCGTCGAACTTGCTGAGCTTCGGCCCGGTTACGTCGCCCGGCGTGACCGGCACCTTCGTGTTGTCGTTGCACTGGCTCGGCAGGCCGGTGCCGGACTCGAGCACGTAGGCCTTGAACCGGTCCTTGTTGCCGACGAACGCAATGTCGGTCGGCATGTTGAGGTCGCGCGCGAACACCTCGACCTTGAAGCCCTTCGGGACGATGATGTCTTCACCGTTCCCAGGGTTGTAGTGCGCGGTTTCGTTAGGACAGACGGGGTTTGATTTCGTTTGGGCGAATGCGGCAACCGGAACGGCCGCCATACCGGCCAGGGCGAGCCCGACCGCGATGCTCGACAGCTTCTGCTTAGGTGCTATTAAACGCTTCATGACGCCT